>NZ_BAJY01000008.1 GCF_000613945.1 Prevotella falsenii DSM 22864 = JCM 15124
GGATGTGTCTATTTGACACACCCGCTTTTTCATTTTTTCGGAGAAAACATCGGATTGCATTCCATCGCAGTACGTTCCTTGCAGTTTTACCAACCGATGGTAATACGATTACCGTAAGTCTGTAATCTTATTACCATCAATCTGTAATCGATTACCACCAATTGGTAATCCGATTATATGATGTGAGTAATCCGACTGTTCGATGTAAGTAATCCGATTATCTGATGTAAACAGTTTCTTGAACTGTTAATCCCAAATTGGTTCATGGTACATACTTTTTAAACTATGTTCTTATATTAAGTTCACATTGTATAGTAATATTTTTAATTATTTTGTTATAATTACATAAAAATTACTATCTTTGCAAGCGACAAAGAATAAGTGTGAAAAATAGTAATCTATACATCTATAACCATTTTGTAAGTATACTTTTATTTGAGCAGCTTGTTTTAGTCGTACATTAACTATCACCTAATATTAAATAACTATTGTTGTAGTATGGAAGAAAATGAAAAGAAAGGAGAGAAAGTTACAATCATCTTAGAAGATAGTAAGTATGCCCATGACTTTAAAAGAAGTCAGAACATACACATTGTTGAGTACGATCGTGTTACAAAACTTATTGATAAACAAATCACCCAAATCACCCAAAATCCCCCAAAAGAAGATAATACGGGAAAAGAAAAATCTGAATTAAGTATATTACACCAATATAACACAATTTCTATTTTTGGAGGAAGAGGCTCGGGGAAGACTACGTTTATCCTTAATATTCTTAGATATATAAGTAATAAAAAGGAGAAAGAGGAAATATTGGGGATTATCGACCCAACACAAATGGAAGAAAAAGAGCACGTATTCTTGGTTATTTTGTCATTAATCAATAAAAAGGTAACTGATAAAATAGAGGAGATGAAAAGCTGTTTTTCAAGCGGTATATGTTCTTATGAACGCGATTGGAAAGAAAGTTTGAGAAAGTTGGCGAAAGGTTTACCTACACTTGAAAAAATAGATACAAAGCGTTATGAGAATTGGGATGACGATAACTATATTATAGATCGTGGCTTAGAGAGCGTAACTGCAGCATATAATCTTGAAGATAATTTCCACAAATTAGTAGATTTGGCATTGAAAATTATAGGTAAGGATTTTTTTGTTTTGGCTTTCGACGATATTGATGTGAATATGTCAAAAGGTTGGCCGGTACTTGAAATTATTCGAAAGTATCTGACAACACCTAAGTTGATTATCCTTCTAAGCGGTAATTTGACACTTTATTCATATAATGTTCGATTACATCAATGGAAACAACTCAGTGAATTAATGCACTTTGACAGTTTTGACTTCTTAAAGCAGGTAAATCAATTGGAGGGACAGTATCTGCTAAAGATACTCAAACCGGAAAACCGAATTCATTTGATGTCGCTACAAGAAACAAAGCAACTATACGGAGTATCATATTATTTGAAGAAGACAAAGGCGGATGAAGAGAAAGAAACTCAAATAGAAAGTGAATATATTAGAAGATTGGAGCTGTTGGGTATCAATAGCACAAGACAACTCTTTATGGATTATCTTTTAGGGCTTTCTATACGAAGTCAGATTAGCATACTTTCAAATTTGGGCGACGATGGTATCTACAGCCAAATAGATGCATTCGTTTCTCGAATGATGGCTGCAAAAATAGATGTAGATGCAGCTATCAAGAGTGAAACTTTCACAATTACTAGCATTGTGGAATACTTATCAAAGAATAATTTCTTCTCACATTCGTATTTATTGATACCCAATACTGAAGATCATGATGCTAATGGATGCTTTATGGGACTTACCACTATATTTGTTAATCAAGCTAAGATACACCCATGGATTTTGCTTGGCTATATGTTAAGAGTTGGCTATGCAAGATCTTTTAATATGTCATTAGAAAAGGGAGCTTTCGAACTGATGCTATCCTATACAGGAATGCAACACGATATGTCAATAAAGAATATAGTTGCACTAATGATAGCTGTAGGTAAAGCAAACGAACTAAATATGCCAGAATTGATTCAGTTAAAGGGATTAGCCTTAAAAGCCAAGAAGAATCAAGAAGAAAGCAAAAACTCATTAGACAGTGTTCTAAAGGGAAAAGAACTTAATATGGCTCAAAGAACATTAGCCTTATTGCCATTATTTTCTTTAAGTAGTAGTCGGAAACAGCAGACAGGATTGTATTACTCTGTACCAGTCTTGTTATCAACAATATGTTATATCGTACGTTGGGGAAAGGAAGAGGAGGATATTAAACGTTGCCTACAGGAAATGAGTTTACACAGAACCTATCCTGTGCCTTCTATGCAATTAGGAAGAACTAATATTTTAGAAGAAGACATAGAGGGGAATGAAGAACTATCAAGAGTGCTCGAATTAAAGGATACGGATAGGGAAAAGGAAAAGGTTTACGATAACTTAGTTACAAGTTTGAAAGAATGGAGAGTCTCAATAATGGGCAAGGAAAATTTTCCTGCTATTCCCCCCTATCTACTCGGACGTATTATGACTCGGTTTACTTCTTCAGTAAAAAATATTAATACTGACGCTACCCTTGGCGATAGAATGCAACAGGCTGTCATATTATTCCTAAATGCATGTTTGGTGGAAGAGGTTAAAGAGAAATTAGATGGAATTGGAGTCAGCAATAATAATCCGACAGGTTCATACACAATATTTCAAGAAAATATTAATAAGGTTAAAGAAAATAATAGTTGGGAAAAGTTACAACTGACTCGTTGGCTTATAACCTGTCCATTACTTTATTGTTTCATCGATGAAGAACTATTAAAAGAAAGGAAAGAGGTTTTTAATTTTAAAGACAATACTAACTTTTTATTGTTCAGTATTCTAAGGGAAGTAGAATTAGCGAATAATCAAAAAGGTGCTATTAAGATAACTGGTGGTAACTATAGAAAATCTCTTAAAATCATTTTAGAAAAAGGTATCACACTGAAAGAGTTTAAGGAAAGATTCTATGACAAAAACAATGCAGAAGCAAAGGAATGGATAGAGTCTCTTGAGTTCGTGAATTCTATCAATCAAAAAGGCATGGACGGATTGAGGGTTGTATTAGAAGAAGAACTTAAACGTAATGGACTGATATAGAAAAGAACCTGTACCCTATGAAATACCATTCATATCTTTCATATCTACTGACAGACCGTCTTTCCCTCTCTTCGTATCAAGAAGGAGGGGAGGTTAGTGTCGGTGATGTTAAGCGTCGTTTGATGTTAATTGAACGAGAACATAATACAACGATTCCAGACCATTATCTAAGGCTTGATGCAAACTATTCATTTCAGAAAATAGAAGAGAAAAGTCAAATTTTTACGATAGGTCTTACTGAACTTGCAGACGCTTTCTTAGAGTACCGGTATAATCGGGTGTATGTCAAGGCTGAAAAGTTTAATGAATGGCAGTATCTGATAGCATATATACCTCCTATGCTGTTAGTTTGTGCTTATATTTTCAGAAACGGACATTTCTCAAGTCAGGAACTTACAACGGATTCTTTCTATAATCAATCTGTAGCACCCAATTTACGTTATACAAGCTTTGTTTCACCATATATTCGACAGATGGAAGATTTAAAAAGAAAGCATAACGGCTTTTGCGACCTTCACATCCATCTAAACGGAACATTAGAAACAGATACGGTTTGGCTTGATATACTTAAGTATCCTAATTGTGTCATCAGTGAGATGTATGATGCCGAAAAAGACGAATTAGTCAAGGAACAATATGAACAGTTCGATAATTGGTCACGCCCGGATAGATTTAAGGAGCTGATAGAGAAGGCGAATGAACTCAGAGTGGAACTTTTCGATGAGTTATCGAAGAAAATTCCTATCTTTATGGACTTTACTCGCCGATCGGAGAGTATTTTTTACATTGCCGTTCTCTACTACTTGTGTTTATATCCCACTAACAAAGATGTGGCAGACAAATTTCATCATTATCTTCTTATATTGGGACTTACTAATTCTATACTTGTACAGCAACCTGAATGCTTTGGGTTTGAGCAATTTCAAAAGTACACTTCGAATAAGTTGCGAGACTTCAGTGAGCGAGAATACGAACAACGTTTTTTCCAGTTGGCAGGAAATGGTCTTGATAACCTTAGGATTATCGAAGGAAGATTTTCCCCTAAAGATACAAAAGATAAAAACAATAATTTGATAGATAAAATACGAAGAGGCTGGAAAAAACTGAATACAGCACAAATGAATTTAGAACTTCCCAACTCAGAGCTTCGTCTTATTGCACACTTCATAAAGAAGAAAGATAAACAAAAAGGAAATATTCGCTTTCAGAAATTACGTGCCGACATTAAAAGAAGGAGTGAAATACTAATATCAATGCATAAAAGTGTAAGTAAGAATGGAAAGTTCATTGTTGGTATTGATGCAGCCGCAAGCGAATTTGACACTCCACCAGAAGTTTTTGCACCTGTTTTTAAGAGATTACGTGAGAAAGGGTTTCGGCACTTCACGTATCATGCAGGAGAAGATTTCTATCACTTGCTTGGTGGTTTACGTGCCATATATGAAGCGATAGAATTCTTAGGACTACAGCGAGGAGACCGAATAGGGCATGCAACAGCTGCCGGTGTCAGCTCTAAGATTTGGCATAAAAATGTTGGCGATAAGATTATAGTTCCTAAAGGAGCATATATGGACGACCTCCTTTTTGCATATTACTTAGCAAGTACTGAAGAAGGAGCGGATTTACGTCCACTTATGCCACAGATTTCAATGCGTGTTATGGAGCTTGCGGGGGAAATCTATCAAGGTGATGAAAATATTGAGGCTTACATATCTGCATGGAAGAATCGGAAACTTGATATTGTGGAATTAGACAAGCAAAATAAATTAATAGAGTATCATTTGTTGGAACTATATCATAAAAAAGATTACGTTGAGAAATATAATGAGAAAATAGAAGTGGAAATCTATGAAATTCTTGATGAAGCAGCTTTACATAAAGTACAATTAGCGATACTAAAATTGATGCATAAGAAAGAGATAGTGATAGAAACACTACCCACAAGTAATGTGCTTATTGGAAATCATCGTCAATTTTGCACCTTTCATCTGCATAATTGGTTCAAGTGGGAAGGCGAAGGAAAAGCCATTCCTCCCATTGTGCTTGGTACAGATGATGCAGGCATATTTGCTACCAATATATATAATGAGTACTGCCACGTTTTCACATTATTGGTATACGAATATGGGGTTAGTGTTAATGGGGCTTTAGACTTTATTAAAAAATTAAACTATAATACAGAAATCTATGCTTTTAGTTAAGACTGGTTTTAGAAGTTACCAAGTTTAAGCATTGAGTTGGCTCTGTCGATAATTAGTGGAAAGAAGTATAAAGTGATTTGACGAATAAAAGAGAGGATGAAATGTTAATAACTACGAAAGTATATTCTGTGTCCCACGGAAGTATATTTCGTGCCCTACGGAAGTATATTTCGTCATGTTCTCTGTCGTCTACACTTGTGTTGATTAAATTAATTCTTTCGGACTATACCTTTGAAAAATCACTTTTTGCGCAACAATACTCATTGCTTGGTTGATAGATGAATGTGTTAAATACGATATTGTTTTAGCCTTTTATAAGATGAAAAACTGTGTTTTGGTGTGTTTTTTAACCTTGTTTTCCTTTGTTGCGAATGCGCAAGAGCAGCGCGATTGGCAGCGGCTGTACGATGAATTGATGGTTTCGGAGGAGCAGGAGGGATTGATGAATGAGGAGAATTACGATTTGCTGTGCAGTTTGGCAGCGCACCCCATTGACTTGAATAAGGCGACACGGGAAGAATTAGAGCAGCTTCCGTTTCTTACGGCTACACAGGTGGAAGACATTTTGGCTTACATTTATCAGTATCATGGTATGCGCTCGGTGGGCGAACTGCTGATGATAGAGTCGCTTGATACCGCGAGAAGCGAATTGTTGAGCTGTTTTGTAACAATAAAGATTGATGAACAGAAGCATTTTCCACCACTTGCTACGATTTTAAAATATGGAAAACACGATATTACTTTTACGATGAAAGCACCTTTCTACGAACGAAAGGGCGATAAAAATGGCTACTTAGGCTATCCCTATACGCACTCGCTGCGCTATAAATTTTCTTATTCCGACTATTTCCGAGCCGGTCTTGTCGGTGCACAAGACAGCGGCGAACCTTTCTTTGCCAACCGCAATGCGCTTGGTTACGACCATTACAGCTTTTATATCTCAGTGCGCAAGTTGGGGCGCATAAAGTCTGCCGTTGCAGGACGCTATAAAGTGCGGTTCGGGCAAGGTCTTATAATCAACAACGATTTTAGTTTTGGCAAAACAATGACCCTTCTTTCGCAAGGCGTTCCTACACGGCTATTCGTCCATACTCTTCGCGTTCGCATGCCAATTATCTGCAAGGAGGGGCTGCAACGGTGGCTTTGACACGCCATATCGACCTATCGGCGTTTGCATCTTACCGCAAGAACGATGCTACGCTTAATGCCGATGGCACCATTCGCACACTGTTGAAGTCGGGTTATCATCGCACGCCCACCGAAATGAAGAAGAAAAACAACATTTCGCAAACCACTTTCGGCGGCAATTTACAATGGTTCGACCATGGCTTTCGTGCGGGTCTGACGGCACTGTACACACATTTCGACCGTCCGTTGATGCCCAATACCGGGCAAACTTACCGTTCCGATTACCCACAAGGGTACGATTTTTGGAACGTTGGTGTGAGTTACGGCTATCTGAACTATCGATGGAATATGAATGGCGAAATTGCAATGAGTGGCAATGGTGCTGTGGCTACTTTAAATTCCCTATCGTTTCAACCCACGAAACGGCTTTCTCTGACTGCCATTCAGCGATATTACGGCTCTCGATATTGGGCACTCCACGCCAATGCCTTTAGCGAAGGCGGACAGATGCGCAACGAGATGGGTATGTTGGTAGGAGCAAATTGGACTGTAAACCGCTTCCTCGCCCTTTCTGCCTATACCGACTATGCCTATTTTCGCAAGCCACGCTATCGCGCATCGGTAGCAAGCAGTGCATGGGACAATTATATTTCCGCCATTTACACCCGTGGAAATCTCTCGTTCTTAGCTCGCTACCGGTTTAAAATTCGCGAGAAAGACAATGCCGACCACACAAAATTAATCAATGAATATACGCAGCGAACACGTTTTGCATTCACCTGCTCGGGGCTGAATTGGGATTTCAAGACGCAGGCAGACCTTGCCTATAACCACCATAAAACCAATAGTTTTGGCTATATGCTAAGCGAATTTGTTGCTTGGCAACCTCTTTCGTGGCTGCAAACCTCGGCGAACATCGGTTATTTCCATACTGCGGACTTCGCTTCTCGCTTGTATATCTACGAGCGCAGCATGCTTTACAGTTTTAGTTTCCCCACTTTCTACGGCAAGGGCATTCGCTGGTCGGTGTTTGCTCGTGCCAACTTGCGTCAAAATCTGTCTGTTTTGCTGAAGGTAGGTACTACGCACTATTTCGACCGCAAGCATATTTCGTCGGGTTTGCAACAGATAAACCGTTCAGAACAGACCGATTTGGAAGTGCAATTGCATTGGAAAGTTTAGTGCGAACCGCTTTCTACTCAGGTTGCGGCTTTTACTACTTGCCGAAAGCAAAAAGAAAGGAAACAGTTTTCCTTACTGCTTTGGTCCGCTTGCCGGCATCTGCGCCGCCATTCCATCTCGGCGTAGTCCGCTACGCCTTCGATGAAACGCCGGCACATCTGCTCGACAATCGAACAAAACCGGTCAAGGACGCTAATAGCCAATTGGGGTTAAAAACAATAGACAGAATTGTTAGTGTTTCACAAAAAAGCGGCTTATCCTTTCCGTTTTCACCATTTTTTAAGTAAGTTTGCATTGCTATTATTATGATACAACGAAATATTCTGCCATATAAAATAAAGGCTTTGATGGTTTGGCTGCAACGAATGAAGCATATTCAGGGGTTTGGCATTCAGTCGCCATCGGCTTTTTCGTTTGATAGGAAGGTGATAAACGACCACACTTTCTATCCCGTTTATGCTGAATTGAAGCGAGCCGGCAATGCCTTAACAGCAATAGAGCGCAAGAAAGCTCGGCTGTTGTATCGGATAAACCGTTTTGCCGAAGCCGATAGATTTTGTTTCTATCCCACGAAGTTGCCGGCTTACGAAAGCTATATTAAGGCTGCGTGCGAGAAAACATTGATAGAAGAGGCGAAAACACTATGCGAGGCGAGCGAAGGCACTGCGTCTTGCGAGTCTGCTATCTATTTCCTGACGGTCAGCGAACACTGCCAAACGTTTTACGATACGTTGCGAACAACCATCAATGCGCAAAGTTTTATCATTGTAGACGGCATAAAGCGCAATGCAGAAACAAAAGCCTTTTGGCAGCAAATTGTGGACGACGAGCGCGTCAGCTTCTCGTTCGACCTATATCATATAGGTATCGCCTTTTTCGACAAGCGACCCAAGCAAAACCATATAATAAATTTCTAATAAACAAAGCGCAATGAGCAAAGTGTACACAAAGACAGGCGACAAGGGAACAACCGGTCTGATAGGGGGAACAAGAGTAAAGAAGAGCGATATTCGCATTGATTCTTATGGAACGGTAGACGAGCTGAACTCGTTCATCGGGTTGCTCGCAACCTATGTAAACGAACAAGAAACCGCCGACCTTTTAGCCGAAATACAGAACATACTCTTCAATATCGGCTGCAATTTAGCCATGGGCGAGAATTTTAAAAAGGAAATAAAAGAGTCGGTAGTTGCCGGTGTGTTCATCGAACACGTAGAAAACGCCATCGACAGAATGCAGGCTGCCATTCCCGAACTGAAAAGTTTCGTTATTCCCGGCGGCAGTCGTTCGGCTTCCATCGCCCACGTTTGCCGCACTGTTTGTCGGCGTGCCGAGCGTCTTATCATTGCTTTGGACGAGACTTCGGCGGTAGACAGCAACCTGATGGCGTATGTAAACCGTTTGTCAGACTACTTCTTCGTGCTTTCACGCTATTTAAACAATATCGAGAAAGTAGACGAAAAAATATGGCAAAATCCTTGCAAATAAGAAATAAAATAGTATTTTTGCACGCAAAACAAACTAAAGCAAATATTTTAAGCCTATGTATTGGACACTGGAATTAGCATCGAAGCTGGAAGACGCACCATGGCCGGCAACTAAAGAAGAGCTTATCGACTATGCCATTCGTTCAGGTTCGCCATTAGAAGTATTGGAAAACCTTCAGGAAATTGAAGACGAAGGCGATGTTTACGATAGTATCGAAGACATCTGGCCCGACTATCCGTCTAAGGACGACTTCTTGTGGAACGAAGATGAATATTAGTTATTGAATTTAAAATAATGCGGACAACTCACCATGGCTATGCCCCTTGGTGAGTTGTTTTTGTTTATTTTCTTTTGCAGTCTTATTTTATCGGTAAATGCAATAATACGCACAAACAATCGTTATACATACGTGTTTAAACGCTTAATATCCATAATCAGCCTGTATTTGCTCGTCAGTGCCACCGCATTGGCGCAGTACGACGTATCTTTTAGCCATTATTGGGAAATGGAACCTTACTATAATCCTGCTTCCGTGGGAAAGGAAAACCATCTCAACGTCGTAGGAACATACGCCTTGGACTTTGCAGGCTATAAAAACAATCCGCGTGTAATGTACGTCGGTGCCTGTATGCCGCTCTATTTCATGCGGCAATATCACGGCGTGGGTATGTCGATTTTGAACGACCAAATCGGACTTTTTACCCATCAACGCATCGCAGGACAGTACGCTTTTCGCAAAAGTCTTTTTGGTGGAATGTTGGCAGCCGGTGTGCAGTTAGGAGTGCTGTTGGAGAAGTTCGACGGCTCTAAGGCAGACCTTGAAGATGCCGGCGACCCTGCCTTTACACGCGCAGAAGTAAGCGGACAGAGCCTCGATTTGGGCGTCGGACTTTACTATATACACAAGAATTGGTACATCGGTGCATCTGTGCAGCATCTGAATGCGCCCCTTGTAGAGTTGGGCGAGAAGAACGAACTGCAAATAGATAAGACCTATTATTTGACAGGTGGATACAATATAAAACTAAGAAATCCGTTTCTTACTATACCAACCTCTGTTATGGCACGTTACGACGGTAACGGCTATCGGGCGGATATAACTGCACGATTGGTCTATACGAATGAGAAGAAAGTGCTGTACGGTGGTGTGTCTTACAGTCCTACAAACTCTGTAACGGCATACGTGGGAGGAAGTTTCCACAACATCAACGTTGGCTACAGTTACGAAATGTACACAGGAACAGCCGACGTGGGCAACGGCAGCCACGAGTTGGTGGTGAGTTATCAAACCGATATAAACCTGCAAAAGAAAGGACGAAACAAACATAAAAGCGTAAGATTTCTATAGAAACAAAATATGAAGATGAAAAAAAATATATTAATTCTTTGTCTTGGCATTGTTATGCTTGGCACACTCTCAGGCTGTTTTGCCGGAAAATCGGCTTCAATGTCGGGCAGAGGAGGCGAAGTAACCGGTGTTGGCGGCGGTAAACCTTTCCGCGAACCCACTCCTTACGGTATGACCTTGGTGAAGAGAGGTTGGCTGAAAATGGGTCTTGCCGACCAAGACAGCCTTTGGGGTAAGAACACTCCGGTAAAAGACATCTCTGTAGACGGCTTTTGGATGGACGAAACTGAAGTTACGAACTCTGAATATAAACAATTTGTAGAGTGGGTACGCGACTCTATCCTTCGTACACGCCTTGCTGATCCGGCGTATGGAGGCGATGAAACATATATGATAACCGAAGATAAGAGTGGCAATCCTGTTACTCCTCACTTGGATTGGAATAAACGATTACCACGTAAACCCAACGAAGACGAGCAGCGAGCTTTCGAGAGTTTGTACACAACAAACCCTGTTACGGGCGAGAAAAGTCTTGATGCTAAGCAGCTGAACTATCGTTACGAAATATACGACTATACTACGGCTGCACTTCGTCGCAACCGTTTGAATCCATCGGAACGCAACTTGAACACCGATATAGAGGTAGATCCGGAAGAAGTAGTGATGATTTCAAAGGACACTGCCTACATCGACGACGAGGGAAATATACATCAAGAAACCATCAATCGCCCATTGTCAGGTCCTTGGGACTTCTTGAATACCTATATTGTAAATATATATCCCGATACAACTTGTTGGGTAAACGATTTTCGTAACTCCGACAACGAAACCTATTTGCGCAATTATTTCAGCAACGACACCTACAATAGCTATCCTGTTGTGGGCGTTACATGGGAGCAAGCCAATGCTTTCTGCGCTTGGCGTACCGACTATTTGTTGAAGGGTTTAGGTAAGGAAGCACGTTTTGTGCAACGCTATCGCTTGCCGACCGAAGCTGAATGGGAATACGCAGCACGCGGAAAGAACCAAGACGAGTTCCCTTGGGAGAACCAAGATGTGAAGAGTGGAAACGGTTGTTTCTATGCCAACTTTAAGCCCGACCGAGGAAACTACACCAAGGACGGCAACCTTATAACCAGCAGAACAGGTATTTACAGTGCCAATTCAAATGGTCTTTACGATATGGCAGGCAATGTAGCCGAATGGACAAGCACCGTTTACACCGAAGCAGGAGTAAAGTCTATGAATGATTTGAACCCACAGCTGGAGTATAAGGCGGCTAAGGAAGACCCTTACCGACTAAAGAAAAAGAGCGTGCGTGGCGGTAGTTGGAAAGACCCTGAAAGCTATATCCGGAGCGCATGGCGTACTTGGGAATACCAAAATCAGCCGCGCAGCTATATCGGTTTCCGTTGTGTGCGTAGCTTAGCAAGCTCTTCGAGCGAAGCAGCAAAAGAGGCAAAGAAAAGTAGTAAGAAAAGAAAAAAGAATAGAAAGTAATGACACAATATAGCAAATACAACATTATATATCGTCTGCAAAAGTGGATTGATACCGTCCCGGGACAGACTTTCTTGAACTATGGTTATAGTTGGGGTGCCTCAATCGTTATTTTGGGTGCATTGTTCAAGCTCACTCACCTCCCGGGAGCTAACATTTGGTTGTTCTTGGGTATGGGAACAGAAGTCGTGGTGTTCTTCTTGTCTGCTTTCGACCGACCTTTCGATAAGACAGACGACGGCAAAGAAATACCAACACATTTCCAAGAAGACGATGAAGAGATTGAAACAGTCGGCATTAATACGAAAGGCAACGTTTCTTCTGTGCGCCAACCGGTTGTTTCTACTGATGCTACAGCCGAAGAAATAGCTCGCCAAACAATGCCATTGGCTGACCAAATAGCGGCTGCAGTGGTTAATCAGCAAAGCCAAGTTATCGCTAATGCCGAGCAGCAGACGCCTGAAATGGTAGAAGCGCAAACCAATTATGTCGATGCGCTGAAGAGTTTGACCGAGATGTTGGGCAAGGTGAACGACCAAAGCCAGCGTCTTACACGCGACAGCGAGGAGATGGAAAACCTCAATCGTACGCTTACGGGCATCACTAAGGTTTACGAAATGCAGCTGAAGGGTGCGAGTCAGCAGATTGGAACCATCGACCAAATCAACGAACAAACCCGCAAGATGGCGCAGCAGATAGAGCAACTCAACAAGGTTTATGCCCGAATGATAGAGGCAATGACTGTGAATATGCGTGTTGCATCGCCTGCCGTTCCGGCGCAACCTACAACAGAGGAATAAATCTAACGTGCGTTTGTCTGCCTCCAAACATAATAAATAGGCTATATGAACATAGCCGATAGGTTATGTAAACACAGCAGACGAACGGCATAATAACAGAAAGATATTACATGGCAATCATAAAGAGAAAGGTTTCCCCACGCCAGAAGATGATTAACCTGATGTACGTCGTCCTCATGGCAATGCTTGCGTTGAACATCTCGACGGAGGTTCTCAACGGCTTTTCTATTGTGGAGGAGAGCTTAAATCGTACTACGGGAAACTCTTCTATGGAGAACAAAGCCATCTTTGATGAGCTTGAGCAGATGATGCAGAAGAACCCGGAGAAGGTGAAAGCATGGTTTGCAATGGCTTCAACGGTGCGGAATATGAGCGATTCGCTCTTCAATTATGCACAGCAATTAAAGATAGACATTGTAAAAGAAGCCGATGGGAAAAATGGCGACCCACTAAATATTAGAAATAAAGAGAACCTTGAAGCTGCAGGAATCGTTATGTTGGCACCCGGAACAGGGCAGGGACACAAGCTCTACGATGCTATAAACAGCTATCGTGAACGCATTCTCCGCTTTGTTACCGACCCATTGCAGAAGAAAATCATAGCAAGCAACCTTTCAACTGCTGTTCCACACCATTCGTTAAATAAGAATTGGGAGGAGTATATGTTTGAGAACATGCCTACATCAGCTGCCGTAACCTTGCTTTCAAAGCTACAAAGCGATATTCGTTATGCTGAAGGCGAAGTCCTTCACACCCTCGTTGCCAATGTAGGACTGAAAGATTTGCGTGTGAATAAGCTGCAAGCGTTTGTTGTTCCAAGTCAGACGCGCCTTTATCCGGGCGAAACTCTTACGGCACAAATGCTGATGGGGGCTGTCGATTCTACCCAACAGCCACAGGTTTATGTGAACGGACAACTCATTCGAGGCAATAAAATCACGCTGAGAGCAGGTGCGCCGGGCAAACATACCATCAGCGGCTATATGTTGATAAAAGACCTTGCGGGCAACGTAATACGTCGAAACTTCAAGCAAGACTATTGGGTTACGGGCGGTCCAAAGCCCGAACGCTACATTAGTCCTGACGGAATGCAGCAGATACCGGCTTTTGAAGGTGTGGCAACGATAGCTGCCGACTTGATGAATGTGCTTTATGCAGGTTTCGACAACCCCATAACCATCAGTATTCCAAATACAGGTCAGAACGATATTCAAGCCTCTATGTCGGGCGGTTCGTTGGTTGCGCGTGGCGGTGGTAAGTTTGTTGCACGTCCAACGTCAGTCGGCAACCCCGTAACCATATCTGTTTCGGCAAAGGGAAGAAAGATAGGGGAGTACAAGTTCCGTGTGCGTAAGTTGCCGGACCCTGCTCCTTACATTGCCATGGGGGCTGACCGCTTCAAGAGCGGTGCACTGTCGAAGGCTGCTTTGATGTCGGCTTCAGGCATACATGCTGCCATCGACGATGGTTTGCTCGACATTCCGTTCAGCGTAACAAGTTTCCGCACGGTGTTCTTCGACAATATGGGTAATGCCGTACCGTTGGCAAGCAATGGCTCACAGTTCTCTGCGCAACAGAAAGAACAGTTCCGCCACCTCAGCCGCAACAAGCGTTTCTACATTACCAATGTTGTTGTTCACGGTCCGGACGGTACTACTCGTACGCTCAACGGACGAAACATGGAAGTGATAGTGCAGTAATAATAAAACGAAGATTAATTATTAGTTCTGCTTCGGCATAATAACCGCAGTGCGAACAATTATTTAAGATACAGAAAATGAAACGAATATTCCTGATAGTATGTGTTGCCGCAGCTGCAATAAGCACCTTTGCCCAGCCTGCTCGTCGCAGAGCGGAGCAACAACAAGGCACCCGCTCGAATGCGAACACCATAACAACGCGTGCGCAAATATCATTCCCTACCTCTGCTCCGATGGAGGAAGATGTGGTTTGGCGTCGCGACATCTATCGTGAACTCAACCTTGTAGAAGATGCCAATGCGGGCTTGTATTACCCGACAGAGCCTGTTGGCTCGCAGATGAACCTATTCTGCTACATCTTTAAACTTATGATGATGGGTCCTCGAAATGGTGGAATCAGCGCATACGAGTATCGAATGGACGGCAACGAAGTCTTTACCGATTCGGCACGCATAAAGCCTTTGCAATTCTTGGACAACTATCATGTTTACTACGAACGTACCGACCGTGGTATCCGACTTGACAATAGCGACATTCCATCGGCTGAGGTGAAAGGCTACTACTTAAAGGAAAGTGCCTATTACGACCAAGGAACATCGACCTTCCACCGCAAAGTCGTTGCGCTTTGCCCTATTATGTACCGTGCCGATGACTTTGGCGACGGCGAAGTGAAGTATCCTTTGTTCTGGGTGAAGTACGACGACTTGGCACCATTCCTCTCAAAGCAAACCATCATGACGAGTAATCTGAACAATGCTGCTACCATGAGCGTGGAAGACTACTTCACGATGAACCGCTACCAAGGTAAGATTTACAAGACCAACAACATGCTCGGCAGAACGCTTTCGCAGTATTGCACTACCGATTCTGCCATGACAAAGGAGCAACGAAAGATAGAAAACGAACTGCTTGCATTTGAAAAGAACATCTTTGGCGATGCTCAGAAACGAGATAGTTTGGACAGTATTGCTGCCTCGAAAGAAGATGTGAAGGCAGTAAAGAAAACCACTCGGCGCACACGTCGCAGTGCTGAAACCACCACTGTCCGCCCGTCTCGCCGTTCAAGTTCTTCGAGCGGAACGTCCAACAATGCGGCTCGCGTCAGCGTGCGTCGCCAACGACATTAGAAGATAATGAAATCGAGAGAATATAAATAATAAGTTGTGTTATGCCTTTGCAGCTTCTATCTTGAGGTTGCTTAGGCATTTTTTTAATCCTTTAAGTTATGAAAAAAATATTATCATTGGCATTCCTTACTTTAGGACTGTTTGTTTCAACTTCAGCAAACGCACAAGGCGTTAAGTTTGGTATTAAGGGTGGATTGAACGTTACCGACATGCACTTTAGTAGCGAAGTCTTCGACAAGTCAAATCAAATGGGTGGCTTTATAGGTCCAACCGTTAAGTTCACACTCCCGATTATAGGCTTGGGCGTCGATGCTTCAGCCCTCTACGACTTTCGTCAGGCAAAACTTACCGACCCTTCAAAGCAGGAAAAGACGGTAAAACAGCAGCAAATTGCTATTCCCGTGAACCTTCGTTACACTATTGGTTTGGGCGGAACAGCCAATGCTTTCCTCTTCGCCGGTCCGCAATGGGGCATTAACATTGGCGACAAAGATTTTAAATGGACAGACGGTAGCAGTTATTCTTTGAAAGAAAGCAACTTCAGCGTGAATGCAGGTGTTGGTGTTACCCTTATGGACCATTTGCAAATCAGTGCAAACTACAACATTGCTATGGGCAAAACTGCCGACATAGAGGCTCGCAAAGTGGTGCCGGACGCCATTAAAAACTATAAGAGCCGTAACAACTCTTGGCAAATAGCTGTTGCTTACTTCTTCTAAGCATCGCTTTATTGCATAACGAAATAAGCGGGTGTGCCGAATTGAACTTTCGGCATACCCGCTTTTCGTTTCCAATACATTCTAAAACACCCTTTTCTTCGTACTTTCAAACCTCATACGCATATAGGTTTGAAAGTGTCTTTTCTATCCTTTTCCTTGCACCTGTCAATGGTTTGCATTCGTTAAACCCCAATCGCTCATTAGAGACCTTTACTGATATTTTGTTCGATTGTTGAGCAGTTGTGCCGGCATTTCATCGAAGACGTAGCGGGCTACGGCGAGATGTAATGGTTGCGCAGATGCCGGTAAGCGGACGAAACCGGTAAGGAAGCATGCCGGAATAACAAGTATAAGCCAATGCCTCCTAATGAACGATTGGGGTTAAAAGTAAGTTTACGGAATTACTTACGTGTAAATAATTTCTTTTTTACGTGTAAGTAAATATTTTTCTACACGTAAAGAAATATTTCTTTACGTGTAAATAATTCGTGAGACTGCGTATATTGCTGTTTGTTATATTGTTATAACAAGAGAAAAGGAACGGTAAGGATTTAGAATTTATAAGTTATCGCACCGAAAGGAATGCAGCCACCGTTCAGTTTATAAGAGAAGTTGAACGACAGTTCGTTTTTCGATGGATTGCCGATGATGTTGTAGAGTCCGAAGCGGAGGAAGAGTTTAGAGTTTTTAAACTCCTTTCTGAATGCATAGCTGGCATCTATACGGTGGCGTGTAGGTTCTCTCTGCGTGCGGAAAGTTTCGAGTTTGTTGTTTTCGTCGCCGTAAAAAGAATCGTAAGGGAACTTGCCTGAATAGACAGTACCGCCGACAGTGAACGTAGAATGCGTGCAGAAATCGTATGAAACGAAGACATTCACCTCGTGAGGAAGGTCGAACAGCGATGGTATTTTGCCGAGTTGAGGCAGTTCGGCATACCATTCCCGGCTCTTGGAGAAACCGTATGAAAGCTGCCAGTTGAAGCGACGCCAACGGTTGTACATATAGATGTTTACGCCATAGCTTTCGCCGTTGCCTGCCATCATGTATTTATCCCACCGGCTATCCTCTATAAACGAGTTTGGACGGATTGCCAACAGGTTGTTGCGACGCTTGTAGTAAGCCGACAGTTCGATAATTCCTGCGGGCAAATAGTGTTTCCAGCCTACTTCGTAATGTGTTGCCGTTAAAGGTTTGAAGCCCTTTATGCTTGGCATAATGAAGTCGAACGGAGCCGAAATATTGGAAACAAGTACGTGGTGGAAATATTGTTCCATACGCAGGAACGTAACGTAGAACAGGTTTTTGTTGCTTACAGCCGCCTTCAGCGTGAGGCGTGGTTGCAGGCTTTGATAGTTGCGATAGTGGTTGGGAGCATACAGCACATAGTGCAAACCGGCTTGTGCATATAGCCGGTTCGTAAAAAATATGCGATTGTCGAAGAATGCCGACAGTTGTTTTATGGGTTCCTTAACGTTATATAAGCCTTTTCCGAAACCGGCAAGTTCGTATTGTTCCAAGTTGGTTTTCAGTCCCCAGTTTATCTTATAGCTCGAACTCAGTTGGTAAGTAAACTCTGTGTTGGCATAGAAATGCCTCGAACTGCTGGTAACCGACTTGTCTGCACGGAGTATAAACGCCTTTGCATCGGCACTGCTGCTGTTGTAGCTGTATGCTATAGCCGAAGAATTGGTGAGTCGGCGATTGATAATGGTGTTGAATTGCAGGGTGTAAAGTTGCGTGTTCCACTTCAAAACCGCATTCTTGTACTCGTTGTTGGGTTCTTTATACTTGTCGTTAGAGTTGTAAACAGATAGTTTCAGCATCGTAACCGAGTCCAAGTCCCACGACAGTTTCGCATTGAAATCGTTGAAAATGTGCGTAGAATACTTTTCAGAACTGAAATACTTGTCGAACAAATCGAGCCAACTTCGCCTCGCACCCACCAAGTATGACAGCTTATTCTTGACGATTGGACCTTCTGAAACTGCCGATGCCGCCGTTACATCGAACGATGCAGTGTGTTCAAACTTGCTCTTGTTGCCGTTGCGAAGTTTCACGTCCATTACCGACGACAGGCGTCCTTCGTATTGCGTAGGTATATAGCCATTGTAGAACGAAACCGACTTGATGGCATCGCCATTGAAGATTGGGAGCAAGGTATTGAGGTGGTTGGGACTGTAAAGCGGAAATCCTTCGAGCAATGTAAGGTTCTCGTCGGTTCCGCCTCCTGCCACATTGTAGCCGGTGTTGGCACTTGCGAGCGATACACTTGGCAGTATTTGTATTTGCGAGAATAGGTCGGAATTGCTGAACGATACCATATTGGAGGGTGCAACATCGCTCATTTCCTCCTTGCTTTTGCGCTGTTGCACCTGCACGGTCTTTATCTGATACGGTATAACCTTCAGTGTGATGTTTTTCCTTGTATTGTCTTGTATGTCGAGTGTTTGCTCGTAGGGTGAATAACCCATATAGGAAACAGTTAATTTGCTTGTTCCTTTATTGAGCATAAGGCAGAAAACACCATCTTTGTCGGTGGCTGTCATGGCTTTTACGCCTTGTCCGTCGGTTATCTGAACAGTAGCACCGAGTAGCTTTTCGCCTGTTCCTTCTTCCTCTACAATACCTGTAAGAAAGACGCTTTTCGCTTTCTGAATGTCAATTTTTAAATGCCTGTCTGTGCCGGCGATGAGTTTATACTCGTAGTCTTTCAGCAAAGTAGCGATGAGTTGCTTCACCGTTATCTTTCCATAACGCTGAAACTTCACCGTTCTTGTAAGGTCGATGCGGTCTGAAGGGTAGGAGAGGGCGATGCGTCCCTGTTGTTTTATAAGGTTGAACCATTGTTCCACCGTTGCAGACTGTGTGTTAATGGAGAGTATAAAGTCCTCTACGGGCGTTTCCGGTTTGGGTTCCGGAGGGCTTTTCTTGCCTTTTATCTGGATAAGCAGCTTACGATTGGCTAACGGTATAAGGTTGTAGTCGTACTCTGCCAGCACAATGCCGAGCAGTTGCGATACTTTCATCTTTCCCGAAGTGTTGATGCTGACTTTTTGTTGTAAATCGATTAATGCAGGATTGTATGAGAGTGTAACCTTTGCTTGACGTTCAATGTGTTGAAACCATGTATGCACAGTGGCAGAAGAAGCATCTATTCTGATGACTTCTCCTGCCACTGTATTTTGTCCGTGTGCCACAATCGTGGCAAGTAGGAACACGATTGATAAAAGCAATCTTGGCATTTATCTCATATTAGTTTGTTATTTGTGCATGCGGAAATGGATAGATGACACTATTTCGTATTGGCAGTTGCAAAGCATTGCCAGCTCGGCTACTGCTTCTTCGGGACTCTTGGTGCTAAGTTTGGTTGTAATTCTGTTGCCTATAAGTCCCTTGCCTATTTCTATTCGCACGTCCATTCCTTTCTCAATCTCCTTTATTGCCGTTTCCAAAGGAGTGTTGTTGAATACAAATTCTTTTATATCGTCCTTTGTATTGTTTTGCTTTTTGGCGATCAGCTTGCCATTCCTGTGCACAGCGGTTTCGCCTTTGGTAAGTGTAACGGCTTGCGAGTCAGCCATAACACGTACGCGCCCTGTTGTTACGGCTACGCTTTCAGCCCCTTTCTGTTTAGCATTTACGGTAAACGACGTACCCAATACCTCTACTTTTAAGTTTCCTGCCTCGACAGCAAAAGTGTTTTCGCCGTGCTTAACATCGAAGAAGGCTTGCCCTTCAAGTGCTGCAAGGCGTTCTCCGTCTTGTTCTTTAAACGTCAATGATGCTTTTGGGGCAAGCGTTACGCTCGATCCGTCGGGCAAAGTAACTGTATTTTCGATTGTAGAGTTGTTCGCAAACTGTGCTGTTGCTGCATTTACGAACCGGTGATAAACAAATGTGCCTATGCCAATGAGCAGTAAAAGCGATGCTGCGATGCTGAATATTTGTCGCAAAGGCAGTGTTTTTGCACGTTGTATAGTGCTTTCTGCCAGTCGGTTTTCTATTTTATTCCACGCTGCTTCTATGTCGAAGTCGTTTGTCGGTGCTATTTCTACCTGCACCATTGTGTTTCGTAGTATATCAAATTCTGCTCTGTTGGCATTTTGGTATGCCATCAAAGCTATCTTTTCTCGCTCTGCAAGTGGTTCGCCTGCAAAGTATTTACCCAGAATTTCGTCTATTTCAATTAAGTTTTTCATAAGTTTGTTGCGATTGATATAAATAGTATTACTGTTGTAACAACAGGATTATCGGCAATGTAAGCTCTGATTATCTTAATAGCTTTGCCTATATGGTTCTCTACTGTCTTTTCAGAGATATTCAAATGTGCAGCAATTTCTTTATATTTCATCTTTTGTAGTTTGCTCATAGTGAATACTTCTCTGCATTTTGGTGGCATTTCCTGCAGCACTTTCTCCAGCAATTGCTTGTAGTCGGTAGTGGCAACGCTCTCCGAATCTTCTGCAATCAGTGTCAGTGTGCTATCGTTATGCGATATTTTTTCGTATGTTTTATTGGTGTTCAAGAACGTTAAGCAGTTGTTGCGTATGGCTACTTTCATGTAAGCGAGCATTTCTTCTTCGGGTAAACGGTCTTTTTCTTTATCCCACACGCTTATGAAAAGAGTCTGAACGATGTCTTCACAGTCGTCTCTGTCAGCAATATAACCGTTTGCTATCTTGCATAGCATCGGGTAATATTTCTTGAATCGCAGCTTAAATTGTTCTTTTCTGTTCTCACTCATTGTATTTGAAGGAGTCCGACATCTATGTCTTAACCACTCCTAAACGGCAGTACAAAGATACTGCAAATACTTTTATTTCCATTCTTTTTTATGTTATAAAATATTTTTCCTTTGTTTTTCACTTTTAAAACAGCATAAACTTGAAAACCCCTATTAGTTTTTCACAGTTTATTAACATGATTTATTATTGTGCTGAAATTATTTAAATGTTTTCCAATGGATAATACTTTATTTCTTTGTATATTTGCATACATAAAACAAACTAATAATTAAAAAAGGATAAAAACCAAGGTATGGAATTAGTAAAAGATAAGAAATATGGGGGCGAACGTCCTCTGTTTGGCGTAAAGAACTTACGCTTGGAGAACATTGAGATTGTAGACGGGGAGTCAGGCATTAAGTGTTGCGAGAATTTAGAGTGCCATAACTCTCGCTTTTATGGCAAATACCCTTGGTGGCACGTAGACAAGAGCCTTATAACCAACTGCTATTTTGCCCCCGGTTCGCGTTCTGCGATTTGGTATGCCAACGATATGGTAATGAAAGACAGCGTCATCGACGGACCAAAATTCTTCCGTGAGATGAAAAACCTTGAGCTTGAGAACGTCAAAATAAACGATGCCGACGAGACATTCTGGAAAGTTGATGGACTGAAAATAAAGAATGTGGAGCTACACGAAGGCACTTATCCTTTTATGTTCTGCAACAATGTGTATGTGGACGGACTTGTTTCTGACGCTAAATACGTATTCCAATATTGCAAAAACGTGGAAGTACACAATGCAAAAATTGTAACGAAAGACTCTTTTTGGGAATGTGAAAACGTTACGGTGTACGACTCTGACCTCAACGGAGAATATCTTGCGTGGCACAGTAAGAACGTGAAACTCGTGCGTTGCCATATCAGTGGCGAGCAACCGTTGTGCTATCTTGATGGCATAACGTTGGAAGACTGCACTTTCGATGCTGCCTGCGACCGTGCATTTGAAGACAGCCGCAACATAAACGCACAGATAAAAGGTGCTATTACCGAAATAAAGAACCCCATTTCGGGCAGGATTGTTGCTGAAAAGGTAGGCAAAATAACTTACGACGAATATGCGAAAGGCAAGGATTGCGTAATCGAAGAGAAGTAGAATAATGTAGGAGGACTTATGGGAAAGTATAATTTCGACGAGCTTGTAAACCGCCGTGGTACGAACTCTGTGAAGTGGGACGAGGAAAAAGAAGACGGAATTATTCCGCTTTGGGTGGCAGATATGGACTTTTTGGCTGCTCCTGCCATTCGTCGGGCAGTGGAAGAACGTGCCAAACACGGTGTCTTCGGCTATGCCATAGTGGGCGACAGATATTACGATGCCATAACAAATTGGTTCAAACGCCGCCACAATTGGGCGATAGAACGCGATTGGATAATCTACACTACGGGTGTAATACCTGCCATCAGTGCAACCATACACGCCTTGGCAATGCCCGGCGAGAAAGTGCTGATACAAACACCGGTCTACAATTGTTTCTATTCTTGCATTCGCAATCAGGGTACGCGAGTCTTGGAAAGTCCGCTGAAGCGGGAAGGCAACACGTATGTGGTAGATTGGGACGACTTTGAAGCGAAGTGTGCCGACAAGAAAACCACGCTGTTTCTGCTTTGCAACCCCCACAATCCCGCAGGTCGTGTGTGGACAAAGGACGAGTTGGCACGTATGAACGAGATTTGTATGCGCCACGATGTGAAGGTGATAAGCGACGAAATTCATTGCGAGCTGATAATGCCCGGCTATGTTTTCACACCGTTTGCCACCGTGAACGCCGACTGCCAACGCAACAGTGTTGTCTTCAATTCGCCTACCAAGAACTTCAACATCGCAGGTTTGCAGATTGCCAATATCATCTGTGCCGATAAAGAATGGTACCGACGCATTGACCGAGCTATCAATATCTTCGAGGTATGCGATGTAAATCCGTTTGGTCCGTTGGCTCTTGAGGCGGCTTACAACGAGAGCGAGGACTGGATAGACGAGCTTATGCCTTATATTGCAGACAACTATGCACTGCTCAAAGATACCTTTGCAAAGGAATTGCCAAGCTATGAAGTTTTGAAATTGGAGGGCACTTATCTGGCTTGGGTAGACATTCGGAAGAGTGGTTTAACAGCCAACGCACTGACAGAAAAGTTGCTCCGTGAAGGAAAAGTGCAGGTGAACAGTGGTGTAATATATAGCAAAAACGATGGCGAGGGCTATATCAGAATCAACCTTGCTTGTCCACGGGCAACATTGCAAGAAGGATTGAAACGCATCGTAAACGTGTTGAAAACCTGCGAATAACGCTGAAGTAGTTCTGAAACAATAAAAAAAAGCTCCTAAACTTCTTGTATAAAGTTTGGGAGCTGTTTTCTGTAAAGGTCAGACCTGCGTTTTGGGGAAACAATCGGAACAGTGTGGAGAAGTAGTCTTGTTGTTTAAACATTCTGAAATACCCAACTTTTTATGTGTTGCCTTGCATTTTCCACCTTGTTTTATGTGCAAGAAAAAGGCGATAAGGTTGTAAATATTTCTTCAGAGAATAACTTTTGCTTAACTTGTTAATTGTCAATGCGTTGTAAAACCTATTGTTTCGCATTGCAAAAGCGTAGGTTTTGCAACGTAAAAGCGGCTCTTTTGCCGTCCAAAAGAGCCGCTTTCGCAATGTCAAATCGAAATTATCATTTCCTTTCGGAATTATATTTACAACACCAAAGTAAATTTTTGGTCTTTGTATTGCATAATAAAGAGGAAGTCAATCCTCCACAGCAGTTCTACTGATTTGCCTTTTGCTTGAACCTTTCGGCTTGGCTACGGATTAGTTCAGCGTCATCGAAATAGTTTATTTGCATGGCTGCCTTCACCTCCGAGAGGGTCTGCGCCGCTGTTTCGCGTGCTGCCTCAGAACCCTTTTTCAAGATGTTGTAGATTTCGGGAATATCTTGTTCAAACTCCTGACGGCGTTTGCGAATAGGCTCTAACATCTTGTTCAACACGCTGTTGAGCAGTTTTTTGCACTTCATGTCGCCGATACCGCCCGCTGTGTAGGCAGCTTTCAGCTCGTCGAGCGTCTTGAATTCCGGCCAAAATTCGGCAAAATCGTCATCGGTAGAGAATGCGTCGAGATAGGTAAACACGGCGTTTCCCTCTACATGTCCGGGGTCGGAAACGTTCAAATGGGTAGGGTCGGTGTACATACCTTTCACCTTTTGCCATACTGTGTCGGCATCGTCGGAAAGGTAAATGCAGTTGCCGAGGCTCTTGCTCATCTTTTCCTTGCCGTCGGTTCCGGGCAAGCGGCGCGCCGTTGCATTTTCGGGGAGCATGATATTAGGCTCTACCAGCACCGGCGCATAAATCTGATTGAAACGGCGAACAATTTCGCGTGCCACCTCCACCATCGGTTCTTGGTCTTCGCCGGCCGGCACGGTGGTAGCCTTGAAAGTAGCAATGTCGGCTGCCTGAGATACCGGATAGCTGAAGAAACCCATTGGAATGTTTGCCTCGAAGTTGCGCATCTTTATCTCGGTCTTTACTGTTGGGTTGCGCTGTATGCGGCTAACGCTTACAAGATTCATGAAGAAAGTTGTAAGTTCCGATATTTCGGGTATCTGACTTTGTATGAAAAGCGTGCATTTCGTAGGGTCGAGACCGGCCGAAAGGTAGTCTAACGCTACTTCTATGATGTTCTGACGAATTTTTTCAGGGTTTTCTGCATTGTCGGTAAGTGCCTGTATGTCTGCCATAAATACAAACATCTTGTCGAAGTCGCCGGCGTTTTGGAGTTCCACACGGCGGCGTAACGAACCGACATAGTGCCCAAGATGCAGCTTGCCGGTGGGGCGGTCGCCTGTCAAAATTATTTTTCCCATTTCTTTTTATCCTTTCTTTGCACAAGCTACGCAGGCGTATCTTGCTATTTTGTTTGCTTGTTGTGTACTTCTTTCAGTTGTTGTTTATTGGTCCACAAACGTTGTGTCGTTGTTTTGTTTTTGCTCGCGACGATGATGAACCACCGTGTCGCGCACTTCTTCCTCTATATCGAAATTCGGCGCAGCCACCGTGTCGATGGACTCTTCCATTGTCGGTTCCTGTTCCATTTCGTATGGAATGGTATCTGCCGTTACAGGTGTTGGTTCGGGCGCAGCAGGGTTTGGGCGCAGCCAAAGGAAATAAGCACCTATTCCGAGTGCTATGACCAGCAAGCCAATGATGACTCCCATGAGTACTGTTTGGTTGTTGGTTTTCAGCGATGTGCCCTCTATGGGTTCCTGAATGTAGTCGTTGGGTTGCTCAAACGTCTGCTCACCGGTTGGCGCAGCACCCGAAACGATGGGCAGTGTAACCTCTATGATACCGTTGCAATGAGGGCATTGGCATTCAATTACCTGTCCTTCGCCGGCCTCTACAATGAACTGTGTACCGCAATTATCGCACGTTATTTGATATTTCATAACTTAATGCTTGAAAAAACTTTATCGGTTGCACCCGATAACTTCTTTACATAGTTGTTGGCAGCTTCTTTGCTTTGTTGCAAATGCACTTTATCGGAACTGAATTTCTCCATTATTCGTGCAAAAGTTTCGTAGTCGTTCACCTCGAAACCGCCTCCCGAAGCAAGCAAGCCTTGCGCTTCGGCAAAGCGTTTGTTGTTTGGACCGAAGACGACGGGCATAGCCCAGACTGCCGCTTCCAGCACGTTGTGAATGCCAACGCCGAAACCTCCGCCTACGTAGCTACGTCGCCATAATGGTAAATCGACGATAGCAGACCAAAGCAGTTTATAACGAGTACGTCGGCATCGGCAATTTCTGCTTCGGCAGCTTCTGTATAGAGCACTGTTTTCTTTCCTTTCAGCAGCTGTAATATCTGTTGCAGATGGCTTTCAGCGATAACGTGGGGCGCAATAATGAGCTTCCAATCGTTGTGCTCGTTGAAGTATTTTATGAAAATCTCTTCGTCGGGCAGCCAAGAAGACCCTGCCACGAACACAGGACGCTGCTTTTCGGTGTTGCCTTCGGCAGACTTTGTTTCGTCGTAACCTATAAACTTTTCTACCAATGGTAAGTGTTTGCAGGCTTCTTTTATCTGCAATACGCGGTCGAAGCGTGTGTCGCCCACAACAGTAACGTCGTTTATGCCGATTTTAGCCAAAAGTTCTTTGCTCAAATCGTTCTGTACGAAGAAGTGAGAGAAGCATTTCAGCACGGCAGCATACTGCTTTCCGTAAGGTCTGAAGAAGATTTGGTCGGGGCGGAAAATGCTCGAGACGCTGTAAACGGGTATGTTGCGATGGCGCAATATGTGCAAATAGTTGTACC
This sequence comes from Prevotella falsenii DSM 22864 = JCM 15124, assembly GCF_000613945.1. Taxonomy (GTDB): domain Bacteria; phylum Bacteroidota; class Bacteroidia; order Bacteroidales; family Bacteroidaceae; genus Prevotella; species Prevotella falsenii. Next base: position 26,423 of record NZ_BAJY01000008.1, read on the forward strand.
AAAACTCGTATTTAATGAAGAAAGCCATTATGGGACGCACCGTGCGCAAGAACTTTCGTGCGTTCGCCACGGTGTCGATGGGCAGATAAGTTACGATGTCAGCCTGCTCATAGTTCTTTCTCACCTCGTATCCGGAGGGCGAAAAGAACGTTAGGAGTATTTTGTAATCGGGGTGTTCTTTCTTTATCTTCTCGATAAGCGGGCGTCCCTGCTCGAATTCGCCTAAGGAAGCAGCATGAAACCAAATGTATTTTGCGTTCGGGTCTACCTGCTTTTTGAGTACGCCAAAGGCAGCACGCTCGCCCGTCCACATCTTCTTTACTTTCTCGTTGAAGCGACTGTAGACGGCAACACCGGCTTGATACGCATACATTATAATATTGTATAACATGGCTATCCTTATTTGCGAATTATTGCATAGCGCGTTTTATCCTAACACTTCGATGGCTTTGTGCAAACGATGCAAGGTTTCTTCTTTGCCGAGGAAAGCCGAAATGTCGAACATTCCCGGACCTTTGCCGATGCCAACAAGGGCAAGGCGGAAGGCATTCATTACATCGCCGAGCTTGTAACCTTTCTCTTCTACCCACTTCATAACGATGGGTTCTTGCCCTTCTACGCTGAAGTCGTCGATGTCGGCTAACACTTGAGAAAGCTCACCCATCTGTTTTGCAGAGTATTCCTTCCAACGTTTCTTTGCCGTTTTTGCATCGTATTCGGTCGGAGGAATAAAGAAGAACGAGCAAAGATTCCAGAGTTCGTGCACAAAATCTACACGGTCTTTCATCATGTGAACCACTTCCGTAACTTGTTTCATCGTTGCGTCCACACCGTTATTTGCTACGATAGGTGCAAAAAGGTTTGCTATCTCTTCGTCGCTCTTGTGCAATATATACTCGTGATTGAACCAAATGCACTTCTGATAATCGAACTTAGCACCGCTTTTTGAACATTTTGTGATGTCGAAAGCCTGCACGAGTTCGTCGAGTGTAAAGAGTTCCTGCTCTGTTCCCGGGTTCCAGCCCAAGAGAGCGAGGAAGTTTACAACAGCTTCGGGGAAGTATCCGCTTTCTCTATAACCTGAACTAACCTCTTCGGTCTTAGGGTCTTGCCACTCCAATGGGAACACAGGGAAGCCCAAACGGTCGCCATCGCGCTTGCTGAGCTTGCCTTTGCCTTCCGGTTTCAGCAATAAAGGAAGGTGAGCAAAGCGCGGCATGGTGTCTTCCCAACCGAAAGCACGGTACAAAAGAACATGCAAAGGTGCGCTTGGCAGCCATTCTTCGCCACGGATAACATGACTTATCTCCATTAAATGGTCGTCCACGATGTTGGCAAGATGGTAGGTCGGCAACTCGTCGGCACTCTTATAAAGCACCTTATCGTCGAGTATGTCGGTCTTGATGCACACATCTCCCCGAATCATATCGTCTACGTGAACATCTGTTCCCGGTTCTATCTTGAAGCGAACAACATACTGTTCGCCGTCTTCAATGAGCTTTTCAACTTCTTCTTTCGCAAGCGTGAGCGAGTTGCGCATCTGCATACGGGTGCGAGCGTCGTACTGGAAGTTTGCAATCTCGTTACGTTTAGCTTCCAATTCTTCAGGTGTGTCGAATGCAATGTATGCTTTTCCTTCATCTAAAAGCCGGTTTACATACGTCTTATAGATGTCGCGGCGTTCGCTTTGGCGGTACGGGCCATGCTCGCCGCCGAAGGTTACACCCTCGTCGAACTTTATTCCCAGCCATTCAAATGCCTCTATGATGTATTCTTCTGCACCGGGAACAAAACGATTTGAGTCTGTATCCTCGATTCTGAATACCATTTCGCCTCCATGCTGACGCGCAAAGAGGTAGTTATACAATGCTGTACGTACGCCACCAATATGCAACGGTCCGGTAGGACTGGGCGCAAAGCGTACTCTTACTTTTCTTTCTGCCATTGCTTAAATTAAAATTTTGTGCAAAATTACTGTTTTTTTTCGACTATAAGGCTTTTTTTTTGTATTTTCGCATATTGATAAAAGAATGGGGCAAGGATAGGTCTTGTCTCCCAAGTGATAAATGTGGAAGATTTTATTGTACTGCGATACTTTTTCAATTCGATAAGAATGGAATTGCGACAGCGGGTGAAATGCCTCGTGCAAGCATTGCAATGTATCCACAAAACGAAGAATAGAGATGATAAAATTTACCAATCCCGACAACCTTGTGTGGCGTAGTTACGCCGCAAGAATTATATTGGTGCTGATTACCACAGCGATTATTATTGCCGTGTTGCCACGTTCACAGGGCAAAATGTACCACTACGATGAAGGAAAACCGTGGCTGTATGAGCAGCTTATCGCCAAGTTCGACTTCCCAATCTTTAAAAGTGAAGAGACATTGAAGAGCGAACGCGATTCGTTGATGAAGAATTTCGTTCCTTATTTCAATCTAAATGAAAATATTGGAAAGGCGAAAATAGCCCAATTCCGCAAAGATTACAAAGACGGCATACCGGGTTTACCACTTGAATATGTCAATATTGTGGCGCAAAGACTGCACGAACTCTATGAAACAGGCATTATCAATTCTGCCAATTTCGCCTCTTTAATGAAAGACAGCAGCAATGTTGTACACGTCGTAGTGGGCAAACAAGCTATAAGCAAGCCTGTCGGACAACTCTTTACAACGCTTGGTGCTTACGAAAACCTTTTCGCCACACAGCTGTTGAGTGCCAAACGTTCCGTATTGCAGCAGTGCAATCTTAACGAATATATAGAGCCTAACCTTGTTTACGACAAGGAACGCAGTGAAAGCGAAATGAACGATATGCTCAGTCTTATTCCGCAGGCTTCCGGTATGGTGCTCGAAGGACAGCGAATTATAGACCGTGGCGATATTGTAGATGCGAAAACCTATCGTGTTCTTTCCTCGTTTGAACAGGCAAACGAGAAGCGAAACGAAACGAAAGACCAAATTACGTCCACTTTACTTGGGCAATCGCTTTACGTTTTCATACTTATCGTGTTGTTTACGCTTTATATGGCTCTCTTCCGCAAGGACTATTTTGAGAAGCCGCGCTCTATTTCGTTCCTGTATGCCTTGTTTATCATCTTCCCCACAATAACTTCTTTGATGATAAAGTACAATATTTTGAGTGTTTATATCGTACCTTTCGCAATGGCAGCTGTCTTCGTTCGTGTGTTCATGGACTCTCGAACGGCGTTCAATTCCTATGTTATCATGATTTTGCTTTCTGCCGTTGCCGTGCGTTATCAATACGAATTTATAGTTGTTCAGTTGGTTGCAGGTCTTATCGCCATATTTTCGTTGCGCGAATTGTCGAAACGCAGTCAGATATTTCTTACGGCTTTGCTCGTTACGTTAGGTTCGGCAGCTGTCTATTTGGCACTCCAGCTCATACAGACGGACGACTTCTCGAAGCTCGATAGTTCTATGTACTATCACATTGGCGTCAATGGCTTCCTCCTTCTCTTTACTTATCCGTTGATGTTGATTATTGAAAAGCTCTTCGGTTTCATATCTACGGTAACCATGTTCGAGCTTTCCAACACCAACAACGAGTTGTTGCGCCGACTGAGCGAAGTAGCTCCGGGAACTTTCCAACACTCCATTACGGTGGGCAACCTTGGTGTCGAGATTGCCAGCAAGATACACGCAAAGGGGCAACTCGTCCGTACAGGTGCGCTTTACCATGATATTGGCAAGATGGTTAATCCTGTTTTCTTTACCGAAAACCAAGTTGGTGTAAACCCACACGATAAGATTTCCGACTTGGAAAGTGCAAAAATCATTATCGGACACGTTACGGAAGGACTTCGATTGGCAGAGAAACACAATCTGCCCAATATCATTAAAGCCTTTATTACCACCCACCACGGAATGGGATTGGTGAAGTATTTCTATATCAACTATAAGAATGCGCACCCCGACGAGGAAGTAGACGAAGCACCATTCCGCTATCCCGGTCCTAATCCGTGGACGCGTGAGCAAGCCATACTGATGATGTGCGATACCGTTGAGGCTGCTTCGCGCTCGCTTCCGGAGTACACCGAGGAGAGTATAAGCAACTTGGTGAACAAACTTATCGACGCGCAGATGGCTGAAGGCTTCTTTACCGACTGCCCGATTACATTCCGCGACGTAAGTATAGCAAAGCAAGTGCTTATCGAACGTTTGAAGTCAATCTACCATACACGTATCCAGTATCCTGAATTGAAGTCGTAGTGAAATACGTTGAAGTAATTTTACCACTTCCACTTGAGGGAACTTTCACTTATGGCGTGCCCGATGCGCTGCTCGAAAAGGTAGTGCCGGGCGTGCGTTTGCTTGTTCCGTTCGGCAAGATAAAGACGTATATCGGCATTTGCAACGCTGCTCCTACCGACCAACCTTGCAAGAGCGAGACCGATGGAACGGTGGAATACAAGTGCATTCTTTCTGTCCTCGACGATACGCCCGTATTGCTTCCGCAGCAATTGCAACTGTGGCACTGGATAGCCGACTACTATATGTCGCCCCTCGGCGATGTCTACAAGGCGGCATTGCCCTCCGGACTGAAGGCAGAAGATGCTTACAAGCCCCGCACCGAGGTGTATGTTTGCTTGGGAAAACAGTTCCGAGGCAAGCGCGAACTGCACATTGCGCTCGACAGTCTTACTCGTGTGGCAAAGCAACTGAATGTGCTGACAACCTATTTGCAACTGAGTGGTATTGCCGATACTCCCGAATTGGCAACCATCGACGCAACGCAAAGTGCCGACAACGAGGGCTGCAAGCTCAAAACGGTGTCGCAAGAAGAACTTATGAACGAAAGCCATTGCACGGCAGCGGTATTGCGCGGACTCATTTCAAAGGGCATCTTGCAAACCTATCGTAAGGAAGTGGGACGACTGAACAACAGCTATGGCGAGGTGCAACCTAACGCCATACACCCGCTGAACGAAGCCCAAAGCACCGCCTACGATAAGTTGTTGTTGCAGATGATGTCGCACAACGTAACCCTTCTCCACGGTGTTACCTCGTCGGGTAAGACCGAAATCTACATACATCTTATTCTGAAAGCCCTTCAAGAACACAAGCAGGTGTTGTATTTGTTGCCCGAAATAGCACTGACGGTGCAGATGACCGACCGCCTTCGCCGTGTTTTTGGCAACAAGCTCGGCATTTATCATAGCCGATACAACGACGACGAGCGTGTGGAAATATGGAAAAAGCAACTTTCCGCCACGCCTTACGATGTTATGCTCGGTGCGCGAAGTGCCGTGTTCCTGCCTTTCCAACGTCTCGGACTGGTGATTATCGACGAAGAACACGAAACAAGTTTCAAACAACAAGACCCTGCGCCACGCTACCACGCACGCTCGGCAGCCATTGTTCTGGCGCAGATGTATGGGGCAAAAACGCTGCTGGGCACTGCCACACCGTCTGCCGAAAGCTACCGAAACGCACAGCTGGGCAAGTATGGGCTCGTTTCCTTGTCGCAACGGTATAAGGATATTCAGCTGCCTGCCATTGAAGTGGTGGACGTGAAAGACCTTCGGCGTCGCAAGATGATGTCGGGACTGTTCTCTCCGCACTTGCTTTCCGCCGTCCGCGAGGCATTGCAGCGTGGCGAACAAGCCATCTTGTTCCAGAACAGGCGCGGGTTTGCCCCTATGGTAGAGTGCCACGTCTGCGGCTGGGTGCCACGATGTCCCAACTGCGATGTGTCGCTGACACACCACAAGAATATGAACTTGCTTACCTGCCACTATTGCGGCTACACCGAACGAGTGCCCGAACAGTGTCCAAGTTGCGAGAGCAAAGACATAAAAGGGCGTGGCTACGGAACAGAAAAGATAGAAGACGAGATAATGAACTTATTTCCCGATGCGCGTGTGGCACGTATGGACTTGGACACGACGCGCACGAAGAACGCCTACGAACGACTGATAACCGATTTCTCGGCAGGAAAAACAAACCTTCTGATAGGCACACAGATGGTTTCAAAGGGCTTGGACTTCGACCGTGTGTCGGTTGTTGGCATACTCGATGCCGACAATATGCTGAACTATCCCGATTTTCGGGCTTACGAACACGCCTTTACAATGATGGCGCAAGTGAGCGGAAGGGCAGGGCGGAAAGGCAAACAAGGGCGGGTTATCTTACAGACGAAGAGCCCTGAACTGCCCGTAATCCGCCAAGTAGTAAGGCACGACTATGCTACTTTCTACGCATCGTTGCTCGAAGAGCGTGCCGCCTTTCGTTATCCGCCCTTCTTCCACCTTATATATATATACTTGAAACATCGCAGCGACGACACGGTGAACTCGGCAAGTCTTGAATTTGGCTCCCGACTTCGTGAGATTTTTGGCGACCGTGTGCTCGGTCCCGACAAGCCATCGGTAGCGCGGGTGAAGACGTTGCATATACGAAAGATTATCCTGAAACTTGAAAACGGACTCGACTACAAGCTGGCGAAGCAATATTTGCGCACGATGAAGGACGCCATGATAAAGGAAAAACGCTATGGCGCACTCACTGTCTATTACGATATAGACCCATTGTAAACCGAATTATACAAGCAAGAAAACGGTGGGAAGTATGTAAATGTTTTTCACGCGTGTAGCTGTTGCGTAACATTCTTGTTACCAACGCTTTGCAAAACCTATTGTTTTGCATTCCAAAAGCGGCTGTTTTGCACGGTAAAACCGTAGGTTTTGCGTTGCAAAACAGCCGCTTTCGCAGTGCCGAAGCGTAGCTCTCGCTTTTTAAGGGAATTATCCTTACAAAACCGGAGCTGTTTTCACACAGAGTCCATACTTTTGCGTAACGTAAGTTCGGCGACAGTTCGCCTTTAAATAACCGTCAAAGTCGCAACGGAGTTATGGCAATTATCGCAACGGAGTTACGGCAATCATCGCAACGGAGTTACGGCAATCATCGCAACGGAGTTACGGCAATCGTCGCAACGGAGTTACGACAATCATCGTAACGGAGTTACGACAAAAGCCGTTACGGAGTGTTTACAGAAAGCGAAACGGGGTTGTAGGAAAAGTCCTACAACCCCGTCTGTATTATCAGTGGTAGAAGTCTGATTGATTAAAGCGTTATATCAAGCCCTACACCGAACACTTTGTTGGTGCGTGTAAATTCGTCGGTATTTTGCATTTTAATGTCTTTTTCGCCGGATTTGGTGCTTGTTTCATACGTCTTGTTGAACTTTTCGTAGTCCGTAAAGAAGTATGCGATATTCAGATGAGCATTCTTTGCCACCTTGATTTTAGCACCGACACCAAAGCTGTAGCTGCTTGTTACGAAGCTAAGGTCAGACAGATAGCTGCCGTCGCCAAGTCCGTACTGTGTACGTTGTCCGCCCATACTTACCGTAATGCCCGGTTTAATGTCCCATTCCACACCTGCAAGATATTCACGTGTGTTGCTCGAGAGCAGGCGTTGCTTGTTGTTTGCCATGCGTGCGTCCTTGTCGAAGTAGTAATGATAGCCTGCCAAGAGGCGAAGATTGTCTAATACTTCGTACTGTGCACCTATCGACAACAGACCCGGAAGGTCGTTGGGAGTGTTCACGCCGTCTTTAAACTGTCCGGTGTCGTCGCGCTTTGTGTTGTTCTCAATGTTGAACTTGGTGGTAAATTCGTAGTGTGCGGCAAAGTTCCAACGCCCTGTCTTATAGTCGATACCGATGATTGGAGTGATACCCCAGCCACGTTGCGTGCAGTCTAAGTACTTGTCGGCAACCTTCTCCTTGGCTGTATTCAAACTCTCTGCACCTGCTTGGTATTGCTTTGCAGCAGCTTCGTACTTTGCTTTTGTTGCAGGGTCGGTAGCCTGTTCTGCCATCTGCTTGTTCTGATTGGCAAGCTGTGTCATCGCATTAGCCCTTGTACCGAAGAAGTCGTACAGGTTTACCATATTGCCATTTATGTTGGCAGAGATGTTCACAATGTTACCTTCGTACTTATTGTATATATAGTTGAAGCGTGCACCACCGTAAACAGCAAGCTTTTCGTTTATCTTGTAGGTTGCACCCAACTGCAAACCGAAGTCGTATTGCTGTCCGTGCATATAGCTGTTTACACTGTAACCCGGTTCTGTTGTGGTAAAGCCCTGACTTGCAAGCATAGCGGGAAGCATTGCAATTTGGCGTTCGAATGATGGTAAACCGCTGTTGAAAGTAGCCTTACCGCCACCGCCTACGATACCGAAACCCATCTGGAAGCCCCACTTGTCGTAGTTCTTGGCAATCTGGAACGATGGAAGAATAGGTACAGAAGCCTCTCCTTTAAATTCCTTGATACCGTCTTTATTGCCTCCGTTCAGTTTGAAAGGCTGATAGTAAGGTGTGCCTTTCAGTGCAGGAATGGTTAATCCCGAGTTGATGATACGGGTTTGATAAACGTTTTGCACGTTGAACGAAATATGAAGACCGTTTGGCAAGAATGCCACACCTGCCGGATTGGAATAGACACCGTCGATACCGATGGCACCATCACGTGCAATACTACGCAAAAATGCAATGCTTTGATTTGTATTTGTAAGTAATCCGCCTGCTTTAATGCTTGACGAAAAGGCAAGCAAAGCAACCATAAGGGGTAATAACTTTTGTTTCATTCTTTAACTGTTGTTATATAAATATCTGCAAAATTGGCTGCAAAGTTATATAGATTGTTCTTTTCTACCAAATTTATTTGCACGTTTTTTCTTCAAATGTGTAGTTATATGACGATTGGAACAAAAACTTATACGGTTTATTCCATACGTTCTTTTGGTCTTTTCATGCAAAAAATATCTTGTTTGGCTTGCTGAAGTAGCTTTAAAATACTAACTTTGAACCCATAATTAAACAATGTAATTGAATAAATAAATAATTGTAGTCAAGATGAAGAAGACAACTTTGCCATTGTTACTGCTCTTTGTAGCAGTTGTATCAACATGGGGACAGTCCACCTTTACCGTCCTTCCTAAGTTTCAAATAGGCGATACGCTCGTCTACGAAGCTTCGAGTGTGAACAACGAAAGCTTTAAGGAAATACTCCCAAGTGCCGTTAATCCGAGTAACCGAAAGTTCTATTTAGTTGTGAAAGGAACCGACAATGATGGGAACTTAAAGGTAGATTACCTGATGAAAGAAGTGAAGACAGTAGAGAAAACAGAACTGCTAAAGGAGATGCCGCTTATAGGAGAGGTGGAGAAATTCTTCAAAGAAGACATGCTGAAGAACCCGCTTCGGCTGACGCTCGACAGAGCAGGGCGACTTCAGGGCATCGATAATAAAGATGAACTGACAGAGCTTTACTTTCAAAGAATACTGCCGGCAATTCTTGACATTGCGATGAAAGGCAAGAAACACAGACCTACTGCCAAGGAAATACAGGAGGTAAAGGAATCCCTAAAGGATGAAATAGACATTATGGATATATTCGAAGAAGTTCCCGCACTGTTCAAATACTACGGTCAGCCTTTGATGGAAGGTAAGTCGGAAACGGTAGATTCGGTTACAACAAAGTATGTTGTGGCACGTATGGGAGATGGGACCACGTGGCTGAAAACCAATACCGACCTTATGCACGGTAGCGAAGAAGTGGAAGAAATCAACCCCGGGGAGGAGTTTCTCGAAGATAGCGGTGCTGCCACTGATGATGAAGAAGGCGACGAAGGCTTCGACTTAGGAATCACTGCCACGCAGATAGAAGACTATAAGTATAGTAAGGAAGGCATCGTAACCTATCTGAAACTTGTTGTTTCGCTCGGCAGCAAAGATATAAGCGAACCAAATTCGGCATACACCGGCGGAACAGAAGTGAAGCTGATAGAGATAAAAAAAGGATCAAGGAAGGTTTAAAAATGCCGTAAGAAATATAAGAAAAAAATAACATCAATCTATTCTGGTTTGGTGTTTATTATTGTATTTCCCATCATAATATCTGAAGGTAAGAGGCAAGGTTTATGAAAACTGAACACATTAATGTTGTGTTTTCTGCCTTCAGATATGTCAATTCCAGCATGAAAATAGGCTTTCCACACAAGTTCAGTGCAGTAAAACTTAGTTGTATCTGCTGTATTGAAATCATCATCGAATGGAACCCCCACCTTCTTTAAGGCATATTGAACTGCCTTTTGTGCAACATAGGGCTCACAAGATACACGAAAAACCTTTGCTTTCGCACACCTATCAGGGTGAAGATACGCATTGATGGGCTCGATTTTTACCGTGTCTACATTATTATCAGACTCTCCGGGGACAGCATGAACAACCTTCCACGCACCATCATGCTTACAGAGCAAACCCACATGGGAGTAGTTGCTGCTGTCTAACGTTGTAATAAACGTACTTTCGACACTGCGTCCTTCCCGAAAGATAAGGTCGCCATTGCGTAACGACATCGTATCAATATAGGCAGCAAGAAGTTTCTTTTCATGCTGCCTATAACAGGAAGTAAATAGGAAAACTGTGGCAGCTAATACTGCAAACAGCTTATATTTCATTCTAATTTAGTAATGTTAGTTCCTAAAGAGCAGGTATCTTATCTTTCTTAATACATTTTTTTAAGAGTATCTTTTTCGAGTCCAAATATGAAAACATTACCCAAAATGCCCAACGAGACCATCTTTCTTTTGCCTCCTTCTTTAAGAGAACCTGTGCTAAAAAGCAGGTAATTGCTTACGTCTAATTTTGAAACGATCACCTTATCAATAATATCTGCACCCCAAGAAGCTAACTTTGCTTCTCCGCTTCCACTCTTTTCTTCAACATAATCTATCAGTTCTGTGTGGATTGCTTCGACATGTTTCTCCTTATTAGGGCATGTAAAGGCTAACACAAGAAGTATTGCCGCTGGGATAATAATGCGCCATATCTTCTTAGAAGTATTGAACATGCCACCTTCCTGAGGTTCTTCGGTATCGTTTTGTTGAACCGGTTGTTCGTTTGAACCACCGCATTGAGGACAGATTTCTGAATTTTCATTGAGCGGAGAGCCGCAGTTAGGACAGTATGCCATAATCTTATTATTATTTTAAGTTATTATTTAATTCAATAGGTATTAAGATAGTTGCCTAAAGAATAGTTCACTATCAGTGTTACTTTTTGAATACAAAGGTAATAAAAAAATAAATAATATATTAAGGCATCTAATTTTTTGTTGGTTAATTACTGAAAAATAAGATGGGTATATCAAAGTCTGAACCACATATTAGGAACTTACTTTGGTACACCCACCGTTTTTTTATGTTTGCCACCACTTAGCGGCAGCTATCTTTTAATTAAAGATTTGGATTGTCGTTCTTCCATTCTGCCACTGCAGGAATGATGCCGAGGCTTACAATCTCGTCGCGCATCTTGCAGAGATGCTCGTATGAAGCCTTCAATGCAGCCATTTCTTCGTCGGTACCGGTTGGCAATTCGTAGTGAACACCGGTAGCATCGATAGTTGTTGGCATAGCCATCATTACGTTCTTGAAGCCAAGACGGTCGTCGTTTACATAGCAACCGGCAGGAAGTGTGAACTTTTCGCCACCCATTGCTGCTTCAATCATCTTAACAGCGTTGTGTGCCGGGCTTTGGAAAGAGCTGCGACCACGGAGCTTGATGATGCGTGAGCCACCTTGAATGGTGTCGTGTTTGATTGCCTCCCAACGCTCGTCGCTGAGGTTCATCTCTGCCAATGGCTTGCCGTCAATCTTCACTTTAGAAGCGAATACTGCCATCTGTTCGCCGTGTCCGCCATAAGTGTGCGCACCGGTAACCTTGTCTTGCTGTACACCAAACTCTAAAGCCAAAGCCTGTTGTAAGCGAGTTGAGTCGAGAGCAGCCAACGAAGTGAGTTGGTTTGGTTTTAAACCGGAGTGGATAAGTGCCGTAAGCGCAGTAACGTCGGCAGGGTTAAAGATAACTACAACGTGCTTAACGTCCGGGCAGTATTGCTTTATGTAGTCGCCAAACTCAGCAGCTATCTTGCAATTACCTTTCAGCAAGTCTTCACGTGTCATACCTTCTTTACGAGGTGCACCACCGGAAGAGATGATGTACTTAGCACCTGTGAAAGCTTCTTTAGGGTCAGTGGTCCAAGTAACATTTGCGCCGGGGAATCCGCAATGAGCTATTTCGTCTGCTACACCATGCAGACCCGGTTCAAAAATGTCGTAAAGACATACGTTAGGAGTAAGACCCAGCGTCAGAACACTCTGCGCCATGTTTGAACCAATCATACCGCCGGCACCGACGATAACGAGTTTCTCGTTTGTTAAAAATGACATAATATTTTGTTTGTATTTAATGAAATGAAACTTTGAATTATCCTTATCGAATTTGTACGGCAAATTTACAGAAAAAGAAATACATAGCAGCAACTTTATGAAAGGATATTTGTTATTTAATGTAAAAACGAATAAAATTCAATGTTTGAGTAGCAAAAGCGAGCGGATAACGGTTGTTGGCAACAGCTATTGCGGCTGTATCGTGGTTTCGTTTTCTTGTTATTGCAGCACGACATTGCGTGTATTACGATATTGTTTAACGTGAGTTCGGCATAAGAAAAGCAAGGTTAAACAAGCAATCTCGCAGATGTGTTTAAGTAAATCCCTTGATGCAATAGTGAACGTTTTCAGTTTAGCGTTGTAAATCTTATACCGAACTCACGTTTATTTAGTTGGAACGATGCAAAAAACGTAATGTTTTTTCTCTGTTTACAGCAAAGAATTGTATTTTTGCAAGCAACTACGAACAAGATTAACGGCAATGTGTGCATCGCCGAAAATGGTGCAGAACGCATTGCGAAGATAATTATCATTACAGAAACGCAATGGAAATACGACCTTTAACAAGTGTGGGAAGTGCCGAAGGAAAAGGTTTTGAATTCGCACATGTTACGACAATGATACCTGTCGGCGACTATGCGGCAGGCTATCGCAATGTAGAAAAGTTTCTCGGATTGTGCCAACAATGCCCTAAGTTTGGCAAATCGTGGACTTGTCCGCCTTGCGAATTTGATGTCAAAGCGTTTGTAGATAAATTTAAATATGCCCATATTCTTGGTTCAAAGATGACTTTCGATGAGGCTACGCTTGCCGAAACAACCACTCCCGAAGCGTAGACAGGGTGTGCAAGGAGGCGATGCGCTACGGACTGACGAAGGCTTCGGCATACCTGCGCCGCTATGAACGCAAGTCGCCCGGTAGCATTTGCTTTCTTGGTTCGCAGTGTTTGCTTTGCGGCGTTAAGCCTGTGCACGTCTGAGTGGCGAACCTTGCCGCCACCCCAACGATGTTCGTGTATCGTTGGAAGCGGTTGGATTCGACCTTGGCAAAACTACGCAAGACCTTTTGGGCATCGAACTGAAATGGGGCAAGCATGGTCGCCTGCCCCAATATATCACGCTTGTTACGGCATTGTTTACCAACGATGCCACGTTGCGGTTGGAATGAGTGGTTTAAAATCCTGCTTTAAATCTTTCTTGCTGTAACGTGAATGCAATGTTGGTCGCGCTCAAAGATAGCCCAACATTCGCCCTTTTGGCGCAAGTCGTAAACTATTTTGCCTAAGATGTTGCACATAACCTCGTTGCTTACGGCTTTTCCGTCCATACTTGTGCGGTTGAAGCGGGTAAAACTTATATCGAAGGTAGTGCCGTACATGTGTGCGGAGTTTGCGCTTGCGGTGCTGTTTGTTTCTCGAAGTGCCTTCACATCTTCACGGGTTCGGAACATCGAGGTTACGATGATGCGATGCTGACGATAGCCTGCAACTTCCAATTCCTCTTGAAACCTTTGAGCAATCTCCTTCAAAATACTCTTGGCACCATTTGTAAGATAAGGCGCAGAGTGGGTCAAAGGGTCTATCAAATAATACTCGTTCGACGTTATTTTCTTCAGTCTTCTATGATTTTCTGCCAGTTTCTCCCTTGTATCAATGGGCGTAACTCCATATTTCTGTGCGGCATATAGCTGTTCGCCATGTAGGTCTTTGAAATGATAGGCACTCTGCATCGTAACATTGTCGTCTCTAAAGGTCTCTCCTTCGCTGCCGGTTTTGCTGCTTGCACATGATGCAGCAAACACCACTACTGACGCAAATACGCCTCCTGAAAGTACGTTTCGCCAGTTCTTCTTTGTGTTGTACTTCTTTCTTGTTTGCATAGTTATTTTGATTGAATAATTATATCTGCTACATCTTTCGGCTCGTTGAAAAGCATTCCCTCTTCCAATTCCTCATCGGTAAGTTCCTTCAACAAGTCTTTTGCAGTCTTCTCGTCGATAATAGGCTTTCCTTTGGCATCTTTTCGTGCCAAAAGTTCGTCCAGAATGAGTTGTCTATATTCTTGTATTTCCATATTTTAAAAGGTTGAATAACGGATAAAATCTGTTGCAAAGATAGTATTTTTTTCTTTCAGCAATACTTTATTTAGTATCTTTGCGCTATAAATAAATTATTTTCACATAATGCAACATATACAAACATACGAGTCGCCTTTGGGCGAATTGACTTTCGTGAGCGATGGAGTAGCCCTGTTGGGCGTGTGGTACGAGAGGCAAGAACCTTTAGAACAGTTCCTGCAATCGCCATACGAAACGTGCAATTTGCCTGTGTTTGATGAAACAAGGCGTTGGTTTGACATCTATTTCGATGGGCGAAATCCGAACTTTACACCGCCGTTGCGCTTTGTAGGTACAGATTTTCGCCAACAAGTATGGAATGACTTGCTGCTCGTTCCTTATGGCGAAACCACCACTTACGGCACGTTGGCTAAGCAAACGGCGCACCGTTTGGGCAAAAACAGAATGTTGGCACAAGCCATTGGTGGGGCAGTGGGGCACAATCCTATTTCAATCATCGTGCCGTGCCACCGCGTTATTGGTGCCGACGGTGCACTGACGGGCTATGCAGGCGGCATTTGGCGAAAGGAATATCTGCTGAACTTAGAAGCTAAAAATTGTTTTGGCTAAATTGTACAAAGTCTTTTTTGCATTTTGTTAAATCTATAAATTCGGCATTGTTTTCAAATAATGAAACTTCATCTATTCCCATTCGGTCTTTTGTTGTTTTTATAGCTAAATCCGATTGGTCTATTCCTATCCATTTACGTGATAAACTTGTTGCAGCTTGAAGAGTAGTACCGGAACCGCAAAACGGGTCAAGTACAATACTGTCTTTATTAGACGAAGTTTCAATTATCATCTTAATAAAGTCAATGTTCTTTTCTGTTGGATAAACAGGGTATTGCGGGTCTTTGTATTCCCATATATCTTGGACTCGTTTTCCTTTTTGTTCGTCAGCATAAACTATTTTGCGTGGCACGCCATTTGCCGACCATTCTATTAAGCCTTCTTTGTCCCATTGATTTAAAGTTTCAACATCTGTGCGCCAATGTCTTCCCACAGGTGGTAGCATACCTTTAAATTTTTGCGGGTTTAAAGTTTCGCCCGGTGCATGTATTGGAACTGTTGTATAAGGTCGCCCATTTTTATTTTTCTTAAAAAGTCTGTTTATATCTTCATCGGTATAGGTTGTTCTTGGTTCGTTCCAAATAGGATTTTGCCCTTTTGAATAGAACAAAATCATATCTTTTATATTTCCATATCCTATCTTATTGAAATTTTTGGGGTTGCATTTTATTCGTGTTATGTCGTTTCTAAAGTTTTCTATGCCAAACACTTCATCTAACATTACTTTTACATAATGTCCTATTTTATAGTCAGTATGAATATAGAATGAACCTTTATCAGAAAGTAATTCGTGCATAAGAATTACTCTTTTTTTAATATATTCTACAAATTCTTTGCCTGTAAGTTTATCCGAATAAGCTATTTCTCCACGCTGTGAATTGCTTATTGTAGTTGCTCGTCCATTGGTAATCGTAAAATTTCCATTGGTAGCAAAAGGAGGGTCGGTATATATTAAATCAATTTTACCTGCCAACCCCTTTTGCTTGATAAGAAATTCTAAACCTACTAAGTTATCTGTTTTTAATAGAATATTCATTATATAGAATATAAAAAATTCTTTAAAAGTAAAGCACTCATAATATTTAAGTCTTTATATTTCCCTGTGATATTTTTATACATCTTATTCTTACCTTTAATGTAGAGAACTCCATCTAATATGGCAATCTTTTCAGCTTTTGCATTACTTTCAATGACAGCTATTGCATCGTTGAACTGTGCATTTTGATGTCCACCGAAATCTGAAAGGAATTTGGCTTCTCCAATAATGTATTTACCATTCATTCGAGCTATAAAGTCTAACCCTTTTTCATGTGTATAGGATAACCTTTCTTTTGCAAAGCTCTGCATTTCTTTATCTGAACCATCTAAAATTCCATCATCGCTTGTTTTGGAAAACTCGTCTAAGTTCATCAGAGATATACCAAAATCGGTATTTCTTATCCAATTTTTAAACATTGGTCCTATCTGTCGATTTGTTTCTTTGGGCTGACTGCATTTATCGTACAGTTGTTGTAAGTCCATTTCAAGAATTTCAGAAGCTAATCTCTGAATGGTCTTAGGGTTGCGAGTTATAGCATTTTTATCTCTTTTTAAATATGCCACATAACTATCTTTTATTGGGAACAATTTCAGTTTAAGAAGGTTTCTGATGAGTTCTTCATAGTTTCGAGTATTATACGAGCTCTCAATTTTTCCCCAAACCGTTTTATCTATCTCTCTTATACCATTTGGAATTGTTGGATATACTTTAAATAAATCGTCCAAATAGGATTTTTGTTGAGCATATTCAATGCTCTGTTCCATAAACCAATTCATAGGAATATTATGTTTTATTATAACGTTATGCTATATTTAGCTCGAATGCAAAAGTAGCTAATTTATTTGGATATTTCAAATTTAGTAACTTAAAATGTTTTATTATAGTTAGTATATTCTACATAAGATGAATAGTAAAATATACACCACATCTGCTTTTTTGTTATCGTTAAAAGGTATTGATGATTAATTATATAATTTGTTTGCCGATTTACTTACACGTAAAGAAATATTTATTTACGTGTAAGTAAATTATTATTTACGTGTAGAGAAATATTTATTTACACGTAAATAATTTGGTAGACTTGCTTTTAAAACGAATGCAAGGTATAGGAAGGAGCAGGGAAATGGGATAGAAAGCACTCCGAAACCTATATGCGGGTGAGGCTTGGGGGCGTGAAAGGTAGGTATATTGTGGTATGTTGAAAACGAAAAGCGGGCGTGCCGGAAATTCAATTCGGCACACCCGCTTAAAGTATAATGCTTTTAAGAGCAAACTTCTGAAGAAGTTTCTCGTTTTATTTCAATATCATCTTCTTTACAAAAGACTTGTTGCCATCTACGCACTTGATAACGTAGATGCCACTTGGAATAGACCGGTTAGGCACCTCGACACCATAGACGTTGTAGATGAATACCTTTCCGGCGAAACCATTGACATTCAGTGTGCCGTTGGCGAAAGTAAATTCGGGTACAAGAAGTGTACGGTTGTCCATGATAGACATAGCCGGGTCCGGAGTAACCTTTGTTTCAGCGGCATTCTCTATTTGTCCTTTGGCATTGATGAGCAGGGCAACGAGGTAGAGATTGTCAGGGTTTTGAACATTCTGAGGTACGTCAAGCTGAACTGCATACTCTACGGTCTGGTCTGCTTCTACACTGGCAGGAATGCTGCCGGTTGCTCCACTGTAGTTGTAGTTCATACGTGCCACATGGTTCATATCGATAGAAACCGGGCTTGGATAGTCTTCCCAACCTCCCATTTTGCCTTTACTTCCTCCGGCATAATAGTTGTTTTGTTTGTAACCCTTGACGCCATTCTCTATCAGAACGAAAGAAACCTTGTAGTTTACGCCTTGTTCTTCGGCGAAGAATGTGGCGAAAGCCTTTGCATTGATACGTTTCTTGGTGTCGTCAGAGAAGTCTGCCTTCACCTCTACGCCTACATTCGGTGCATTCTCAACAATCTTGTTGTGCATCACTTCCAGTGTTTTGGCGTCCGGAGATGTAGCATTTTTCTTGTCGCGATTGACATAGCACTTGGGAAAACCTGAGAAGGTTAGTTCCTTGTAAGAGCCGGTTTCCAATGCGTCTTGTTTATGAACGGCAATACCGATAAAGGTTTCAGGATACGTTTTGGACATATATTCGAAGCCAACGATACCTGTTGGGCAGTAGCCACACCATAAACCTGTTCCCTCTTCTACGACAACGCGCTGTTGAGGCACTGCGTCCTTTACCTTTACGTTGGTGTAGTCGATATTGTTGCCTGCATAGGCGTCAGCTTCGCCATCAACACTGATGAGGCGGAACTTAACGGTTTGGGTGCCATACTCCTTGAAACCGGCATAGTTGATGGTAAATTCTTTTTCGACATTGGTGCCCATTGTAGTTGTGAATTCTTCTACTTTCTCTTCCGCATCGCCTATTGTATAGCCCACTTTCAAGGTTCTGGCAATGCTTGAACTCAAGTTCATAATGCCAAAGCTGAGCTTGCAAGGTGCATCTTTCTTCACGATAACGTTGCGGTTGGCATAGAGCCACAAGTCTTTGGGCATATCTTCGCCTTCAATCTTTGCCTGTATGGCGAGTGCGAGTGCATTGTAATTCTTGTCGGTAGCATAGTTTTTCCAGCCTCCGCCCAAGTTAGCCCAGCACCCGTTCTCTGAATAAGTAGCCGAATGACCCAACGATTTCTTGGTTCCATCGTAGCTGTAGCCAATGTAGAATGCCTCTCCGTCGATGGTGTAAGCCGAACTTAGCTTCACATCGTTCCAGCCATTGTAGAGCTTTCCGGCTTTCTTTGATTCGATAAGGTCGCCATCAAGATTCTTTGTAATAAAGACATTAACGTTGTCGGACATGGCTGCCAAGCCTATTTTGATGGTAGAAATGGTTTTTCCTTTGTACAGTTGAGCAACCTCAGCCGGAATGTAAATGGCTCCTTTGGCTTTTATTTTAGAGCCAAACTCGCCTGTAACTTTACCATTGCTGTATCCCCAGAAACAATAGGTGGGCGTTGCTCCGGTCTCAATAGCGATGAAGCTGAACAATAACAGGAAAATAGAGATGATTTTTTTCATAAGATATTTGTGTTTAACGGTTTATATGTATTTTCTTCGTAATAACTTTTGCGCCGTTCGTAGCCTTTACAACATAGAGTCCATTGCCTAATTGGCCGGTGCTAACCTTTCTGCCTGCAATATCGTAAATGCCTACAAGCTGATAGCCTTGCGACATAATCAGGCTGCCATTCACTACACGGAAGGCGTTGTTGGGGCTGTAAGTGTGTGATGTAATGCCTGATACGGAAGAGCAAAAAGCCTGTGTGGTATTGTAAACGGTGCGCTTAGCCACGTCTGCGTTGTAGTTGCTGACGAAAGAAACAACGCGCATATTGTTTACATTCCATTCCGGCTTTATGTTTACAGAGTAGGTCTTCTCGAAGTCGTAGCCTGAAATATCCAAGGCATCGCCCCATGCGTTACCGCTGAGCACGGCACGTATTACACCATTTTGCACAAAAACGTCCTTTCCTTGCTGCTGTGTACTCTTTATGCTGTCTTCTACAAGCCAAGTCGTTAGGCGTAAATCGGTCTGCAATGGCATCTCGTTTGTTCCGGCATGGCCGCTGATTTTTACATTCAGTTTGTTGCCGTTGGCATCGGTTTGTGGCTCTGCTTTCAATGTAACGAAAGAGTATTGGGATTTGGCTAAGTCAAGGAACTTAGCTACTTCCTCCTCGTTTGCAATGAAGTAGGCCGGTCCCGGGTCTTCAAGACCTGTTACAATAATGCGGTCAGCGGCAATTGCAGGAACGAAAGTCTTTGATTTTCCGTATAGTTGTTCGTATTCTGTGTCTTGAGGAATACGGAACTGGTCCTTATGTTCCTTGTAGTCCAAGTGGTGTTTCACGCGGATAACGTCTTTGCGTGGGTTCAGAACATTGCTGTAAAGTTCGTCTGCCGTAGCGCATTCGTCGTAGCCTTCAGAGCTAAATTCCTCAAAGAGGACTGTACGTTCAACCGGTTTTGTACCTTCCTTGATAGCGAAACCTTTGGTCTCTTTTGAATTATCGCTCATATCAGGGTCGGTTGTACCGTTTACTTTTGTTACAGTAAAGGTGGCTGTGTAGTTTCCTTCTGCGGGAATAGGGATATTATCAAGTATTATCTGTTGAGGAATATTGTTTGGAACATTGAAGCCATTTAGTGTTATTTCTTTGCTCTGTACACCTTTTGCTGAAACGGTGACCGTGAGAGAATTTATAGGTGTTATGCCATTGTTCTGAATATAAGCCATGTAAGACTTAGGCATGTTCTGTTCGACAAATTCACTACCATCTTCAGTTGTAAGTTTCATCAAAGATATATCATTGTTGGGAATATTGTCGCCCGATACAGCCACACGGATACAAAGGTTCTTGTCGATACCGGTTGTATTGTTGTACCAGTTGCCGTCATAGCCATACCAGTTCTTTCCCACTACGGAGTAAGGACTTTCGTCGAACAAAATGCAGTCGTATGCTTCTCCGTCGTTCAGGTAAAGCATGTAGCCGATATAGAGATCCATATCTTTCTTGATGGTTACAGGATTGCTGAATTTCATCTTGTTCCACCCCTCTGTGTAGGTTTTAGAGGAACCTTTTGCCAGTGTGGTTTCCTTCATGTAGTCCAAATCTGTGCATATAAAGTATTCAACTCTTTGTCCACGTTTTGGTTTAATGGCAAATTCAATTGCATCAATCTTGTCGCCAACATACTTGTTCAGCAGTTCCGGAGGGTAATGCGCAGCCGCATGGTAGGTATGTGAACCTGTTATTTGCGCAATAAGTCCTCGGCTAACCTCTGTGGTGCAGTAGCCGATGTGCATGCCCTCGCCCGAAGTTGGTGCGGTAAGACTTTGGTTTGAAGAGAGAAGTTGTCCTAATTTAAACGGATTTTCGTTTGCTGTTTGAGCAAACAAGCCTCCCCCCGTGAAGGGGAGACTTGCAAGCGATAACAGAAATATAGATTTTCTGATAGAGTTCATTGTTATTTTACATTAAGTTTTACACTGGTAGCTGCACCATTCCGGTCGATAGTGCGAACGATGTAAAGGCCTGTAGGCAAGTTGAGTTTTGTCTTTTCGTTGCCTGAAACTTTGACAGTCTTGACGAGTTTGCCATCTACTGAGTAGAAGTTGGCAATCTGAATGTCCTTCATGAAAGTCATTATGCCGCTGTTAGCATCGTAGAAGAATGTCTTGCCTGCTACGTATGTGTTGTTGATACTGTTTGGAACATCAATTCCAAGATAGAGAATTGGAGCTGACCTGTAAACGTGCGACTTGGTTGCATCAAACGGAGACTTGTTTGAATACTCCAATGTACGGTAGTTATTTGCGGTGTTATTCCAATTGCTGTTGAACACTTTGTAAAGTGCACAGAACTGAATGTCAGATGGTACGGCACCTTCTTTGTCGAATACTACAACAAGGTTCTTTGTGTTGTCGTACTTGAAAGGAGTGTTGAGGTCGAACGCCAAGATGTTGTCGCGACCCGGTTGGAGTGTAAATGTACCATCGTAAACGAGAGTTAGCTCGTTTTCCGGCAACCATTCATCGTTAGTTGTGAAATTCTTCTTGTCTGTGTGGCCAAGGTAAATCTTCACATTGAATGGGTCGGTTCTGTCGGTCAGGTTATCGTTTGAGTTGTAGATGTAGCCCAGACGCTTGATTTGACCACCCTTTTCTGCATTGACTTCAGTAGAAAGGTAAACAGACTGCGTCTTTTCATATGCATCGCTGTTAAGACAAGGACCGTGAGTATCTTCTTTTTCGTCCTTTCCACTGGTAACGATATTGGTCCATGGAGTTGTGCCGGCAGGATAAACCTTGATATGTGCAATGGCAGTTGTATCGTTCTTGTGGTCTTGGTCGCCCTCGAGGTCTACTACAGCGAAGAAGTCGAACATACCGTCTTTGGTTGGTTTGAATGTTACAGGAATATCTGCTACCTTACCGGCTTCTATTGTTGGAACTTCTGTTGTTTCGCCAACAAGTGTCTTGGTGCCTTCGTCGTCGCAATATACCTTAACGCTATATTTGCTCTGAGTCTTGGAACCTACATTGCGTACTTTAACGGTACATTTATTGTTATAGTCGGCAACTGCTTCCTGAATGCCGTCAATAGAGAATGCTTTTAAGTCATTTTCTGCAACGTAGTCTACATTGATACCAAAGAGTTTAAAACAGTTGTATTGGTTATGAGTTGCAACAGACATACCGAAGTAGTATGTTCCTGTAGTTGGTGCTGTGAACATATCTTCGAATTTCTCGCGAGTGTACATATTCTCGTAAGAGTAATCCTTAAGTTCTCTGAGTACTTGTGCTCCTGAGAGGTCTTCTCCGCTTGTACCCATTGTTAACTTTAAGTCGAATGGAGCTTCTCTTTGGTGTCCGTAGAAGTCGGTCGTGATACGATAAGTCTTACCACCTTCGAGCTTGAGAGGAGGTGAAGTAACAAATCCGTCGGCTTCACTGTAATTGCTATAGCCTATCAAACACTTAGAGCCCTCGTCATATCCTCCACAGTAATAGAAGTAGATGACACGGTCGTTCGGGCAATACCAACGATTGGCATCGTCTTGGCTCTCAAATTTCAAATCGATAGGAGTTACTAATGCACTACCTGCCATAATGCCTTCAGATTCTACAATACCACCTTCGCCGGCATTGCTCTTTGCTTGAATCTTATAAGAGTATTTTTGCTGTTCGCCCAAAGTGTTGTCTTCGTATGTTGTTCCGGATAGATCTTTTGCTACAACCACCTTGTCGGGCATACGTGTTAAAGTATAAGTAAGTTCTGATTCTTTGATGTAGCCATTGTTTATGCCCTTTGTGGGAGCCTTCCAAGACAACTCTATGCCGGTGCCTTTTCTCTTTATTTGAATGTCTTGAACAATTCCGGGAACATCTATACCCATGAAACAACGCACGCTATCGGGCACACCCTTCTCGCCGTTAGCGAGTGAAGCAACAACATAATAAGTATTAATACCGGAATATGGGTGCTCGTCTACGTATTTCATAGGTTTGCCCATCATATTCGTTGCATCTACAGTAGCAATGAGGTCGGCATTAGTAGCAGAGAGCAATGTTGCTGTTGGGGTAAGTTCGGTTGTTGCAACATTCTGCTTTTTGCGATACACCAATACTTCCTTGAGGTCTTTCAGGTCGCTCTTATTCCATGCCTTGGTTGGGTTTACCCATTTAATGGTATCGACCATTGCACCGTTGATGTCTGCTTGAGCATCAATATTAGATACCTGTGCAGGTGCTACGCGGCTATCTGCAGTCATATAAGGAATGGTAAGACCTACAAAAGAGTTGCCAACGTTGAACCATGATGTGCTCTTGTAGACTCCGGTTTCAGTGTTAAGCGTATAGATTGTTGTTGCACCATGCTCTCCAACGGGTATCCACCAAAGATTTCCAGTAGTATAATCGAAACTCATAGTACCAAAGTATCTTTGGATATAGACTTCGCCCCATTCGCTCTTACATTCGGCAGCGGCGACTTCATTGAGATTAGTATCAAACTTAACGATTTCTGTTCCAACGATAGTTACGTCTTCAGCACTCTTTGCTTTCGGACGTATCATATAACAGTTACCGTCGTAGTCGAAGCAGAAATTATAATAAACTTGTTCTAAACTCTTAACTTTTGAGAATTCACCGGTTTCTTTATTGAGGGTATAAATTGTAGAGAAAGCTTTTACTATTTTATCCTCTCCATCAATATTTTTGGTTTCATAATCTTTACCGAGACCGTAAATCTGCTTTGAAACGGGATCATAGCTCAACGCATAGATATCATAACCATTATACCATTTGTCCTTTTCATCTTCGTTAAAGGTATAGATGGTTGTGGTATCGCCTGTTGCGACGTCCATCTTTGCAAAGTAAAGTGGTTGTACGCCATAGGTGTAAGAGTGTCCGAAGATTACATAACAGTCTTTTCCATCGTATGCAGAACAAAGAGGACCATGAGCCTGAAATTGGTCATTCTCCGGTGTGAAGTTCTTTATAGTTTCAAACTCTGAGGCTTTAGATGTAAGGAATCTAATCCAACCACGTTTTTTGCTTTGGCCTACTAATTGCCCCGCATACATCGTTACTCCTTTTGCCTTGTCATCAATCGCCTGAGGTGTACGAGGGGGTGGAGCCATCATAGTAGGCAATAGAGGCTTCTCTCCCAATTTAGGGAAACTTTTGATTGTCGTTTGTCCCAAAGTTGGTGTAGCCACCAAACTTGCGAACAAAAGGCCTGCTAAATAAGAATGTTTCATGTTTAATAATAATTTTAAGTTAAAATGGTATGATAATATCTCTCTATCTCTATTTCTTAAGAATTTTTATCGTGTGAGTAATTCCATTCTCGGTGGCTTTCAATAAATAAATACCGGCCGGAATGGTTTCAATGTTGATTTTGTCTGTATTCTTAGCTGACATTATAGTAGCCCCGGAAATGTTCATTATTTCTATCCGATTGCATACAGAAGAAGCATACAGCATGTTGTTCTTTTGGATAACCTTAAACGAATTGTTGCCTATCGTGAGGATACCGGCTGGGTTGTTGTCCTTATACTCTAACATCAAGAAAGGAATATACTCTGAAATAAAAATCTCTTTCTCATTAATAGTTTCCGTCTTATTGTCATATTTTGCTGAACGAGCATCGCCTTTAGGCATATCAAAATGCCATTCAGGGTGTTGTGAACCGGTTAAAACGTTATCACCCGGAAGAGCCTCGAACTTGAAAATGACATTTCCTCCCATATACTTGAACGGTGTATCGAATACTATTTTCAACTCCTTGTTTTCTCCTGTGCCTTCAAGCGTAATGTTTCCTTCGTACACTTTTGTCCAATCAGTTGTATCAAAGAACCCAAGATACCCCGAGTCGGGAGCTTTCATATTATTGCGCTCTGTTGTTTTCATCGAAATCTTGGCTGGGAATGTGTAAGGAGAATTGTTCTTCCCATTATATTTGAATTGTATGGCAGTTATGTCAATATTCTTCTTTCGTATTTCGTTTTCAAGATACAAGCATTGCGCTTGCGCGTATGGTGAAAGTAAATAGAACGGCATTACCCAACCGGAACTGACATCGGTGTTAAGTGTAAGCCACATATCTGCATCAGCGGCAGCCACTTTTACTTTCAAAGGCTTCGTCAGAGCATTGTCTGCCGGATAAGTATCGCCTGCAAGAACGACACGTGCTGAAACGTTCACTTCGCCCTCAGTCTTGGGAGTCCAATATATCATAGTTGTAGTTGTAGCATCGGGAGTGATGGAACTTCCCTTTGCACTTCCCAATACTTCTTGCGTATCGGTGTTGAACAATTCCACTACATAATCATTTACAGTTGCCGAACCTTCATTACCTATGGTAGCAATGAAAGATTGTTCCACGTTGCAATTCGCTGTAATCGACCCTTTCAGTTCTTTTATGCTAAGATCCTTCTCGCTATACTCGCGTAAAGAAACATCTTTCAGGAAGATTTGCCCTTTAAGTGCTTCTGAACAAGCGTGGAAAGCGATGTGCCCATTTCCCGTTTCGCTTGGTGTGAATAAGTCTTTTCCGTAGTAATAGTTTCCGGAAGAAGTGTGGAACTCTTCCAAATCCTTAATCAACGTAGATAGCTTCTCTGGTGTTGGCTGTGTACCATAGAATACTTTCATCTTCTCCATTACCGGTTTGTGTGTCGCCGGGTCTATCCAGTTTGCCGAAAAGTAAGTGTATCTTAACTGATATTTCTTGTTTTTAGAGAATGCCAAAGGTGGAGAAACCAACCAATCGTCAGCACTCTTTTCGCTGCGGTCGTACATTGCGCAAGCAGAAGTTTCGTTGAAGCTCCACGACATACCGTCTTGGTTGTTGTCGATGATGGTCCATTTGTCGAACTCGTCTTTTGCGCCAAGACTCGAGATAAACGGAATTGTCTCTATCGAACCAAAAGCAACGATGTTGGAAGTGGCAGAAAGTCCTTTACCTTTCTTGTTGCAAGCCGTTACAACATAGCTGTAACCTGCATGGCTTTTCACGTTGTCTTTCACCGAACGTGCGGCAGTTCCGGTAACAATCTTCACGCTATCGGGCAAGCGCATTACATCGTAGGTGAGGGTTGAGTTGTCGAAATACCCATCGTGCGCACCTGTTGTCGGTTCGTTCCAAGTAATAGTACCTTCCGTTCCGTTTGCTACAAGTTTGACATTTACGGGTGCACCCGGTACGTCTTCGCCAACGAAAGCAGCTGCTTCTTTATAAACGCCATCTCCGTGCGTATTGTAAGGCACCACCTTATATATATAGTAGCCTTCAGAAAGTTCAGTGTCTTTCCAAGTCATCTGCTCGCCTTTTCCTGTCATATTTAAAGTTTTGACGAGTTCATTATTGCGGTAAATTTTTATTCCGTCAATGGTTGTCAAACTCTTATTACGGTAATTGAGAGTTGGGGTTGTCCAAGACAAGGTGGCATTGTTGGCTCCTTGTTCTCCAGCTTTTATAGCAAGACCCTTTACAAACGACGGTGCTTCGTCTGCCACATATTGGTACGAAATAGCCATTGAAAGCAATTGCAATTCATCTACTATGAGTTTTTGGCTCATTGAAGTTCCTGTTTCAGGATTTAATTCTACCAAATATGATTTTCCGTCAGCTGCCTGAGCCGCCCACCACAAACGGTGTGTGGTCTTGTCAAATTCCATCGACTGACTGTAGTTGCCAATGTTGATGCCTGTGCCTGTTGCAGGACTTATGGTTTCTACCGTACAAGTTTGTTTCCCTGCATCTATGGAACTTTGATTTATTTTTACGAGAAAGGATTTTTGAATATCTCTTTCACATGTTACGGCATATAAGAAACCGTTGTCTGCAGAAAGTGTGAAGAAAGGCTTGTTGATAGTTGCAACCTTAGCCAATGCGAAGGTTGTATTATTGATTTCATACAAGTCAGTGGTAAATTTGTCTGTATCATAGTGCATTCCGAAAATCTTTTGGGTCTTCGGGTCATAAGTCATTTCGTCCAAAATCAGTATCGGTGTATTCTCCGGGAAGGTAGTTTTACTTTCGTATTCACCTGTTATCGGGTCTATGATACTTATTCCCTTGGGCATAAGCACATTCGAATACAATGTGGTTTCATAAGCAATATATTTATTCTCAACGTATGTTCCTGCTGTAAAGACAGGTGTTTTCCCCAATATAGTGCCATAATCTTTTATCAAAGTGTATTTGTTGGGAAAATCTGTTCTGAAACCGGTCAGTCCATTGGTGCGGTATTTCATGTCATAGCGCAGATAACCACAGATTTCTGCTTCTCCGTCAGGCACATTATATATAGGTACTCTGTTTTCGTGAATGCCTGTTTTTAAAGGTTGTGCACTACAAAGGCTGTTAATTCCAAATAGAATTGATAATACAATAAGTAACTTTTTTTTCATATGTAACTGCTTTTAGGTAGGTTTTGGCTTATAGCGTTTGGGGTAAAGTTACGGCTTTTTTATAAATTCAAGTGCGTTTTTAAAAACGTAGAGTGTATTTTTTATCATTAAATAACAAAACAGGGCGTTATCAGACTTTTCGTTATACAATAATTAACTAATAGGAGCTTTATTCCCGCCAAACCGTTCTAAATGTCTTAAATTTTAACAATTCGGCATGTTTATACGGTTTATATTCCGTATAAGATGAAATAATAAAAGGTTTTGGAGAAGTTTCCAAAACCTTTTACCGTTGATTATCTTATTTATTTTTCATCATTTCGCGCACCGCTCTTTCCAATTGTCGGTCGTAACCGTTAATGTAATCGGCCGGCGTGTTATATACTTCGATGTCGGGATTAAGCTGTAAGTTCTCTGCAAATCTGCCACTCATATCCTGACAACCTACTTGCGGAATACCGAATATCATACCATTGATGAGCGTTTCCCACCAAACGGCAGTCATTGTACCTGCGATTGGCGCACCGATGAGTTTACCGATGCCAAGGTATTTATAGATTTGTGGGAAGCCCATACCATTGCTGTAATCGTCTTCGCAAATCAGAACGCACGACGGTTTGTTCCATTTGTTGAATGGGTCGTTGCCGATGTGCTTGCCGTGCGGTATGAATTTCTGATATTCTTTACCGCTAAGAAGAGTGCAAAGGTCGTCGTGCAACCACCCACCACCGTTGTGGCGTTCGTCCACGATTACGGCGTCTTTCACACGATTTTCGGCACTTAACAACTCGCTGTATACGGTACGGAAGCTCGAACTGTTCATTGCCTTGACGTGAACGTAGCTATACGCCCTCCGGAAATGCTATCAACGAAAGCGCGGTTGCGGTCTACCCAACGCTTGTAAAGCAATTCGTCTTGCTGTCCTTTGCTTATTGCCTTCACGGTAACGTCGAAACGCTTTTTGTTATCAGGGTTGTAAACCGATACAATGACACGTTTTCCTATCTTGCCATCGAGCATATTGTTGTAGTCTTTGCCTTTAAGGATAGGCTCTCCGTCAATCTTTTCGATGATGCAACCTGCTGTTACACCTGTCTTGCGTACGGCAAACGGACCGCGCTTAATCACCTCTTCCACTTTCAAACCGTCGCCATCGTAAGCGTTATCGAAGAAAAGACCCAATGCTGCCGTGTATAGCGAAGGATTGTCGCCATAGTAGCGTGCCCCCGTATGCGATGCGTTCAACTCGCCGAGCAACTCTCCAAGCATGTCGCGGAAGTCGTATTCATTATTAATATAAGGTAAGAAGCGTTGGTAAATCTTGCGATAGCCTTCCCAATCCACGCCGTGAATGTCTTCTACATAGAACTTATCCTTCACCTGTTGCCATACGTGGTTGAAGATGTATTCGCGTTCTTGGTAAGGCTTGTAGTCGAAACGAGCTTCAAAGTTAATGTTTGAGCTTGACTGTTTGGCAAGGTCTACCTTCTTAATGCCATTACGAACACAAAGGTAAAGGTTCTTGAAGTCTTTGTCGGCTTCTAACGAACCGCCACCCACTTCTTTCATTACGATTTGCGTCTTACCCTCTTTCAGGTCGCGTTTCCAAAGGTCGTAGCCTCCTTCAAAGGCTGCTTGATAGTACAGAACATCGCCTTCAGGGTTTAAAACGGCATCGCCCAATCGAGAAGAATTTACCGTTAGGCGTACAATACGGTCGCGACAGTTTTCCAAATCGAATTGTAAAGGCTTAATGTTTTCCTTTTTCTTCTCGTCGTCTTTCGTTTCTTTGTCGTCCTTTTTCTTTTCCTTTTCAGCTTCGTTGAGCATTTCCCGTTCTTCTTTCGACATGCGGAAACGGTCGTAAGCATCAAGGTCGAAGAACATTAAGTAGGCATCAGACTCTGCACCCCAACTTCCGTGGCTGCGATAGCCCGCACGGTCGCTGAAGAACAACATAGCCTTTCCCTTCAACACCCATTTGGCACCGTTGTCGTTGTAACCGCTTTGTGTAAGGTTGAAAGGTGCTTTTTTGCCCGAAGCGTCTACGAGCGAGATGTCCGGATTGTTCCAACCTGCATTGCCCATGTAGGGGGTTAAGAGCCAGCGACTGTCGGGACTCCATGAGAACCATATATCGCCGTCGCTGTAAGAATAAAGGTCTTTGCCGTCGGTAGCTGTTATAACGTCTTTCGACTTGAGGTCTAAAACTTTCAGCGATGCACGGTTTTCAAAGAAAGCCACCTTCTTTCCGTCGGGGCTGTATTGCGGCATCTGCGACGTTTGGTCGGTGTCGGTCAGGCGTTCTTCCACCAGTTCCGTTGCATAGGTGAAGTTCTTTTCATCTTTATTCTTAATCTTTGTCTCGTAAATCTGCCAAATTCCGTTGCGTTCCGAGCCGTAGACAATGCCTCTGCCGTCAGGTGCAAAGTCGATGTCGCGCTCTTGCTCTGCCGTGTTTGTTACTTGCTTGGTTGTACGGTAGTCTAACGAAGTAACGTAAACATCGCCGTGCAGCACGAATGCAATTTCCTTTCCCTTTGGCGAAAGTTTTATTTCGGTTGCCCCCGTTGTGCGTATTTGGCGCACAAGGTCTTTGTCTATTTGGTCGGTAACAACGTTGATGTTCACCTTCTTTGGCTGTTCGCCCTCTTTAAGCGTGTAGATTTCGCCATCGTAGCCATAGCATAAAGTGCCGTTGTTCGCCACTGTAAGGAAGCGTACAGGGTTCTTCTTGTGGAATGTAAGTTGCTTTTTGCCACTGCCGTCGATGTTGCGCTTGTAGACGTTGAACGTACCGTCTTCCTCGCTTAGGTAGTAGTAAGCATTGTCGTTGCCTGCCCATACGGGTGTGCGGTCTTCGCCGTTGAAGTCTGTCAGCTTCGTGTAGTTACCCTTGCTGTAAAGCCAAATGTCGCGTGTTACGGGCGAACGGTGATGTTTACGGAAGTTGTCTTCGTAGCCTTTTACATCGTGATAGAGTATGTCGCCATTGCTTCTTACGCTGACATCGCACATCGTCATTGGCGAATAAAGGCGTGGGCGACTTGCGTCGATGCCCACTTCGTAGGTCTGTGGGAATGTGCCTGAAGCAAAGAAGATAGACTTTGCGGTCGGCATAACTGTCGATGTAAACAGCACGTGGCTGTTGTCGGTGAACGCCATTGGCGTTTCGCTGCCACTGTTGGTGGTCAGACGTTTGGGCACGCCACCATTCTTGTCCATCAAGTAGACGTCCATACTGCCCTCGCGTGTAGATGCAAAGGCTATCTTCTGCCCGTCAGGACTCCACACCGGGTAGGCGTCGTAGGCGGAATTGGTGGTCAGTTGCTTTGCAGTTCCACCGTTTACAGGAACCGAAAAGATGTCGCCTTTATACGAAAAAGCAATGGTTTGTCCGTCGGGCGAAATGGCACTAAAGCGCAACCACAACGGAGCGTTGTCGGCAAAGCTGTTGAGCGAAAGACCCAACAGTGCCGCAGTAAGAAGTTTTTTCATTACGTTGATATTGTTTGTTATTATAATTTTGGTTGTGATTTACAGTTTTACAGCTGCCGTATTTTCGGCAAGCCATGCCCTTTCTTCTTCGCTCAGATGGGGCGAGAGCGTTTCGTACACCCTTGCGTGGTAGCGGTTGAGCCACTCTACCTCCTCTGCGGTAAGCAAATCGAAGTCGATGGGCGCAGTGTCGATGGGTGCAAGCGTGAGCGATTCAAACTGAAGGAACGTTCCAAAGTCGGTTTTCTTGTAAGGCTTTATATATAAGGTGTTCTCTATGCGCACCCCGAATTTGCCTGCAAGATAGATGCCCGGCTCGTCGGTAACGGTCATTCCGGCATGCAACGGAGCAGGTCGCCACTCCATACGAATTTGGTGCGGACCTTCGTGTACGTTCAGATAGCTGCCCACACCGTGCCCCGTTCCGTGCATAAAGTTGTATCCCTCGCGCCACATGGCTTGTCGGGCAAAGGCATCTATTTGCGAACCGCATGCTCCGTCAGGGAATTTGCAGAGGTCGAGCTGTATGTGTCCTTTCAGCACAAGGGTGTAAATGTGGCGTTGCTCGTCGGTTATGTCGCCCAATGCAATGGTGCGTGTAATGTCGGTTGTGCCGTCCTGATATTGCGCACCGCTGTCGATGAGCACCAACCCGTGAGGTTCTACCGGAATATCGGTCTGCGGTGTGGCTTCGTAATGAACGATTGCGCCATGTGCTTCGTAGCCCACAATGGAGTCGAACGATATGCCTCTGAACAAATCCTGTTCGGCACGGAGCGACGTTAGTTTCTTTTCGAGCGATATTTCGGTTTGTCCGCCTGCTTCAACAGCGGGTTTCAGCCACTTCAGGAATTTCACCATTGCCACGCCGTCGCGTATCATGGCACGCTTGAAACCTTCTATTTCGGTTTCGTTCTTCACGGCTTTCATTTCGGGAATGGGCGATGTTCCCGCTACGGCACGGCGGCAATTGATTGCGTTGTACACTTTGTGGCTCATTTCTTCGCTATTTACAAGCAGTGCTTCGCCGTCGTATTCAGGCAATGCCAACAGCATTTCGTCGTAGTCTCTTGTTCCTATCTGCTCTTTTTCGAGATAGCTTTGCACTTCCGTTGTCAGTTTGTCGTGGTCGATAAAGAGCGTTGCTTTCGTTGCTTCGATGAGCAGATACGACACGAAAACAGGGTTGCAGTGCACATCGCTGCCGCGCAAATTCAGTACCCAAGCTATTTCGTCGAGTGCCGAAACCAAAATGCCGTCAGCTTGCTGCTCTGCCAATGCCTTGCGAATGCGTGCCAATTTCGATGCAACCGTTTCGCCGGCATACTGCAAAGGTTGTATTTCTATCTTGTTTTTCGGTATGGAAGGGCGGTCGTTCCATATTTCTTCCAATGGGTCGAAGTCGGTATGAACATAGAAATCGCCCCTATCGCGTAAGTCCCAAATAAGTTCGGTAGCGTAAATGTTCGAGCAAAGCGAGCCGTTGATGCCTACATTGATGTCTTCGCAGCCTTTAAACTCGTTCGAAAGCCACTCCGAAATCGTTGGTGTGCCCTCTACACGCTCCTTCATCAGCACATAGTCGGTTCCTTTCAATTGTTCTTCCGCAGCAATGAAATAGCGCGAGTCTGTCCAAAGGGCGGCACTTTTCAGCGTTACTACTGCCGTTCCTGCCGAACCGTCGAAACCCGAAATCCACTCGCGACCTTTCCAATGGTCGGGTATGTATTCGCCTTGATGTGGGTCGGTGCTTGGAAAAATGAAAGCCGAAAGTTTTCTTTTCTTCATCAGCTTGCGCAGTTTCTGCAAGCGTTGCTGTATTTTGTTCTCCATAATTTTGTTGTTTTTGTTCCGATTTCGTAATGTTATCGTGTCGGACAAGTGTTGCTTTCTTGCAGTCCTCGTCCGCACGACGTACCATAAAACTTTTATTCTTTAAAGGCTTTGTGTGCCGTTTTCCGACACGTGCTACAAAGTTAAGAAAAATAACAGAAATGCAAAAGAATAAATCTCTAAAGTTTTGGTTATCACGTATTTTATCCTTTGATTTGGCTTTGTTCGGTTTCGTAGACCTCGTATTTTCTTTCTTGAAGTCTTAAAAATTGTATATGAATGTTTAATGCAAAAACTTGAGCAGAATTGTTGAAATAGAATTGTGAAACAATAAAAATGCTGTTGTTTTCCAAGAAATTCGTTTCCGTTTTCCAAAACCTACGCTTTTGCAAAGTCAAACCTACGCTTTTGCATTGCAAAACAGCCGCTTTTACATTGCAAAACCTACGCTTTTGCAACGCCGTTTCGGTTCTGTTTGTTACCTTTATTGTTCGTTATACGAGCAGTTTCTGCGTGTTTCGTTGCACAAATATCCCATAAATGGGTGCAAGGGTTTAACAGTTAAAAGGTTACGCTTGCACACGAATGTTGCGCTTATTTGCGAATAATATTTTTGTCGTTCGTAAAACCCGCCTTCTTGCCATTGTTTCACGCTTGTTTTTTAACAAACAAGGCTTCTGTTTATATATAATTAACAAAACGAGAACGTTAATACGAGCTGTCGGCTTTTGTAGTTAAAACCTATTTTTCTACCTTTGCTTTCGAATTGATGTAACGTGATGAACTAAAAACAAGTATATGAAGAGATATTTAACGTTTACAGTTTGTTTTGTATTGATGGCGATGCTGACATCGTGCATCGTCTTTCGCGAAGTGCGTGCATTGACGAAA
This sequence comes from Prevotella falsenii DSM 22864 = JCM 15124, assembly GCF_000613945.1. GTDB lineage: Bacteria > Bacteroidota > Bacteroidia > Bacteroidales > Bacteroidaceae > Prevotella > Prevotella falsenii. The sequence goes on from NZ_BAJY01000008.1 coordinate 60,118, forward strand.
CACGCACCCGGTATTCGCGATGGCCGGCTGTTTGCCCACGATACCATTGCCAACGACGCAAGAATGTGTTTCGTTTTGCAGAGTTACCATTGGACAAACGAATCTTGGATACGGCTACATTCACTTTCAATAATAATGGAAAGCCCTTGAAAAACAAGACCTTTGCCGAATATACCTGCTTGGACGGTGGGGCTTCGAGCTTTATTATCATTCAGAATGACACGATAAAATACGAACACTATAAGGGCTGGCTGAAGCAATGGGACAATGTGAATATCTTTTCCGTGTCCAAATCCATAACCGCACTGATGTGTGGCATTGCCGTGAAGGAAGGGAAAATACGGAGCATAGACGACTGTGTTACCGATTACGTTCCGGAACTGCTCAATGCTGATGAGCATTTTCAGCGGCTGACGATACGCCATCTGCTGAACATGCAGGCAGGATTGAAGTATAAGGAAAGCTATTCGAACCCGTTCCGCTCGATGGCATTGTTGTATTTCGGGCACAATGCCTTTAAACAGATAAAGAAGTTGAAGTTTAAAAACGAGCCGGGAACGAAATACGAATACAACAGTATGACGACTGCCATATTGAGCTATGTGCTGGAACGCGCAACGGGCGTGAAGTATGCAGCCTATCTGAGCGAAAAACTTTGGAAACCGCTCGGTATGGAAATGCAGGCAACCGTAACGCTCGACAGCAAGAAACACCGCAATGCGAAAAGCTACGGAGGCATAAATACCAACGTGCGCGATTTGGCAAAGATAGGCAGATTAGTGCTGAATGAAGGCAATTGGAACGGAAAGCAAATTGTAGATTCTGCTTGGATAGCACAGATGTATGTGCCTGCAATGAAAGAAGACAAAGACAAATATTCGTTAGGTTGGTATAATTTCTCTAAGAGTAAAGCCATTTGTGCTATAGGACTTTTCGGTCAAACCATCTTCGTTTATCCCAAATACAATGTTGTTGCCGTCCGTTTAGGCGAAAACAAACGGTGCCAATACGATGTGCTTGTGCGAGATGTAGTAGACCGGTTTGCAGAGAAAGGTGTTAAATGGTAAGTCGTCAGACGGTGGGAGAAAGGTCTCGGAAACCAAGTTTTAGTACTTCAAGAATGCCTAAAACGCAGAAAAAGCAGCCAATTATTTGGTAGATAGGAAAATAAGCCGTAATTTTGCACCCGCTAAAGTGGTGTAATGCCGCTTGGTAAATGTTTCACATAATTAATAAATAAAACAAACAAGCATGATTATTGTACCAGTTAAGGACGGTGAGAACATCGAAAGAGCACTTAAGAAGTTTAAGAGAAAGTTTGAAAAAACAGGCGTTGTAAAGGAACTTCGTTCTCGTCAGCAGTTTGACAAACCTTCTGTTAAGAAACGCTTGAAGATGGAACGCGCCATTTACGTACAGCGACTTCGCGACGCAGAGGAGTAAAAATTTTGCGTGAAAATTTGGTAGTTCAAAGAAAATTCCGTAACTTCGTTGCCAAGAGTTAAGTATTTGCAACGATGTTGAGCATAGAAGACTTTTTGAAGTTCTTGCGTTTGGAGCGAAACTATTCGCAAAAAACAATAGACGATTACAGAGCGGACTTAGAACAGTTTGAACTGTTTTTCGGAAAGTTGGAAGCCGGCTTGTCTTGGAAAGATGTCGATGCAGATATTATCCGAGACTGGATAGAGCAAATGATGGACAAGGGAAATGCTCCCGCTTCGGTAAATCGGAGACTGAGTGCCCTGCGTTCCTATTATCGCTACGCACTGAAAAGGGGAATCGTTGAAATCGACCCTACTTACAACATTCAAGGGCCTAAAAGGAAGAAAGTGTTGCCACAATTCCTGAAAGAAAAGGAAATGGACAACCTGATTGACCCGAAGATGTGGGCAGATACATATAAAGATGTACTCGCGCGTACCATAATAATAACGTTCTATTCAACAGGCGTCAGGGTTTCCGAACTCGTTGGGTTGGATATGAAAGATGTAAATTTCGTAACCCACGAGCTAAAAGTAACGGGAAAGCGCAACAAACAGCGTATTATCCCTTTCGGTGAAGAACTCGAAACAACGCTGAAAGCATATTTGCAGAAGCGTGATTTGGAAGTAGGAGAGAATGAGGCTCTGTTCGTAACCGAAAAAGGTGAGCGTATAACTACAAGTCAGGTAAGGACAATGGTGAAAGCAAACCTTGCGAAAGTCTCGACATTGAAGAAGAAATCGCCACATGTGCTACGGCATACGTTTGCGACAGCGATGCTTAACAATAAAGCCGGATTGGGAAGTGTGAAGAAACTGCTCGGACACGAGAACATCGCAACGACAGAGATATACACACACGTAACTTTCGAGCAATTGAAAAAAGCATACAACGAAGCCCATCCAAGGGCATAACCTTAAATAAAAAAAAGGAGGTAATTATGGACATTAAAATTCAAGCAATTCACTTTGACACTACCGAGAAATTAGAAGCTTTCATCAATAAGAAAGTTGAAAAACTTGAAAAAACTTACGAAGACATTCAGAAAGTTGAGGTGCAATTAAAGGTTGAGAAACCTGCTGCGGCAATGAATAAGACTACAAGTTTGACGGTCTCAATACCCGGGAACAAACTGTTTGCAGAAAAGACCTGCGATACCTTTGAAGAAGGAGTAGACTTATGCTTGGACGCGATGAAGGTTCAGCTCATCAAAGCAAAGGAAAAACAAAGAAAATAAGAAAAAATCTCCTCGATTTCTTGGAGGATAAAAAATAAAGCAGTATCTTTGCAGCCGTTTTACGACTAAATGTAAACACGAGTAGCCAAGCGGCTGCAATTCGCCTCTTTAGCTCAGTTGGCCAGAGCACGTGATTTGTAATCTCGGGGTCGTTGGTTCGAATCCGACAAGAGGCTCTCCGATAAGGGGAATTTCGGGTAGTTTCCAGAGTGGCCAAATGGGGCAGACTGTAAATCTGCTGCTTCTAGCTTCGGTGGTTCGAATCCATCACTACCCACAACAAGTAGAGAGGTACTTGCCGTTTTGGGCGACTTTCAATTCAGAACAGAGACTAAACGGAAAAATGCGGAAATAGCTCAGTTGATAGAGCACTAGCCTTCCAAGCTGGGGGTCGCGGGTTTGAGCCCCGTTTTCCGCTCACTCTTGCTGTAATAGCTCAGTGGTAGAGCACTTCCTTGGTAAGGAAGAGGTCCTGAGTTCAACTCTCAGTTACAGCTCTACTTTTCTCTTTTATTACAGAATAAGAAAGAAAAACAAAGATTATTCATTTATAAATTAAACAATAAGCTATGGCTAAAGAGACATTTCAGCGTACCAAGCCGCACGTAAACATTGGTACAATTGGTCACGTAGACCACGGTAAGACTACATTGACAGCTGCCATTTCTAAAACCCTGCACGATAAGGGCTTTGGCGGCGAGGAAGCTAAGTCTTTTGATCAGATTGACAACGCTCCGGAAGAAAAAGAACGTGGTATTACCATCAACTCTTCACACATTGAGTATGAAACCGCAAAGCGTCACTACGCACACGTAGACTGTCCTGGTCACGCCGACTATGTAAAGAACATGGTTACCGGTGCTGCTCAGATGGACGGTGCAATCTTGGTTTGTGCAGCTACAGACGGTCCTATGCCTCAGACACGTGAGCACGTATTGCTCGCTCGTCAGGTAAACGTACCTCGCTTGGTTGTATTCTTGAACAAGTGTGATATGGTTGAAGATGAGGAAATGCTCGAACTCGTAGAAATGGAGCTCGGCGAAATCCTTACACAATACGAATATGAGGAAGATACTCCTATTATCCGTGGTTCTGCACTTGGTGCTCTGAACGGTGTTGAAAAGTGGACCGACAAGGTTATGGAGCTTATGGACACTGTTGATGAATGGATACAAGAGCCTCCTCGTGCTACAGACAAGCCATTCTTGATGCCTATCGAAGACGTGTTCTCAATCACTGGTCGTGGTACTGTTGCTACCGGTCGTATCGAAACAGGTGTTATCCATGTAGGTGATGAAGTAGAATTGCTCGGTCTTGGTGAAGATAAGAAGTCTACTGTTACTGGTGTGGAAATGTTCCGCAAACTTCTTGATGAAGGACAAGCTGGTGATAACGTAGGTTTGCTTCTCCGTGGTATCGATAAGAATGAAATCAAACGTGGTATGGTTCTTTGCCACCCGGGTCAGATTAAACCTTACAAGAAGTTCAAGGCTACTGTATATATCTTGAAGAAAGAAGAAGGTGGTCGTCACACTCCATTCGGTAACAAGTATCGTCCACAGTTCTACCTCCGTACAATGGACTGTACTGGTGAAATCACATTGCCGGAAGGAATTGAAATGGTAATGCCGGGTGATAACGTGGAAATTCAGGTTGAACTTATCTACGCTGTTGCTTTGAACGCAGGTCTACGTTTCGCTATCCGTGAAGGTGGTCGTACAGTAGGTTCTGGTCAGATTACAGAGGTTTACGAAGATTAATTTCGATATACCAAATAAATAGATTCCCGTTATGGCGGGAATCTACTTACGGGTTTAGCTCAGTTGGTAGAGCACTGGTCTCCAAAACCAGGTGTCGAGGGTTCGAGTCCTTCAACCCGTGCTAAAAGAAGATAATATGTTGAAGAGAATATTCATAAAATTCTTAGAATACTGCAAGGATTGTTATAACGAACTTGCGCATAAGACGACATGGCCTACACGTGCCGAACTTACACACAGTGCAATGGTAGTATTATCTGCTTCCCTAATCATTGCGCTTATTGTGTTTGCTTTTGATTTTATATCACAGCATGTGATGGAGTTTGTTTATCCGGGCTAAAGTATTAGGAAAGAATGGCTGATACAGAAAAGAAATGGTATGTACTTCGTGCCATCAGTGGTAAGGAAGCAAAGGTGAAAGAATACATCGATGCAGAATTACGACAGAATGCGAAGTTGGCAGAGCGTGTTTTCGAGGTTTTATTACCTACCGAAAGTCACGCATCTTTGCGTAATGGCAAGCGTGTTGTTACCGAGAAGTTAAGTCTTCCGGGATATGTGCTTGTACAAGCCAATATGAATTCGGAGATTGCATCAACACTCCGTTTCATGCCTAATGTTTTAGGTTTCCTTGGCGGAATGGCAGAACCTACACCTGTTCGTCAGGCAGAGGTGAACCGTTTGCTTGGAAATGTAGAGGACTCTATACTTGAAGAGGTACAAGATATTCCTTATACAGTTGGAGAGTCTGTGAAAGTTACCGATGGTCCATTCAGTGGTTTCCATGGTATCATCGAAGAGGTGAATACCGAGAAGCACAAGCTGAAGGTGATGGTAATGATTTTCGGAAGGCAGAATCCGTTGGAGCTAAGTTTTATGCAAGTAGCAAAAGAGGAATAAAGCTGTTACGAGCACACCTCTTTTATATAATCAATTTTAAATATTAACAAAGAAATGGCTAAAGAAGTTGCTGGATTAATCAAATTACAGATTAAAGGTGGCGCTGCGAATCCTTCTCCCCCCGTAGGTCCTGCATTGGGTTCTAAGGGTATTAATATCATGGGTTTTTGTAAGGAATTCAATGCCCGCACCCAGGATAAGGCTGGAAAAGTTCTTCCGGTTGTTATTACATACTACAACGATAAGTCTTTCAGCTTTGTTATCAAGACACCTCCTGCTGCTATACAGTTGCTCGAGGCTGCCAAGGTAAAAGGCGGTTCAGGCGAGCCAAACCGTAAAAAAGTTGCTTCTGTAACTTGGGAACAGGTTAAGGCTATTGCAGAAGATAAGATGTCAGACCTCAACTGCTTTACAGTTGAAAGTGCAATGAAACTTATCGCCGGTACTGCACGTAGTATGGGAATCACTGTAAAAGGGGACTTCCCTGGTAAATAATATTAAACTTCAAAAGTAAAAATGAGTAAACTGACAAAAAATCAGAAATCAGTAGCTGAGAAGGTTGAATTAGGGAAGGCATACACTTTAGCAGAGGCATCTAAACTTGTTAAGGAAATTACCACAACAAAATTCGATGCATCTGTTGATGTTGATATTCGTTTAGGTGTAGACCCACGTAAGGCAAACCAAATGGTTCGTGGCGTGGTAACATTGCCAAACGGAACTGGTAAACAGACACGTGTGCTGTGTCTCTGTACTCCTGATCAGGAAGCTGCCGCTAAGGAAGCTGGAGCTGATTACGTTGGTCTTGATGAATATATTCAAAAGATTAACGCTGGATGGACAGATATTGATGTAATCATTACTATGCCATCTTGCATGGGTAAGGTTGGTCCTTTAGGTCGTGTACTCGGTCCTCGTGGATTGATGCCAAACCCTAAGAGTGGTACTGTAACTATGGATGTTGCGAAGGCAGTAAAGGATGTGAAATCAGGTAAAATTGACTTCAAGGTTGATAAGGCTGGTATTATCCATACCTCTATTGGTAAAATCAGTATGTCTGCTGAACAGATTTTTGGCAACGCAAAGGAATTTATTTCTACCGTTGTTAAATTGAAGCCTGCTGCTGCTAAAGGTACATATATCAAGAGTATCTTTATTTCAAGCACAATGAGTAAGGGTATCAAGATTGATCCTAAATCAGCTGAATAACTCTAAAAGTTTTGTAAAATGAAGAAAGAAGTTAAAGATACGATTATCACTGAACTCGGTGAGAAACTTAAGGAATATCCTCATTTCTACCTTGTAGATGTTACAGGGCTGAATGCAGAGGCTACAAGTTCTCTCCGCCGTAAGTGCTTCAAAAGCGAGATTAAAATGGTTGTTGTTAAAAACAATCTTCTCCACAAGGCTTTTGAGGCTTCAGAATTAGATTATGAACCTCTCTATGGTTCTTTGAAAGGCAATACAGCTATTATGTTCACACAGGTAGCTAATGTTCCTGCAAAGCTCCTCAAAGAATATACGAAGGAAGGTATTCCTGCTTTGAAAGCAGCTTACGCTGAAGAGTCTATGTTTGTTGGTGCTGACAAACTCGAAGAACTTGTAGCTCTCAAGAGCAAGAACGAACTTATTGCTGACGTTGTGGCATTGCTACAGTCTCCAACAAAGAACGTGGTTTCTGCTCTTCAATCTGGCGCAAACACTATTCATGGTGTGCTTAAGACTTTAGGCGAGCGTCCTGAATAAAACTTAATAAAGTCGAAAATTACATTAATAACAGAACAAAATTAAATATTTAGAATAAAATGGCAGATATTAAAGCTATTGCAGAAGAATTAGTAAATCTTACTGTTAAGGAAGTAAACGAGTTAGCAACTGTCCTCAAGGACGAGTATGGAATTGAGCCTGCTGCTGCAGCTGTAGCAGTTGCCGGTCCTGCTGCTGGTGGTGCAGCTGCTGCTGCAGCTGAAGAGAAGACAGAGTTTGATGTAGTTCTCACTGAAGCTGGTGCAAACAAGCTTAAGGTAGTTAAAGCTGTTAAGGAAGCTTGTGGTCTTGGCTTGAAGGACGCTAAGGATCTTGTTGATGGTGCTCCTTCTACTATTAAGGAAGGTGTAGCTAAAGACGAGGCTGAAAACTTGAAGAAGCTCATCGAAGCTGAAGGTGCTAAGGTAGAGTTGAAGTAAGACTCTTCTAAAGTGGTTGATGCTTTATAATAGCATAAGATCACATTTTATAGAATATGGTTAGGATTTACCAAGTAGGTGAGTCCTAACCTTTTTGTGTCTTTCGACACTTTTCTTTTGTATTTGTGGTATCTTAGCCACGAACATTATTAAAAATATTTTATGGCAACAGAGAATAAACCCAGAGTAAACTTCGCCAGTGTGCAAAGTCCGTATCCATATCCGGACTTCCTGGATTTACAGTTGAAGTCGTTCCGTGACTTCTTACAGCTTGATACTCCGCCTGAGGAACGCAAGAATGACGGTCTGTATAAGGTCTTCGTAGAGAATTTCCCTATCACCGATACACGCAATAATTTCGTTCTTGAGTTCTTGGATTATTATATCGATCCACCTCGTTATTCTATTTCAGAATGCTTGGAGCGTGGCTTGACATATAGTGTACCTTTGAAGGCTAAGATGAAGCTTTATTGTACCGACCCGGACCATGAGGATTTTGGAACATTTATTCAAGATGTGTTTCTTGGTACAATTCCTTATATGACAAGTAATGGTACATTTGTTATCAATGGTGCGGAACGTGTGGTTGTATCTCAGTTGCACCGTTCTCCGGGTGTTTTCTTTGGACAAGGTGTTCATGCAAATGGTACAGTGCTTTACAGTGCTCGTATTATTCCGTTCAAGGGCTCTTGGATTGAGTTTGCAACGGACATTAATAATGTAATGTATGCTTACATTGATCGTAAGAAAAAGTTGCCTGTAACAACGATGCTTCGCGCAATAGGTTTTGAAAGCGATAAGGATATTCTTCAGATTTTCGACCTTTGTGAAGAAGTTAAGGTAAACAAGAAAAACATGAAAGCTGCCTTGGGACGCAAGTTGGCCGGTAATGTTATGAAGAGCTGGAATGAGGATTTCGTTGATGAAGATACCGGTGAAGTTGTATCTATTGAGCGTAATGAAGTTGTTGTAGAACGTGAAACAGAAATCACTGAAGATAATTTTGATGTTATTCTTGAAAGCGGCGTTTCTTCTGTGCTTTTGCATAAGAATGAAGATGTAGCAAACAAATATTCTATCATCTTTAATACGCTTGCAAAAGATCCCAGCCACTCTGAAATAGAGGCAGTAAACTATATTTATCGTCAGTTGCGTAATGCTGATGCTGCTGACGATGCGAGCGCAAGAGAAGTTTTCCAAAACCTGTTCTTCTCTGATAAACGCTACGACCTCGGTGAAGTAGGTCGATACAGAATCAATAGAAAGTTAGGACTTGACACCGATATGGACGTTCGTGTCTTAACGAAAGATGATATTATCGAGATTATCAAGTATTTGATCAACCTTGTAAACTCGAATGCAACCGTTGATGATATTGACCACTTGTCCAACCGTCGTGTTCGTACCGTTGGAGAACAATTAGCAAATCAGTTCTCAATCGGTTTGGCTCGTATGAGTCGAACTATCCGTGAGCGTATGAATGTTCGCGACAATGAAGTGTTTCAACCAACTGATTTGATAAACGCAAAAACCATTTCAAGTGTCATCAACTCATTCTTTGGTACCAATCCATTGAGCCAGTTTATGGATCAAACCAATCCATTGGCAGAAGTTACACACAAGCGTCGTCTTTCAGCATTAGGTCCCGGTGGTCTTTCTCGTGAACGTGCAGGCTTTGAAGTCCGCGACGTCCACTACACGCACTATGGACGCTTGTGCCCCATTGAGTCTCCTGAAGGTCCAAATATTGGTTTGATTTCTTCATTGTGTCTCTATGCAAAGATTAACGACCTTGGCTTTATAGTTACTCCTTATAGAAAGGTTACAGAGTCAAAGGTAGACTTAGACAACGAACATGTTGTTTATATGACTGCTGAAGAGGAAGAAGACCTCCCGGTAGGACAAGGTAATGCACCATTGAATCCCGATGGTACATTTATTCGCGACTACGTAAAGTGCCGTCAAGATGCTGATTATCCGGTAGTAGAACCAAGTCAAGTTGCTTTGATGGACGTTGCTCCACAACAGATTGCTTCCGTTTCTGCCGGCTTAATTCCATTCTTGGAACATGATGACGGACACCGTGCGCTGATGGGTTGTAATATGATGCGTCAAGCTGTGCCATTGCTTCACAACGATGCTCCTATTGTAGGAACAGGATTGGAAAAGCAAGTGTGCGAAGATTCTCGTACGATGGTAACTGCTGAAGGCGATGGTGTTATCGAATATGTAGACGCAACTACAATTCGTATCCTCTACGATCGTACAGACGATGAAGAGTTTGTAAGTTTCGAGCCTGCGTTAAAGGAGTATCGCATTTCCAAGTTCCGTCGTACCAACCAAAACATGGTGGTAGACCTTCGTCCTATTTGTAATAAGGGACAGCGTGTTAAGAAAGGCGATATACTAACTGAGGGATATGCAACCGAAAACGGTGAATTGGCACTTGGGCGCAACCTCCTTGTGGCTTATATGCCTTGGAAGGGTTACAACTACGAAGATGCTGTTGTTATTTCAGAGCGAATGGTTCGCGAAGACGTACTAACATCCGTGCATGTAGACGAGTATTCTCTCGAAGTTCGTGAAACAAAGCGTGGTGTTGAAGAGTTTACAGCCGATATTCCAAATGTTAGCGAAGAAGCAACAAAGGATCTTGATGAAAACGGTATTATCCGCATCGGAGCGCGTGTAGAGCCCGGAGACATAATGATTGGTAAGATTTCTCCAAAGGGGGAAAGCGACCCATCGCCGGAAGAGAAGTTGCTCCGTGCCATCTTCGGCGACAAGGCTGGTGATGTTAAAGATTCTTCTTTGAAGGCCAACCCATCTTTGAGTGGTGTTGTTATTGACAAGAGATTGTTTGCCCGTGCCATCAAGACACGCGAAAGTAAGCGTCATGATAAAGTTACCTTGATACGTCTTGACGAAGAACAAGAGGCGAAAATCAATGATTTGAAGGACTTGTTGATTGATAAGCTCCTCGAATTGACAGAAGATAAAGTATCGCAAGGTATTAAGGATTATTCAAATGCAGAGATTATTACCAAGGGAACAAAATTCACTATGGCTGCTTTGAAGAACCTTGACTACGAAGGTATACAATCAAACGGCTGGACCGACGATGAGCATACAAACCTCTTGATTCAGAAACTTATTATGAACTTCATTCGTAAGTACAAGCAGATGGACGCTGAACTTAAGCGTAAGAAGTTTGCTATTACCATTGGAGACGAACTACCTTCAGGTGTTCTCCAGATGGCGAAGGTTTACATTGCGAAGAAGCGTAAGATTCAAGTAGGTGATAAACTTGCCGGTCGCCACGGTAACAAGGGCATTGTATCAAAGGTTGTACGTGCAGAAGATATGCCATTCCTCGAAGATGGTCGCCCTGTCGATTTGGTATTAAACCCTATGGGTGTGCCTTCTCGTATGAACCTTGGACAGATTTTCGAAGCTATCCTTGGTGCAGCAGGTCGCAACTTGGGCGTTAAGTTTGCTACTCCGATTTTTGATGGTGCTAAACTTGAGGACTTGAAAGAATGGACCGATAAGGCCGGTTTGCCTCCAATGTGCTCTACTTATATCTATGATGGTGAGACCGGAGAACGTTTCGACCAGCCTGCAACAGTGGGTATTACCTACTTCTTGAAGTTAGGACACATGGTTGAAGACAAGATGCATGCACGTAGCATCGGCCCATATTCACTAATTACGCAGCAACCACTTGGTGGTAAGGCACAATTTGGTGGACAACGATTTGGAGAAATGGAAGTTTGGGCTATCGAGGCATTCGGTGCTTCGCACGTACTCCAAGAGATTTTGACAATTAAGTCTGACGATGTCGTAGGTCGTTCTAAGGCATACGAGTCTATTGTAAAGGGCGAACCAATGCCAACACCCGGCATTCCGGAGTCGTTGAACGTGTTGCTTCACGAGCTTCGCGGTCTTGGATTAAGCATCAAACTTGATTAATTAGCACACCCCAAAATTTTAAAAACATGGCTTTTAAAAAAGATAATAAAGTTAAGAGTAATTTTAACAAGCTCACCATTGGACTTGCTTCCCCGGAAGAAATCCTCGAAAATTCATTCGGAGAAGTAACCAAGCCGGAAACGATAAACTATCGTACCTATAAGCCTGAACGCGACGGTTTGTTCTGTGAGCGCATTTTCGGTCCTACAAAAGATTATGAATGTGCTTGTGGAAAATACAAGCGTATTCGTTATAAAGGAATTGTCTGCGACCGTTGTGGTGTAGAAGTTACAGAGAAGAAAGTGCGTCGTGAGCGTGCAGGACATATCGAACTCGTTGTGCCGGTAGCACATATTTGGTATTTCCGCAGTCTTCCAAACAAGATTGGCTACTTGTTGGGACTTCCAACAAAGAAGCTCGACAGCGTTGTATATTACGAGAAGTATGTTGTCGTACAGCCGGGTGTTGTAGAAGGTATGAAGCACCCCGATACAGGTGAAGACCTGAACGGTTCTCACAAGTTAGACCTTCTCTCTGAAGATGAATACTTGGATATTCTTGACAATCGTTTGCCAGAAGGTAACGAGAAGTTGGAAAACTCCGATCCAAAGAAGTTCATCGCAAAGATGGGTGCAGAAGCTATCTACGATTTGCTTACCGATATAGACCTTGACCGTTTGGCAGGCGAACTCCGCGATCGTGCTACAACCGATTCAAGTCAGCAACGCAAGGTCGAATCCTTGAAACGTTTGCAGGTCGTAGAAGCATTCCGCCAGTCGGAAGGCATCAACCGTCCTGAATGGATGATAATGAAGATAGTACCTGTTACGCCACCGGAACTTCGCCCGTTGGTACCGCTCGATGGTGGTCGCTTTGCTACTTCCGACCTGAACGACCTTTATCGTCGTGTAATCATTCGTAATAACCGCTTGAAGCGACTTATCGAAATCAAGGCACCAGACGTTATTCTCCGTAACGAGAAGCGTATGTTGCAAGAGGCAGTAGACTCATTGTTCGACAACAGTCGCAAGTCGTCAGCTGTTAAGAGCGAGAGCAACCGTCCTTTGAAGTCGTTGTCAGACTCACTAAAAGGTAAGCAAGGTCGCTTCCGTCAGAACCTCCTTGGTAAACGTGTAGACTATTCGGCACGTTCCGTTATCGTTGTAGGTCCTGAATTGAAGATGGGTGAATGTGGTCTTCCTAAACTTATGGCAGCCGAGCTTTACAAACCATTCATTATTCGTAAGCTCATCGAGCGCGGTATTGTGAAGACTGTGAAGAGTGCCAAGAAGATTGTAGACCGTCGCGAACCGGTTATTTGGGACATCTTGGAGAACGTAATGAAGGGACACCCGGTGCTTCTCAACCGTGCTCCTACGCTCCACCGCCTTGGTATACAGGCTTTTCAACCTAAGCTTATCGAAGGTAAAGCAATCCAGCTCCACCCATTGGCTTGTACAGCGTTCAATGCAGACTTCGATGGCGACCAGATGGCGGTCCACCTCCCATTAAGCAACGAGGCTATCCTTGAAGCACAGGTGTTGATGCTCCAAAGCCACAACATCTTGAACCCGGCTAACGGTGCGCCTATAACCGTTCCTTCTCAGGATATGGTGTTGGGTCTCTATTATATAACCAAAATCCGTCCGGGTGCTAAAGGCGAAGGTTTGTGTTTCTATGGTGCAGAAGAAGCCATTATTGCGCACAACGAAGGTCGTTGCGATCTCCACGCACAAGTGAAGGTTATTGTTGATGACCTTGTCGATGGCAAGCTGCAAAAACGTATGGTTGAAACATCTGTTGGTCGTGTTATCGTCAATCAGATTATCCCAACCGAAGTAGGCTTCTTCAATGGCATCATTTCTAAGAAATCGCTACGTGGTCTTATTGCCGACGTTATTAAATGCGTGGGTATGGCACGTGCTTGTGCTTTCCTCGATGGTATCAAGAACTTGGGTTACCGTATGGCTTACACCGCAGGTCTTTCATTTAACTTGGGCGATATTATCGTACCGGAAGAGAAGGTGGATATTGTGAGCAAGGGTCAAGCGGAGGTTGATCAAGTAAAGGCTAACTACGAAATGGGTTTCATCACCGATAAAGAACGTTACAACCAAGTAATTGATGCGTGGACACACGTAAACAACAACTTGAAAGCAAGCGTGATGAAGCATATGATTGAAGACGACCAAGGTTTCAACGCCGTTTATATGATGCTCGACTCGGGTGCCCGTGGTTCTGCCGACCAGATTGCACAGCTTGCCGGTATGCGTGGTTTGATGGCTAAGCCTCAAAAAGCAGGTGCTGAAGGTGCACAGATTATTGAGAACCCTATCCTCTCTAACTTTAAGGAAGGTATGTCGGTGCTCGAATACTTTATTTCTTCACACGGTGCTCGTAAAGGTCTTGCCGATACTGCTATGAAGACTGCCGATGCCGGATACCTCACGCGTCGTTTGGTAGACGTTTCTCACGACGTTATCATTACCGAAGAAGATTGTGGCTCTCTCCGTGGTCTTGAATGTCGTGCGTTGAAGAATGGCGACGAAGTCATTGCTTCTCTCTACGAGCGCATTCTCGGTCGTGTATCTGTACACGATGTTATCAATCCTTCTACCGGCGAACTTATAGTAGCTGCAGGCGAAGAAATCACAGAGGCAAAGGCTAAAATCATTGACGGTTCACCACTTGAAATGGTGGAAATCCGTTCTGTGCTCACGTGCGAAAGCAAGCGAGGTGTATGTAAGAAGTGCTACGGCCGAAACCTTGCTACTGCTCGTATGGTGCAGATGGGCGAGGCAGTAGGTGTCATCGCTGCTCAGGCTATTGGAGAACCCGGTACGCAGCTTACCCTTCGTACCTTCCACGCCGGTGGTATTGCTTCTAACGCTGCAGCCAATGCCTCTATTGTCGCTAAAAACGATTGTAAGATTGAGTTCGACGAACTCCGTACCGTTCCATTTATCGACGACGAAGACCGCAATTGTCAGAAGGTAGTCAGCCGTTTGGCAGAAGTTCGCTTCATTGACATCAACACTGGTATTGTCCTCCTGACCGAAGGCGTTCCTTACGGTAGCGTACTTTACTTCAAGAGTGGCGATAAGGTGAAAAAGGGCGACCTCATTTGTCGTTGGGACCCATTCAACGCCGTTATTGTCAGCGAGTACGCAGGTGTGCTCCGTCTGCACGATGTAGCAGAAGGGGTTACTTATAAGGCTGAAACCGACGATGCTACCGGTCTTACCGAGCGTATTATTACCGAGTCGCGCGACAAGTCGCGCGTTCCGACAGTCGATGTTGTACGTCCCGGTGCCAAGAAAGGTGCTGACGGACAGTATGCAGCAGAAGATGTGTTCGGAACTTACAACCTTCCTGTAGGTGGACACTTGGAGCAAATCGTTCAGGACGGTGCGGAAATCAAGACAGGTACAACCCTCGTTAAGATTCCACGTTCCGTAGGTGGTGCGGGCGATATTACGGGTGGTCTTCCACGTGTAACCGAGCTTTTCGAGGCTCGCAACCCTTCTAACCCTGCTGTGGTTTCTGAAATCGATGGTGAGGTTACAATGGGTAAGGTGAAACGTGGTAACCGTGAAATCATCGTTACATCGAAGACGGGCGACCAACGCAAGTATCTTGTTAGCTTGTCAAAGCAAATCCTTGTTCAGGAACATGATGCAGTGCGTGCAGGTACTCCACTTTCCGATGGTATCATAACTCCTGCCGACATTCTTTCTATTAAGGGTCCTACGGCTGTACAAGAGTACATCGTAAACGAAGTACAAGACGTTTATCGCCTCCAAGGTGTGAAGATTAACGACAAACACTTCGAGATTATCGTTCGCCAAATGATGCGTAAGGTTCGTATTGAAGAGTCTGGCGACACCGCATTCCTCGAACAGGAACTTGTTGATAAACTCGACTTCTTGGAAGAAAACGACCGTATTTGGGGTAAGAAGGTTGTTACCGACCCGGGCGATTCTGAGAATTGCTATAAAGGACAGATACTTTCTGTGCGCAAACTGCGTGATGAGAACTCAAACCTCAAACGCCGCGACCTCAAGCTCGTTCAGGTACGCGATGCCGTTCAGGCTACTGCCACCCAAATGCTTCAAGGTATCACACGTGCAGCCCTCGGCACAAAGAGCTTTATGTCGGCTGCTTCTTTCCAAGAAACAACCAAGGTGCTCAACGAGGCTGCTATCCGTGGCAAGAGCGACGACCTCGAAGGAATGAAGGAGAACGTAATCTGCGGACACCTTATCCCGGCAGGTACCGGTCTTCGTCAATGGCAGAAGCTCATAGTAGGTTCTAAAGAAGAGTATAATCGCTTAGAAGCCAACAAGAAGAGCATTATCGACTTTGCTGACAAAGAGAACGCAGAGGCTTAAAACAAATAAACTTTATACAACTTAAAAGGGCTTGCAAGCATCGCTTGCGAGCCCTTTTTGTTTGCATCATATTGATTGTTGGTGCAACTTGAAATATAGCAATATTCCTTGTAGTATTAATGCAGAAATAACGAAAAATATGTAATTATTTTTCGCAAGCGTATCAATCGTTTAAATATTTGATAATTAGTGCGTTGTAAAACCTATTGTTTGGCGTTCCAAAAGCGGCTGTTTTGCAATGCAAAACCTACGCTTTCGCAATGCCAAAGTGCAGTTTTCGCTTTTTAACAGAATTATCTTTACAGAAAAGAGGAGAAATTCTTATGGCAGCATTCGGTAATCAATCACGTCTTAACGTTCCACTGAACCTCTTCAACTCTTGTTCTACATTAAAACAACTTATCGATTTTAATGTCTGCGATGTGAGAATATAAGTTGTTTGCAATGAATTTGGGTATGGCTTTTATTGGTTATATTATTCTTTTAGAGAAATTATCTGTATCTTTGCAATATTAACTTAGAAAGAATATGAAGTGCAGAATAAGCGTGTTTATATTTATGGCTCTCTCCCTTATCCTCATTCAATCTGCCTATGGTATGAGGGGTAAGGAGATCAGATTGACTTCACTAAAACATAATATAACAATGAAAAAGATTTTTTTATGCTCATCTTTTGCTGATGTAGCTCCTCTCTTGTCCGAGTCTCTTCCGGCTTCGTTGAAGGGTAAAACGGTAGCATTTATCCCTACTGCAAGTGTTCACGAAGAATATACGCAATATGTTGAAGATGGGAAGAATGCCCTTGTTTCGCTCGGATTTGTCGTAAGAGAATTAGATATTGCACAGTGCGGGAAGAAAGAAATTGCCAAAGTGCTGAACGATTGCGACTGTATCTATATCTCAGGCGGCAATACCTTCTTTCTTATGCAAGAACTAAGAAGAACCGGAACCGACAAGTTGATAGTTGAACAGGTAGAGAAAGGAAAACTATACATTGGGGAGTCAGCCGGTGCAATGATTTTTGCTCCTAATATAGAATATGCCAAGAGAATGGACAACTATCTTTCATTGCCACCCGACTTCAAGGATTTCACAGGACTTGGCATCATTGATTTCTATCCTGTTGTGCATTTTAATAGTTTCCCTTTTGAAGAAACGACACAGAAAATTATTCAAGAAAACAGTCATTTACCATTGAAACCAATCACAAACGAACAAGCCATAGTCATTTTAGGAAATAGCATTTCTATACAAAGTAAGCAATTCTAAATTAAAGGCGGAAATGTTTTATATCGTAAATTGGTATTCAAAATAAATTAAATAACTAATCTGCGGCGGGCTTTTTAATAGCTTCTCCGAGTTCTAAACAATTACGCTATGAATAAAAAACTATTCTTATTATCAGTTCTTTTAGGTTTTTGTGCCGGTGTGAATGCGCAGAAAGGTGCAGATGAATACACTACCGAGCAACCCTCTATCACCATTACCACAACCAACTTGAAGAAGCAATGGCAACTCACGGTGCTGTTTAATGACAAGAGTAAAACAAAGCCTTGGATTGACAGAAACAACAACGGCAAGTATGATGCCGGTGAGGAAAGTATAAAGAAGTATGGCATAACCCGCTTTAAGCGCACACAATCCACTATAACCATATATGGCGATATGACTTTCTTTAGTTGCAATCTGAATGAATTGGTATCTATTGATGTGTCGAAATGTCCTGACTTGGGTTCGTTATACTGCGAAGAAAACCAAATAGAGAAGTTGGACGTCAGTCGAAATCCAAATTTGAAAAAACTATATTGCCACACCAATAAACTAAGTGAACTGAAATTGCCCGCAACGTCGGAGATAACAGAACTTTATTGTTTTAGAAACAGCTTGAACGAGTTAGACCCAAGCGCGATGCCTAAGCTGCAAGAGTTTTATTGTGGCGAAAATAATCTTACGCAACTCGATATAACAAAGAATACACAGTTGAACCTGTTAGCTTGCAACAATAACAAGATAAAAACCATAGACATCGCTAAAAACCCGTTGTTGCAAAAGGTGTATTTGTTCGATAACGAAATAGAAACGGTGGATATTAGCAAAAATCTTGCTTTAATGGAGTTTCATTGTTATAATAATAAATTAACGAACATAACCCTTGGCGACAATACCGAGCTTACTGCTCTGACTGTAAGTGGCAACAAGTTGAAAGCACTTGATATAAGAAAGTTGGTAAATCTTACCGATTTACAATGTGCCGATAACCAACTTACCGAGCTTGATATTGCAGCCAACCTAAAGTTGAGCTTCATATCTTGCTACAGCAACCAAATAGCCAACCCTGCCATGAGACGAATGTTGGCAAACTTGCCCGATATGACGAGTGCCGATTATAAAGGTGAATTGGTGGTTGTAGATACGAAAGACGAGAACGAAAAGAATGTTTGCTACGAAGTAGATGTAACCGAACTTATTAATGCCAAGAACTGGACAGCCTACGACTACCAACAGGGATTAAACGATGGGCGCAACTTATACGAAGGCGAGAAGATGCCAAACGGTATTGAACGTGTGGCAGCGGCAAAGATAAAGGTTAGCCCGGTGGCAAACAACAATGTGCTTACCGTGCTGTTGCCTTTAGGTATGGCAACTGCAACGGCTCGTATTTTTGGAGCTAACGGTGCATTGCTTCGCACTGTGGTATTGCATACAGCTGAAAACCAAATCGATGTTGCGGGCTTTACTGCCGGCGTTTATTTCCTGAATGTGAATGGTGAAACACAACGTTTTGTTGTAGAAAGATAAAGTAAGTGCGTTTCTTGGTGGATTGTCCGAAATGTGTTATCTTTGCATATAACTCAGAGTACATTGATGCTCTGCAACCGATAACAAATAATTGAAATATAAGAAATGGACAACAATCAAAACCAACAAGGACAGCAACTTCAGATAGACTTGAGTACTGAAATTGCAAAAGGAATTTATACGAACTTCCAAATCATCTCACACTCGAGTTCAGAGTTTGTGATCGACTTCATCAGTATGTTGCCGGGTGTTCCAAAGCCGACAGTAGCAAGTAGGGTAGTGCTTGCGCCCGAACATGCAAAACGCCTTTTGGCAGCTTTGCAAGAGAACATTGTTCGTTACGAACAAGAGTTTGGAAAAATTCAGATGCCCAACCAACAACCAAGAACCGCAACTCCTTTCGGTCCGATAAAGAACGACGCATAAAAAGGAAAGTAGAAATTATATTGTTGCAGCATCGCAATTATTCATGCTCGTGTAATAATTGCACGTGAGTTCGATATAAGAGTTACACGGTATCTTATTATTTATAAGATACTTAAAGACAGAAAAGATTATGATTTAATATGATTATAATCAGAAAGAGGTAAAATGTCTTCGCCCTAAAATTCTTATACCGAACTCACGTTGTTTATGAACGTTTTCGTTCAGCCAAATGAGCAACGCCAAATTTATCTAAGCATTGCCATGGCGCGAAAACGCAGTTTTCGAGGAACGAGAAAAGAACGAAAAGAAGTCAATAAAAGTGTAAACATTTTTCAGAAGTGATAGCGTTGCGTAACCATCTATCCATCAGTACATTACAAAACCTATTGTTTTGCGTTCCAAAACCGTAGGTTTTGCACGGTAAAAGCGTAGGTTTTACATCGCAAAACCTACGGTTTCGCAACGTCAAAGCGATTATATCACTTTTTAACAGAATTATCTTTACAAAATCAAATCGAAAATCTCTCACTGTTTCATCAAGGAACTTGCTTAAAAGTACCTGCAAGATAGCCTGTTTTACCTGATTTCTTATTCCGAACTCACGTTAATTGCGATATTTTATTGTGCAATATTTCTATATTCCAATAAAATAATATAAATTTGCAACTATAACCTAACAATTGGAATAACTGACCCATAACTCCTGCTGTATAGCTTCTTAAAAAATGGCGTGAATGCTTTTCAATAAAGCGATAACGGACAAATGTCCATATTTTATTACTTTAAATAATTAAAGATTATGAAAACAAAAGTTTTAAATTTCTTTTATGTGCTAACGTGTTTGACAATGTTAGGATTGATGTCTTCGTGTGATAAAGATGATAACACAGTACCAAAGAAAGAGAACGAACAAACTAAGGAAGAAGAAAAACCGGCTGAAACTTTTGAATTCGACAAAGCTTATGCATTTGGCGAATTGCCTTATTTGAAACATGGAGATGTAAAAGGAGCTGACGAATTTGAAAGGAATTTGGCACAACGCCAAAAGCAAACTTTCCCGAAGTTAGGCGAAGTGTATTGGGGAAACGCCCCTAAGTTCTTTAAAGGTGCTAAATATACCGATGACGTAATATACGGTATGATGGAAATACCCATTGTGAAAATTGATGCGGAGTTTACCAAAATGATGACCGATGCAGGGTTTGCCGACTATGGTACAACCGTTATTTCTGACGGCAATGGCAATGTAGCTCCTTGTCATATTTATTGGAATGCAAAACTAAAAATAAAGGCACTTGCTTACGATGCTAAGCATAAAGATATAAAATCGATACGTTCGATTGTAGAATTCAAAATCGATGAGAACGAACCACAGACAAGTCAAGGCGATGAGCCGGAAGAAACGGTTATCCTTACCGATGTTACTGACTTCCCTGATGTAAAGGTACTGAACGAAAAATATGAAAGTTTGCCAAAACAGCAACTTATCGAAATGGAAAATGCCTTGGGACTTCGTTATTACGACGAAGAAGGAAGTGATGAAGGTAAAGCAGAGTTTCGCACAAAGAAAGAATATGAAGCCTATTCTAATTTGAATGCTTGTATGTATTTCTATGAAGCAAGCGAAAAAGCCATTTCATTCATTGCGCTCAGTTGTCCGGTAGTGAAAAAAGTAGAAGATTTAGACCGCAAGGAGTTAAACCAATGGTTTGCAGCCAACGGATACACCTTTGTAAAGAAGCAGAAAAAGTCTAACGCACCCGGTGCCATCTATGCGAATAGTGCAGCAGGCGTAAAAGCTCATATCTATTTGAAAGCAAACGGGAATTGCTTCATAGAGATTTCTAAGTAACCGGCATTTATAGCTTGAACATATTCGATGCACCGAATAAATCGATGCATCGTTTTTTATGTATGTTATTCTATTTTTTGTTTAGTTGATAATTCAATACTGCGTTTGCTGTATCTTTATGGCATAGTAATAACTTCAGTGAGGTAATTCCCTCTTTGTTGTTTAAAGTTGATACTGAAGAGTAGCTCTCTTTTTGTAAAATGAACTCCATTGGAAATTGATAACTACGCTTTAACATCACAAAACCTGCGCTTTTGCTCGCCTAAACCTATTGTTTTACGCTGCAAAACCTACGTTTTTGGAATGCAAGATAATAGGTTTTGTAATACGCTGACAGAAAGTTGGTTAGGCAAGAGCGTATGTTTGGAAAAATGTTTATGGTATTGTAATCTTCTTCTCTTTTATAAAATGAGATATGTAGGAGGGACAGAATGGTGGGTAGGAGGTTCTTTTTATTCAGAATGGTTGAATGATACGATTTCTCTCGTCGAACTCCTATTTCTCTGTCTTTGAACTTTGTTGTTTGAAAATCTGTACGCTTAGTTAAGTTAATATAGTGTTTTGATAGTTATATTTTGTTAAATCTCAAACCTTACAGTTTATTACTTCTATATATGTGAGTGATTATTTTGAGAAAGTTTGTACCTTTGCACCTCGAAATACCTTTGTGCGTTATTTACACATTATTATATATAATAGGTTAGGCGACGAAAGGTCTTAAGTATCGATAATAAATAAAATAATATAAAATAAAAAAAGTACAATTATGCCTACTATTTCACAATTGGTAAAAAAAGGCAGAAAGGTGATTGTAGAAAAAAGCAAGTCTCCTGCTTTGGACAACTGTCCACAGCGTCGTGGAGTTTGCGTACGTGTCTACACAACAACACCTAAGAAGCCTAATTCGGCAATGCGTAAGGTTGCCCGTGTTCGTTTGACGAACCAAAAGGAAGTCAATTCATACATTCCCGGCGAAGGACATAACTTGCAGGAGCACAGTATCGTTCTCGTTCGTGGTGGTCGTGTAAAAGACTTACCGGGTGTTCGCTACCACATTGTTCGTGGTACACTTGATACTGCCGGTGTTGCAAACCGCACACAGCGTCGTTCTAAGTACGGTGCTAAGCGTCCAAAGGCAGCTAAAAAGTAAAGTAAAAAAGACTTTTTGAGTTTCTTTTCCTCTATAACGGGGAAAGAAACTTTGCGAAAGCAAAGCCTTTTAGTTTAACAGTCGGTGATGGTTGGTAAACAAAAGGTTTAAATAAAAGATAATAAAAGTTTTGCTGGAGATTTGTTAAGACAGGTTGAGTAAATGCCCAAGAGTGGACGTTGAAGAACGAAAAGACGACAGCCTCCGCAGAATTACTAATTTTTTAAATAAAAATGAGAAAAGCAAAACCAAAGAAACGTGTGATCTTGCCAGATCCTAAGTTCAACGACCAAAAGGTCTCAAAGTTTGTAAATCACCTTATGTATGATGGAAAGAAGAATACATCATACGAAATTTTCTATGCAGCTCTCGATATTGTAAACGAGAAGAATAGCGACAAAGAGAAATCACCGCTGGAAGTTTGGAAGCAAGCTCTTGACAACATTACCCCACAGGTAGAAGTAAAGAGCCGTCGTATCGGTGGTGCAACATTCCAAGTTCCAACAGAAATCCGTCCGGACCGTAAGGAAAGCGTGTCTATGAAGAATATGATTGCATTTGCTCGCAAGCGCGGTGGCAAGAGCATGGCAGACAAACTCGCTGCTGAAATCATGGACGCATTCAACAATCAAGGTGGTGCTTACAAGCGTAAGGAAGATATGCACCGCATGGCAGAAGCTAACCGTGCATTTGCTCACTTCAGATTCTAAATGATAATTAAAAGGATATTAAAGAAAAATGGCAAGTCAAGATTTACATTTGACACGTAATATCGGTATCATGGCTCACATCGATGCCGGTAAAACAACAACATCAGAACGTATTTTGTTCTATACAGGTAAAACCCATAAGATTGGTGAAGTACACGATGGTGCTGCAACAATGGACTGGATGGCACAAGAACAGGAGCGTGGTATCACCATTACTTCAGCTGCTACAACTTGTAATTGGAACTACAATGGTAAATCATACAAGATTAACCTGATTGATACTCCGGGACACGTGGATTTTACTGCAGAAGTAGAGCGTTCACTTCGTGTTCTTGATGGTGCTGTTGCAACTTATTCTGCTGCCGACGGTGTTCAGCCACAGTCTGAAACTGTATGGCGTCAGGCTGATAAATATAATGTGCCACGTGTTGGTTACGTTAATAAAATGGACCGTTCCGGTGCTGACTTCTTCGAGACAGTACGTCAGATGAAAGATATTTTGGGTGCTAATCCTATCGCTATCCAAATTCCAATCGGTGCAGAAGAAAACTTCAAGGGTGTGGTAGACCTCATCAAGATGAAGGCTGTTCTTTGGCACGATGAAACAATGGGTGCAAAATACGATATAGAAGAAATTCCTGCAGAGTTGGTAGACGAAGCAAACGAATGGCGCGAAAAACTTATAGAAGGTGCCGCTAACTACGACGACGATGTTATGGAGCTTTATCTTGAAGGGCAAGATATACCCGAAGATAAACTTATGGCTGCAATTCGTAAAGGTTGTATCTCTATGGACTGCTGTCCAATGCTGTGTGGCTCTTCATATAAGAATAAAGGTGTTCAAACATTGCTTGACTATGTTTGCGCATTCTTGCCTTCACCGCTCGACACTGTCGTTACTGTCGGTACAAATCCTGATACTGAAGAAGAAGAAGAACGCAAGGCCGGTATTAACGAGCCTACCGCAGCACTTGCATTTAAGATTGCTACCGACCCATTTATGGGACGTTTGGTGTTCTTCCGCGTTTACTCCGGTAAGGTTGTTGCCGGTTCGTATGTTTACAACCCACGTTCAGGTAAAAAAGAACGCATCAGCCGTTTGTTCCAAATGAACTCTAACAAGGAAATAGCAATGGAGTCAATCGATGCAGGCGATATTGGTGCAGGTGTAGGCTTCAAGGATATTCGTACCGGTGATACTCTTTGCGACGAAGCACACCCAATCGTGCTTGAGTCAATGACATTCCCTGATACAGTGATTTCTATTGCCGTTGAACCTAAGAGTCAAGCTGATATTGCTAAACTTGATACAGGTTTGCAGAAGTTGGCGGAAGAAGACCCAACATTTACTGTACGCACAGACGAACAGAGCGGTCAGACCATTATCTCCGGTATGGGTGAGCTTCACCTTGATATTATTATCGACCGTTTGAAGCGTGAGTTTAAGGTGGAATGTAACCAAGGTAAGCCACAGGTGAACTATAAGGAAGCAATCACAAAGGCAGCTCAAAGTCGCGAGACCTACAAGAAGCAGTCCGGTGGTCGTGGTAAGTTTGCTTGTATCGACGTTACAATCGAACCTAAAGACGAGGATTACAAGGAAGGCGATTTGCAGTTCATCAATGTTGTGAAGGGCGGTAACGTGCCTAAGGAATTTATTCCTTCAGTAGAAAAAGGTTTCAAAGACTGCTTAGGTAACGGCGTTCTTGGTGGATTCCCAATTACAGGCTTGAAGGTTACTTTGACCGATGGCTCTTTCCACCCTGTAGACTCTGACCAGTTGTCATTCGAACTTGTAGCACATCAAGCGTTCAAGAAGCTTTGTCCACAGGCCGGTCCTGTATTGATGGAGCCTATTATGAAGGTAGAAGTTGTTACTCCGGAAGAAAATATG
Source organism: Prevotella falsenii DSM 22864 = JCM 15124 (assembly GCF_000613945.1). Taxonomy (GTDB): domain Bacteria; phylum Bacteroidota; class Bacteroidia; order Bacteroidales; family Bacteroidaceae; genus Prevotella; species Prevotella falsenii. The sequence goes on from NZ_BAJY01000008.1 coordinate 84,880, forward strand.
GGTGATGTAATCGGTGACTTGAATAAGCGTCGTGGTCTTGTTCAGGGAATGGAAGAAGCTCGTAGCGGTGCACGTGTTGTGAAAGCTATGGTACCATTGTCAGAAATGTTCGGTTATGTAACAGCTTTGCGTACTATTACCTCAGGTCGTGCAACTTCATCAATGGAGTACGATCACCACTCACCGGTTTCTAACAGCCTCGCAAAGGAAATCCTTGAAGAACTGAACGGAAACGCAGATCTGCTTAAATAAGAAAAATACTTGGGAACACTCTCATAGCGAATGACTCTTATGAGAGTGTAACCTGAGTCTGATATAAATTAATAAATTCAAAACAAATATGAGTCAGAAAATTCGTATTAAGTTAAAGTCTTACGACCACCAGTTGGTTGATAAGTCTGCAGAGAAAATTGTGAAGGCTGTAAAGGCTACAGGTGCTATCGTTAGCGGTCCTATTCCATTGCCGACACACAAGCGTATTTACACTGTAAACCGCTCAACTTTCGTTAATAAGAAATCACGTGAGCAGTTCCAGCTCTCAGATTTTAAGCGTCTCATCGACATTTATAGCTCAACACCAAAGACTGTTGATGCATTGATGAAACTTGAGTTGCCTTCAGGAGTAGAAGTGGAAATCAAGGTGTAATACAAGTTACGAAAGAAACAAAGAATTTAATTATTTAAAATTTAATTGAAATGCCAGGATTATTAGGAAAGAAAATCGGAATGACTTCCGTTTTCAGTGCCGACGGTAAGAACGTACCGTGCACTGTTATCGAAGCTGGTCCTTGTGTCGTAACCCAAGTAAAGACAATTGAAAAAGATGGTTACAAGGCTCTTCAGTTAGGTTTCGGCGAAGCTAAGGAGAAAAGAACTTCTAAGCCACAGCAGGGACACTTTAAGAAAGCCGGCACAACACCAAAAAAGCACTTGGCCGAGTTCAAGTTTGATGAGGAATACAACCTCGGTGATACCATTACTGTTGAATTGTTCAACGACACTAAGTTTGTAGATGTTGTTGGTACATCAAAAGGTAAAGGTTTTCAGGGCGTTGTTAAGCGTCACGGATTTGGTGGTGTAGGTCAATCTACTCACGGACAGGACGACCGCGCTCGCAAACCCGGATCTATTGGTGCTTGCTCATACCCTGCAAAAGTGTTCAAGGGTATGCGAATGGGAGGTCAAATGGGTGGTGATAGAGTTACAACTCAAAATCTCCAAGTGTTAAAGGTAATTCCAGAACATAATATACTCCTCGTAAAAGGTAGTGTAGCTGGATGCAATGGTTCAACCCTTATAATTAATAAGTAATGGATATTAACGTATTAGATATTAAAGGTCAGGAGACCGGCCGTAAGGTTATTCTTAACGAGAATATCTTCGGAATTGAGCCAAACGATCACGTACTTTACCTTGATGTAAAGCAATATCTTGCAGACCAACGTCAAGGAACTGCAAAAACAAAGGAAAGAAGTGAACATGCAGGTTCAACACGTAAATTAGGTCGCCAAAAGGGCGGTGGCGGTGCACGCCGTGGTGATATTAACTCACCGGTCCTCGTAGGTGGTGGTCGTGTATTCGGTCCTACTCCACGCGACTATAGCTTCAAGCTTAACAAGAAAGTTAAGGTTCTTGCACGTAAATCAGCATTGGCTTACAAGGCACAAGAATCTGCTATCATTGTTGTTGAAGACTTCGATTTTGATGCTCCAAAGACAAAAGAGATTATAAATATTGCTAAAAATCTTAAAGTTGATGGAAAGAAAGTTCTTTTGGTTTTGCCAAAAGCTCAAAATAATGTATATTTGTCAGCTCGTAATTTGCAGAAGACTCAGGTTACAACAGCAGCACAGGTAAATACATATGGTATTTTGCATGCAGATGTACTTGTTGTTACAGAGAATTCTTTGAAGACGATCGACGAAATCTTAACCAAGTAAAAAGTAGGAGACAGTAAGAATTATGGGATTTATCATTAAACCGGTGGTCACCGAAAAGATGAACACTGTTACAGAAAAATCTTCTGTTGACAAAACAATTAAAGCTGCAAACGAAAAGTCAGCTAAGGCACACAATGCAACAGCTGAAACTCGTAGCTATGTTGTTAAGAACAAGCGTCATCCTGAAGGTTTAAAGAAGGAAAAGACAGTTTATTCTTATGTTAAGCCTGCACAGCCAAAGTATGGCTTCATTGTAAAGCCGGAGGCTAATAAGCTTGAGATTAAGAAAGAAATTGAAAGCTTGTATAATGTTACAGTTCTTGATGTGAACACTATTCGTTATGCCGGGAAACGCCAATCACGCTATACCAAGGCCGGACTTGTGAAAGGTCAGAAGAACGCATTCAAGAAAGCAATTGTAACAATTAAGGCAGGCGAAGAAATTGATTTTTACAGCAATATTTAAATAAAAAATGGCAGTACGTAAATTAAAACCGGTTACACCGGGACAAAGACACAAGATTATTGGCACGTTCGAGGATATTACTGCATCCGTGCCAGAGAAGTCTCTCGTTTACGGTAAGCGTTCTACCGGTGGTCGAAACAACACTGGTAAAATGACAGTTCGCTATATGGGCGGAGGTCATAAAAGAAAGCTTCGTTTCATCGACTTCAAACGAGAGAAAGATGGTGTTCCAGCTGTAGTAAAGACAATCGAGTACGATCCGAATAGATCTGCTCGTATTGCCTTGTTGTACTATGCTGATGGTGAAAAACGTTACATTATTGCTCCTAACGGACTGCAGGTTGGTGCACAACTGATGTCAGGTGCTGAGGCTGCACCTGAAGTTGGTAATACACTACCACTTGCAAATATTCCTGTAGGTACTGTAATTCATAACATCGAATTACGTCCGGGACAGGGTGCATTGCTCGTTCGTTCGGCTGGTAACTTTGCTCAGCTTACTTCTCGTGAAGGCAGTTATTGTGTTATTAAGCTACCTTCTGGCGAAACACGCCAGATTCTTTCAGCTTGTAAAGCTACTATCGGTAGTGTTGGTAATTCTGACCATGCACTCGAACAGTCCGGAAAGGCTGGACGTTCACGCTGGTTGGGACGTCGTCCACACAACCGTGGTGTTGTTATGAACCCTGTTGATCACCCAATGGGTGGTGGTGAAGGACGTCAGTCTGGTGGACACCCACGTTCACGCAAGGGCTTGTATGCTAAGGGTCTTAAGACTCGCGCACCTAAGAAGCTTTCAAACAAGTATATTATTGAGAGAGCTAACAAGAAGTAAACAAAGTAATTAAGAGTAAATTATGAGTCGTTCATTAAAAAAAGGTCCATACATCAACGTATCACTCGAGAAGAAAATTCTCGCTATGAATGAGAGTGGTAAGAAGAATGTTGTAAAAACATGGGCCAGAGCATCAATGATTTCCCCAGATTTTGTGGGTCACACTGTTGCAGTTCATAACGGAAATAAATTTATCCCTGTTTACATTACTGAGAACATGGTAGGTCACAAGCTCGGAGAGTTCAGCCCTACACGCCGTTTTGGTGGGCACTCTGGTAATAGAAAGTAACAGGTCATAACCCTTAGAAAAGATAAATATAATGGGAGCAAGAAAACATATAAAGGCTGAGGAACGTAAACAAGCCCTCAAAAGCCAGTATTTTGCAAAGCTCAAGGACTGCCCTTCTTCTCCACGTAAAATGCGCTACGTTGTAGATATGGTGCGTGGAATGGAAGTAAATCGTGCCTTAGGCGTACTAAGGTTCTCAAAGAAGGCAGCTGCTCAGAATGTTGAGAAACTTTTGCGTTCAGCTATTGCTAACTGGGAAACAAAGAATGACCGCAAAGCTGAAGACGGTGAACTTTATATCTCTAGAATCTTCGTTGATGAAGGTGTTACAATGAAGCGTATGCGTCCTGCACCACAGGGTCGCGGCTACAGAATTCGCAAACGTTCTAACCACGTCACCCTTTTCGTAGATTCAAAGGCTGACGCTAACAATGATAAATAGATAGTAGAATGGGACAGAAAGTTAATCCAATAAGCAACCGTTTAGGTATTATCCGCGGTTGGGAATCAAATTGGTTCGGTGGTAAGGATTTCGGAGATAACCTCTTGGAGGATAAGAAAATCCGTACATACTTGAACAAGCGTCTCGAAAAGGCAAGCGTTTCACGTATTGTTATCGAGCGTACATTGAAACTCGTTACCATCACTATTTGCACAGCCCGTCCAGGTATTGTCATTGGTAAAGGTGGTCAGGACGTTGATAAGCTCAAAGAAGAATTGAAAAATCTTTTCAAGAAAGAAATTCAAATCAATATCTTTGAAGTGAAGAAACCTGAACTTGATGCAAATATTGTAGCTACTAACATCGCACGTCAGGTAGAAGGCAAGGTAGCATATCGTCGTGCTATCAAGATGGCTGTTGCTAACACAATGCGTGCAGGTGCAGAAGGCATTAAAGTTCAAATTACAGGTCGTCTGAATGGTGCCGAAATGGCACGTAAAGAAATGTTTAAAGAAGGTCGTACTCCTCTTCATACATTTCGTGCAGACATCGATTATTGTCAAACAGAGGCTCTTACAAAGGTTGGTCTCTTGGGTATTAAGGTATGGATTTGCCGTGGTGAGATTTACAACAAGGTAGATTTGACGTCAAACTTTACCCAAGAAAAGAGCAATGGACGCTCAAACAATAGTGGCGCTCGCTCTGGACGTGGTAATCGCAGAAGAAACAATAACCGTTAAAAGTAAAAGCTATCATGTTACAGCCAAAAAGAGTAAAGTATAGAAGACCTCAAGATGGGCGCGGTAATAAAGGAAACGCTCACAGAGGTACGCAGTTAGCTTTTGGTTCCTTTGGTATTAAGACACTTGAGCCAAAGTGGATTGACAGCCGACAGATTGAGGCTGCTCGTATAGCCGTAAACCGCTATATGAACCGTCAAGGTCAAGTCTGGATTAGAATATTCCCTGATAAGCCTATCACTCGCAAACCTGCTGATGTGCGTATGGGTAAGGGTAAAGGAGACCCCGCAGGTTGGGTAGCACCAGTTACCCCAGGTCGTATCCTCTTTGAAGTAGAAGGTGTAAGCTTTGACATAGCTAAAGAGGCACTTCGCCTTGCAGCACAGAAGCTACCTGTAAAGACAAAGTTTGTTGTTAGACGTGATTACGATAAAAACGCTTAAAAGAAGATGAAGATTAAAGAAGTTAAACAACTTGATACCAAGGATTTGGTAGAAAAGATAGAGAATGCTGAAACTGCTCTTGATAAAATGAAGCTGAACCATCAGATTACTCCTCTTGAGAATCCATCACAGATTAAAGCTGCTCGTCGTGATATAGCACGTATGAAAACTGAACTTCGTCAGAGAGAACTTAATAAATAACAATAGTTCAGATGGAAACAAGAAATTTAAGAAAAGTAAGACAGGGTGTCGTAACGAGCAACAAAATGGATAAAACCATTGTTATCGCTGCGAAATTCAAAGAGAAGCACCCTATATATGGTAAGTTTGTCCAGAAGACAAAGAAGTACCATGTTCACGATGAAAAGAACGAGGCCAATATCGGTGATACAGTAATGATTATGGAAACTCGCCCTTTGAGTAGAACAAAAAGATGGAGATTAGTTCAAATAGTAGAAAAAGCTAAGTAATTATGATACAGTCAGAATCAAAACTTACAGTATGTGATAACAGCGGTGCACGTGAGGCAAAATGTATTCGTGTACTTGGTGGTACACGCCGTCGTTATGCAAGTGTTGGTGACGTTATCGTAGTTGCAGTGCAGAACGTCATCCCATCAAGTGATATTAAAAAAGGTGCAGTGTCAAAAGCTTTGATAGTACGCACAAAGAAAGAAATTCGTCGTGCTGATGGCTCATATATTCGTTTCGATGATAATGCTTGCGTATTGCTGAACAACGCTGGCGAACTTCGTGGTAGCCGTATTTTTGGACCTGTAGCTCGTGAGCTTCGTGCAGTGAATATGAAGGTTGTTTCTTTGGCACCTGAGGTTCTTTAATAATTAAAACGAAAAGTAAAATGGCAAAATTCCATATAAAGAAAGACGATCAAGTTATCGTACTTGCTGGCTCTGACAAGGGCAGAAGTGGTAAAGTGCTCAAAGTTCTCGTTGACAAAGAACGCGTACTGATTGAAGGAATCAATATGGTTTCAAAGAGTACAAAGCCGTCTGCAGCAAATCCACAAGGTGGTATTATAAAGCAAGAGGCACCTGTTCACATATCAAATGTTAGTCTTATCGATCCGAAAAGCGGTAAACCAACACGTATCAAGATTGAACGTGAAGGAAAGACTGTGAAGCGCATCGCTAAAAAGTCAGGGGAGGTAATTAAGTAATGAATACAGCAAAATTAAAGAAAGACTATAAAGAGCAAATAGCTCCAGCTTTACAAAAGCAATTCAATTACACTTCTGCAATGCAGATTCCTGTTTTGAAGAAGATAGTTATCAACCAAGGTTTGGGTGATGCAACTCAGGACAAGAAGATTATTGAAGTTGCAATCAATGAGATTACAGCTATCACTGGTCAGAAAGCAGTAGCAACCTATTCAAGGAAAGATATCGCTAACTTCAAACTTCGTAAGAAGATGCCTATTGGTGTTATGGTTACATTGCGTCGTGAACGTATGTATGAGTTTTTGGAAAAGCTTGTACGCGTCTCATTGCCTCGTATCCGTGACTTCAAGGGTATTGAAAGCAAGTTTGATGGTCGTGGTAACTACACATTGGGTGTCACCGAACAGATTATCTTTCCAGAGATAAACATTGATCAAGTGGACCGTATTCAAGGTTTGAATATTACTTTTGTTACATCAGCACAGACTGATGAAGAAGGTTATGCACTCCTTAAGGCATTCGGACTTCCATTCAAGAACGCTAAAAACGATTAAGAGATATGGCAAAAGAATCAATGAAGGCTCGCGAAGTTAAGCGTGCGAAGTTAGTAGCTCGTTACGCAGAGAAACGTGCAGCTTTGAAAAAGATTATCGCTACTACTGCAGACCCTGCTGAAGCATATGAAGCAGCTCGTAAGTTGCAGGCTATTCCTAAGAACGCAAATCCTATTCGCTTGCATAATCGTTGCAAGATAACAGGTCGTCCAAAGGGATATATTCGTCACTTCGGAATTTCTCGTATCCAATTCCGTGAGATGGCATCTCAAGGATTGATACCAGGAGTAAAGAAGGCTAGTTGGTAAATCTAATACTTACGTTATGAGCATAAAAATGCTCATGGCGTAAGATAGTTTAAGCATTTTTTAATATTGTCGGGGAAGTCCCGATTAATTAAACATTTATATTTATGACAGATCCAATAGCAGATTATCTGACAAGACTCAGAAACGCAATCATGGCTCATCACCGTGTTGTTGAAGTTCCTGCGTCTAACTTGAAGAAGTCTATTACTAAGATTCTCTTCGAGAAAGGTTACATCTTGAACTACAAGTTCATTGAAGATGGACCACAGGGAACTATCAAGGTCGCATTGAAGTACGACCCTGTTACAAATCAGAACGCAATCAAGAGTTTGAAGCGCGTTTCATCACCGGGTCTTCGCCAGTATACTGGCTACAAAGACATGCCGAGAGTTATTAACGGACTTGGAATTGCAATTATTTCTACGTCTAAAGGTGTAATGACTAACAAGGAAGCTGCTGCTGAAAAAATTGGCGGTGAGGTTCTTTGCTACATTTATTAATTGGAGGATTTGAAATGTCAAGAATTGGAAAATTACCAATTAGTATTCCTGCTGGAGTTACAATCTCGAAGAAGGACAACGTTGTTACAGTAAAGGGTCCAAAGGGCGAATTATCTCAGTATGTTCATCCTTCTATTAAGGTAAATATAGAAGATGCTCAAATCACTTTTGAAGTTGATGAGCAGCACATCGAAAACTACAAACAGAAGCAAGCTTACCATGGTCTTTATCGTTCACTCGTGAACAATATGGTAGTTGGAGTTAGTGAAGGCTATACAAAGACGCTTGAGTTGGTAGGTGTTGGTTATCGTGTTTCTAATCAAGGTAACTTGGTTGAATTCACACTTGGTTATACACACCCTATCTTCCTGCAACTTCCACAAGAAGTTAAGGTAGAGACAAAGAGTGAACGTAACCAAAATCCAATAATCACTCTTGAATCAGCTGATAAGCAACTGTTAGGTCTTATTTGTGCTAAGATTCGTTCTTTCCGTAAGCCTGAACCATATAAAGGTAAGGGTATCTTGTTCAAGGGAGAGGTTATTCGCAGAAAGTCTGGTAAATCAGCTGCAGCTAAGTAACTTTAATAATTCATTACGATTATGACAACAAAGAAAGAACAAAGAAGACTAAAGATAAAGTTCCACATTCGTAAGAGTGTGAACGGAACTGCAGAGCGTCCACGTTTGAGCGTATTCCGTAGTAATAAGCAAATTTATGCACAGGTTATTAATGATTTAACAGGTACTACACTTGCTGCAGCTTCTTCTGCTGGTCTTGAAAAAATGGCTAAGATAGAGCAAGCTAAGAAAGTTGGTGAACTTGTTGCACAGAAAGCAACAGCAGCCGGTATTCAACAAGTAGTATTTGACCGTAACGGTTATCTTTATCATGGACGTGTACAGGCTTTGGCTGATGGCGCTCGTGAAGGAGGACTTAAATTCTAAACGATTATGGCAATGAATAAAGTAAAAGTAAATAGTGACGTAGAACTAAAAGACCGTTTGGTTGCAATCAACCGCGTGACCAAGGTAACTAAGGGTGGACGTACTTTCACATTTGCGGCTATCGTCGTTGTAGGTGATGGCAAAGGTGTAATCGGTTGGGGACTTGGCAAGGCTGGTGAAGTAACTGCTGCTATACAGAAGGGTACAGATGCTGCAAAGAAGAACCTTGTAAAAGTTTCTGTTCTGAAAGGTACAGTTCCTCACGAAGTTGAGACTCGTTATAGCGGTGCACAAGTACTCCTTAAGCCTGCTGCTGCCGGTACAGGTTTGAAGGCTGGTGGTGCTATGCGTGCTGTATTGGAGAGTGCTGGTATTACCGATGTGATTGCAAAGTCTAAAGGTTCATCAAACCCTCATAACCTTGTAAAGGCAACTATTGCAGCTCTTGCTCAAATGCGTGATGCTTACACTGTTGCTGGTGAGCGTGGTATTAGTATGAACAAAGTTTTTAACGGTTAATTACAGGAGACATAAATAATGGCAACAATAAAGGTAAAGCAAATTAAGAGCCGTATTAACGCTCCTAAAGACCAAAAGGCCACTTTGTTGGCTCTTGGACTTCGTAAAATTTCACAAGTAGTAGAAGTAGAGGATACTCCAAGTATTCGTGGAATGATTCGTAAAGTGCATCATTTGGTATCAGTAATTGATTAATAAATCCTTTAAAGAAAACTAAGGTATGAAATTAAATAATTTGAAACCAGCAGCGGGCTCAACCCACTCTCGTCGTCGTATTGGTCGTGGTACAGGATCTGGACTTGGCGGTACGTCTACCCGTGGTCATAAGGGTGCGAAGTCACGTTCTGGTTATAAGAGAAAGATTGGTTTTGAAGGTGGTCAGATGCCACTTCAGCGCCGTGTTCCAAAGGGTGGTTTCAAGAATATCAATCATAAGGAATACTTTGCCGTAAACTTGTCTACTCTTCAAGAACTTGCTGAGAAGAACAATCTTGCTAAGATTGGATTGGCTGAATTGATTGAAGCTGGTTTGACAAATAGCAAGAAACTCGTTAAGATTCTTGGTAATGGAGAATTAAAGGTGAAGGTAGATATTGAAGCACATGCCTTCTCAAAGACTGCCGAAGAAGCAATTAAGGCAGTAGGTGGTAACACAACTATAATCTAAGTAGATGAAAAAGTTTATTGAGACACTGAAGAACTGTTGGAAGATCGAGGATTTGCGTAAGCGACTCCTCGTGACCATCTTGTTCACAGCCATTTACCGTTTTGGCTCTTTTATAGTACTTCCTGGAATAAACCCAGGTTTGTTGGAAAAACTCCAGTCACAAACAGCTGGCGGTCTAATGTCATTGTTGGACATGTTCTCTGGTGGTGCATTCTCTAAGGCGTCTATTTTTGCTTTAGGAATTATGCCTTATATCTCAGCTTCTATCGTAATGCAGCTCTTGGCTGTAGCGGTGCCTTATTTCCAAAAAATGCAGCGTGAGGGTGAGAGTGGACATAAGAAGATTAATTGGTACACACGTGTGCTGACAATATTTATTTTATTGTTCCAAGCTCCTGCGTATTTGATTAACTTGAAGACACAGGCAGCTGGTGCTTTGGCAACAGGTGTAAACTGGACAGTCTTCATGATATCTGCCTCAATAATCTTGGCTGCTGGGTCAATGTTTATTCTATGGCTCGGTGAGCGCATTACTGATAAAGGTGTAGGAAATGGTATCTCAATCATCATTATGGTGGGCATCATTGCACGTCTTCCACAAGCTTTTTTCCAAGAAGTTAGTAGTCGTTTCACGGCGATTACCAGTGGCGGTCTTGTGATGTTTATTGCTGAGATTATCATTCTTTACTTAGTTGTGTGTGCAGCTATTCTTCTTACACAGGGAACTCGCAAGATTCCTGTACAGTATGCTAAGAAAGTTGTTGGAAATAAGCAGTACGGTGGTGCACGTCAATACATTCCTATGAAATTGTTTGCTGCCAACGTTATGCCTATCATCTTTGCTCAAGCATTGATGTTTATTCCATTGGCTGTCGTTCAGTATTCTACTGATAGTGCAAGTCCTGTACTTCAATCTTTAATGAACACCAAGAGTTTGTTGTATAATTCAATATATGTACTTTTAATAGTTGCATTTACTTACTTTTATACAGCAATTACTCTTAATCCTACTCAAATGGCAGAGGATATGAAGCGTAACAACGGTTTCATTCCTGGTGTTAAGCCTGGCAAGAACACTGCAGAGTATATCGATTCTGTAATGACTCGATTGACAGGTCCTGGTTCTATTTTCATTGCTTTCATTGCAATCATGCCGGCATTGGCAGGTTTGTTGAATGTTCAAGATTCATTTGGTCAGTTTTTTGGTGGAACCTCATTATTGATTCTCGTTGGTGTAGTTATTGATACTCTCCAACAAATAGAGTCTCATTTGATGATGCGCCACTATGATGGTCTTTTGAATTCTGGTCATACAAGAGGCAACGGTACTGTAGCAGCATATTAAATCTTTTTCTTTGAAAATGGGAAATATTTCTTTAAAGAGAAGATGAAATACAAATGTGGTTGGTCAATCTCTGTGTTGGGTAATTCTGCTAAAGGTTGACCACCTTGTTTTTGCATTTACTTGCAAAAGTCCAAAAGCGATAAATATTTTATCTTCATTTGGAGAAGTATAATATTTAACCAAACAAAGTATTTAAGATATGGCAAAACAAACCGCTATAGAGCAAGATGGAACAATTTTAGAAGCACTTTCTAATGCGATGTTCCGTGTAGAGTTGGAAAATGGTGTTGATATTACAGCACATATTTCTGGTAAGATGAGAATGCACTACATCAAGATTCTCCCTGGAGATAAGGTGAAAGTTGAGATGAGTCCATACGACTTGACAAAAGGCAGAATAGTTTTCAGATACAAATAATAAAAACATAAAATGAAGACAAGAGCATCATTAAAGAAACGTACAGCTGACTGCAAAATTGTTCGTCGCAAAGGTCGCCTGTTCGTTATCAACAAGAAAAACCCTAAGTTTAAGTTACGTCAGGGTTAAAAGTTAAAAAAGCGTAAACTTAATGTTGCTTAATAATAAATGAGTAACTTTGCAAAGTTTATCGCAAACAAAAATTTTTAATTAATTACAATCAATGGCAATAAGAATTGTTGGAGTAGATTTGCCCCAAGAAAAGCGTGGCGAAATCGCATTGACTTATATCTATGGTATAGGTCGAAGTAGTTCAGCAAAGATATTGGATATAGCAGGTATTGACCGCAACCTCAAGGTTAGCGAGTGGTCTGATGACCAAGCTGCTAAAATCCGTGAAATTATCGGCGCTGAATTCAAAGTAGAAGGTGATCTCCGTTCAGAGATTCAAATGAACATTAAGCGTCTCATGGATATAGGTTGCTATCGTGGAGTTAGACATCGTAATGGTCTTCCTGTTCGTGGTCAGAGTACTAAGAATAATGCTCGCACCCGTAAGGGAAAGAAGAAGACTGTTGCTAATAAGAAGAAGGCTACTAAGTAAAATTTAGTTGAGAGTTGAAAGTTGCGAGTCTTTTATTGGGCTCATAAACTTAAATACTTAAAGCTTTTAGACTAAAAGAAAATTATGGCAAAAAAAACAGCAACATCTAAGAAAAGAAACGTAAGAGTTGATGCACTTGGTCAGCTTCACGTGCATAGTTCATTTAATAATATTATTGTATCTTTGACAAACAACGAAGGTCAGGTTATTTCATGGTCTTCAGCTGGTAAGATGGGATTCCGTGGTTCAAAGAAGAACACACCTTATGCTGCGCAGATGGCGGCAGAAGATTGTGCTAAAGTTGCTTTCGACCTCGGTTTGCGTAAAGTAAAGGCGTATGTTAAGGGTCCGGGTAACGGTCGTGAGAGTGCAATTCGTGCTGTCAATACTGTTGGTATTCAGGTTACAGAGATTATCGATGTAACTCCACTGCCACACAATGGCTGTCGTCCTCCAAAACGTCGTCGTGTATAATCACATCTTTTAACAATTTAAAGAATCAAATTTAATTATGGCAAGATACATAGGTCCAAAATCTAGAATCGCACGCCGCTTTGGTGAGCCAATCTTCGGCGCAGATAAAGTGTTAGCTAAGAGAAATTTCCCTCCGGGTCAGCACGGTAATAATCGTCGTCGTAAGGTTTCTGAGTATGGTGCTCAGTTGGCTGAAAAGCAAAAGGCTAAATATACATACGGTGTTTTGGAGCGTCAGTTCCGTAATCTGTTCGATCGTGCAGCTAAAGCAAGTGGTATTACAGGTGAGGTGCTTTTGCAGAGTCTTGAGAGTCGTCTTGACAACGTAGTTTATCGCCTTGGTCTTGCACCTACCCGTGCAGCTGCTCGTCAGTTGGTTAGCCACAAGCACATTGTAGTAAATGGTAATGTTGTAAACATTGCTTCTTACGCAGTTAAGGCTGGTGATATTGTAGGTGTTCGCGAAAGAGCGAAGTCTCTTGAAGTAATTGAAGCAGCTTTGGCTGGTTTCAACCACAGCAAATATCCTTGGATAGAATGGGACGAAAACAGCAAGAGTGGTAAATTCCTTCACCAACCGGACCGTGCGGATATTCCAGAGAACATTAAAGAGCAGTTAATCGTTGAGTTGTACTCTAAACAATAAAAATCATTAAATTAATGGCGATATTAGCATTTCAAAAACCTGATAAAGTAGTGATGCTGGAGGCTAACGACCAATTCGGAAAGTTCGAATTTCGTCCGCTTGAGCCTGGCTTTGGAATTACCATTGGTAACTCTTTGCGCCGCATCCTTCTTTCGTCATTAGAAGGTTATGCTATCAACACTATCCGTATAGCTGGTGTTGAGCATGAATTTTCTACAGTTCCTGGCGTAAAGGAAGATGTTACCAACATCATTTTGAATCTCAAGCAAGTTCGATTCAAGCAAGTAGTAGAAGAATTCGAGAATGAGAAAGTTAGTATCACCGTAGAGAATTCAACCGAATTCAAAGCAGGTGATATTGGTAAGTATCTGACTGGATTTGAAGTGTTAAATCCTGATTTGGTGATTTGTCATTTAGACTCAAAAGCTTCAATGCAGATAGATTTGACTATCAACAAGGGACGTGGCTACGTTTCTGCTGAAGAAAATCGTGAATTCTGCACTGATGTAAATGTACTCCCAATCGATTCAATCTACACCCCAATACGCAACGTAAAGTATTCAGTTGAGCCATATCGTGTTGAACAAAAGACCGATTATGACAAACTTGTTATTGAAGTTGCAACAGACGGTTCTATTCACCCTAAGGACGCACTTAAAGAGGCTGCGAAAATCCTTATCTATCACTTCATGTTGTTTTCTGACGAAAAGATTATGTTGGAAAATCCTGATCAGGAAGGCAATCAAGAGTTCGATGAGGAAGTATTGCATATGCGTCAGTTGCTTAAGACCAAGCTTACTGACTCAACCCTCAACCTTAGTGTTCGTGCACTCAATTGCTTGAAGGCAGCTGATGTAGAAACACTTGGCGATCTTGTTCAGTACAACAAGACCGACCTCTTGAAGTTCCGCAACTTTGGTAAGAAATCGCTTTCAGAGCTTGATGATTTGCTCGAGAGTCTGAATCTAACGTTTGGAACCGATATTACAAAGTATAAATTGGACAGAGAATAAGTTAATGTGTGAACTTGCTGTTAGCGAGTTCACAACATTAAAACTATTTTAGTAGTTCACAATAAGAAAAATAAAATGAGACATAATAAAAAATTCAACCATTTAGGTCGTACTGCAAGTCATCGCAGTGCTATGCTTTCAAACATGGCAATCTCTTTGATTAAGCACAAAAGAATCACTACGACCCTCGCAAAGGCTAAGGCTTTGAAGAAGTTCGTTGAGCCTCTTATTACACGTGCAAAAGACGATACAACCAACTCACGTCGTGTTGTGTTCCGTTATTTGCAGGATAAGGAAGCTGTAACCGAATTGTTCAAGGAAATTTCAGTAAAGGTAGGCGACCGTCCGGGTGGTTACACTCGTGTTATCAAACTTGGTTTGCGTAAAGGTGACGCTGCTCCAATAGCTTTTATCGAGTTGGTTGATTACGATGAGAATATGGCTAAGACTCCTAAGGCAGAAGCTAAGAAGACACGTCGTAGCCGTCGTTCTACAAAGAAAGTTGAAGCAGAAGCAGCTGTAACAGAAGCACCTGCAACAGAAAATGCTGCAGAAGAAGCAAAGGCTGAATAAACTTTGTAAACTATATCTTTATAATGTAAGCAGATATATCCTTATGGGTGTATCTGCTTTTTATTTTAGTATAACGTAAGTTTAGGCGTAATGAACATTTGATAGGCAGCAATTCCAGCATAAAAATGTGTATTATTGCTGTCCGGTAAAAACTGATAGAAAGTTCTACAAACCTTTATTTATCGGCGTTACATGCACATATATCCAATAGGGGGCTTACTTTTTGTTTCAAATAGTAACAGTTACTAAAAACTCTTATTTGAAAGAAATTGGGGTGTACATTCCAAATCGAAATGCAATAAACAGCCACGTTTCATAGATTAGAAACTATGAAAAGACCGCAGGTTTGTCCCGTGGCCGGGGCGCGTAGCCCCGAAGAGCGATACCGGCAATACAAAAAAGGAGCCCTTTTTTGTGGACTCCCTAAGATTAATTATCTTTGTATTGTTATGTATAAACAATTAACCTCGGAGCAAAGGTCGCAAATTTTTGCCTTACTCCAAAGAAAAAGTCCAAGAAAAGAGATTGCTCATATTGTGTGCATCAGTT
>NZ_BAJY01000007.1 GCF_000613945.1 Prevotella falsenii DSM 22864 = JCM 15124
GCTATAAAGTTACAAAAAACTAACGAGATTACCAACTTTTAAAAGGACTTTCTTATCCCGAACTCGCGTATTATTGATGTCAGTGCATTATTTTATGAAAGTTCTATAAAATTTACCTTATAAATTGCTATCTTTGCAGAAATTAAATATTTAATAATAATGGAATATGCTGTTTTAGAAAGAAACTACAACGAAATAATATCTTATATAGGAAAATATGAGAATAATGTTTCCCAAACTAATGCGAAAGAAGTTATTGTCTCATTCAAAGAAGAATGGGTAAATTCTATTGATTATATGTTTCGTGGTAAAGATATTGGGGAAAAGTATGGAGAGGCTTTGATTGTGTATTCTGCTGGAGTTTTTGAATTAGAAACTCTTTCAACAGTCGAAGTTGAGTTGCTATCTGAAAGGATTAAATTCTTTGACGAAAACGAGTCTGTAAAATACAAGTTAGGGATCAAGACCACACTATTTATAAATGTTGCTCTATCCTGGCATAGATTAGGAGACAAGTATAAGAAAAATATAATAGATTCCATAAAAAAGTATATTTACTATTCGATATGTATTTCTTATAATACAAGTTATAGCCCAAGCGCATATAAGTTTAGGACATGCAACAAATACTTATATCAATCATTAATTAACGAAAGTATAGGGCTGACATCTCCAGGATATTTTAACGATCCGTTTGATAGCCCTATTCTTGAGCTATTGAATAATGATGAAGATTTTTCTCAATATATTCGCCAAGCTTATAATGAAGGTCTGAAAGTTTCTTGTTTTTCATCAAATATAAAACTACCAAGAGAAGAAACACACACACACCAAGTTATAAATAACGAAGAAAAGCTAAAGGGAGCTCTTCCTGAATACTTGAATGAGCTGATGTGGGCACATTATGCAGACTCTCACAAAGGGGTATGTATCAAATATCACTTCCCTAATTCATTCACAAAATTTGTCGACAATAATGATGGAGTTACTTGTTTTTTTAATGATGTAACTTATTCTGATAGTGATATCAGTCAATATTCTAACAAAGATAGTATCAATATGAAGGATGCTTTTTTTCTTAAAGGAAAACAGTGGGAATACGAAAACGAATTAAGGCTCTTATACTTCGATGTTAATGGGAGAGAGGGATATAAAGTCATAAAAGCTGAGAATTGTATTGAAGCTGTATATTTTGGGTTAAGATGTTCTGAAGAAGATAAGACTACTATTATGAACATCTTAAAGGACAAAAAGCTTATTACAATAGATCTTCGGGAAAAGCAAATAGAAAGTCCAATTAAATTTTATCAAATGGAGGTAGACAAAGAACATTTTGGACAAGTGAAGGCTATTGATATTAGCCCTAAAACAATATGTTCTACAAAGAAAACGAAATTATGTTGCAAGCTGCTGAAGCTAATAAAGACTATAACTTATGCGCATTAGGGAAGAGGCACGATGCCATAGAAATTATTCTTTAAACCATTTCTGCGAAGTATGTCTGTAACCTTGAACTTCGGATATATCGGTGAGTAGGCAATATGCTGATAGGCTTCATTATCGTTGCGTATTGCCATAGGACTATAATAGGAAAAGGTATCAACATAGTGTCCCAATACCCTCTGTATGCCAACCACAACTTTTCGTCCCTGCATATTCCACCAATATTGCCCAATCTCTATTATGGAAGTCTGGGCTTTGTAACCTTTCTCCATACCCACAATAAGTAGGAACATACGTAATACTTGAAACTCTCCACAAGTGGTAAGTAGGGTGAATCCGTCTTCTTCATTTCGCATATTGTGGAGCATTGGAAAGGAAGCGAAAGTGCAACGCCCATAGTGGGAAATAGAAAAGGTGGCTATCTCGAAATGCGAGATAACCACCCGATGAAATATAAATGAAAGGTTTACAAAACCGTGCTTCTCAAAGCACGCAAAGCAGGATGGCGCAGAGTATCGCCAGCCAGAAAAGAAAACTCAGAAGCGCAAATGTCACTTTCAGGATTACCCGGACTATAAAGCGCAGTATCAGAAAACCTGCAATGACTGACACGGCGGTAACGACCTGTGGCGTTACTATCTTCGAGATAAGCCAAATGGCACCGATAACGACGCAAAGCAGGATGGCCAGTTCGATGAAGCGTGTCCAACCGAAGCGGCGGACTTGCTTGGGAGAAGTCAGCTGATGCTTGATATTATCGGTTTTGTTCGATGCGTCTGCCTTGATGAAAGCAGGTGTGTGAATGTCTTGATTCATGATGATTGTATTCATAATCGGAGCTTTTTATAGTTTCAAGAGCGATAACAAGATGCTCTAACGACCCAAAGACAAGTGTTTGCAAAACTCTTGGCGTGTGGAGTGGAGTGTTTATCTTGGCTCTTGACACTACAAAAGCTCCCGATGGTACTACATCAAGTCATGTTCTCACCGCCTATCGTTGGCAGACCATTGACCTCTATAAGCAGAACGATTGCACCTGTCAGTTCGGTGTAGAGTTTCTCATACTCAGGACTTGCGGCGAAATCGTCCGTGAGTTCGTACTTGTCGAAAATGCTTTGCACAGCCTTGTTATCCAGAAGTATCGGGGAAAGTCTTTCGGGAAGTGGGGAGGGTAGCTCTTTCTCAAACTCATTCTCCAAGATAGATACAAGCGTGTCGTATTTTGAGAAGTGCAGTCCTCGATACAACACTTCGCTTGCCATTGTCTCCGCTTCGGGATGCGAAAAACCTTGTGCCACGGCATCGCAGTAGGTGCTAAGTGCTTCGTCGGCTCTTGCCGTTATGAATGGTTTGTCACTCAGCATTTCGGGGAAATGCTCACCGAGATAGTTCTCCAACTTCAGACGGAAGTAGGACAGTTCTTTCTTTGTCGTTTCCATAATTCATTTTATTTTTAGGGTTATACATTATTATATTATCGGATTCCCATTGCCTTGTTGAACTTACCGAGTTTGTCGGCAAGCTGTTCCATGTCATGCTCAATCTTCTTGTTGGTTATGCGGGCATAGATTTGGGTGGTTTTAATATTCGTATGCCCCAACATCTTCGACACACTCTCCATTGGAACGCCCTTACTCAGCGACATAGTGGCAAAAGTATGCCTTGCAAGATGGAAGGTCAGGTTCTTCTTGACACCGCAAAGGTCGGCTATTTCTTTCAAATACGCATTAGTCTTCTGATTGGTCAGTATGGGGAATAGTTTGCCGTCCCGATAGGTCTTTCCACTATACTTTGCAATGATGCGCTTCGGAATATCGAGAAGTAGGACATTTGCTTCCACGCTTGTTTTCTGTCTTTTGGTCATAATCCACTGCTTGTCATCGAGTGTAACGATGTTGTCCGGCGTGAGATTGGATACGTCGATATATGCCAGCCCTGTAAAGCAGGAGAAGATGAAAACGTCCCTTACCAGTTCCAAACGCCGGATGCCGAAATCCTTGTTGGCTATCTTCATGATTTCCTCGTCCGTGAGGAAACCACGGTTTACCGGCTCCAAATGGAAGCGGTGATTGAGGAAGGGGTCGTGATGCAAGGCACCCATTTTTTGCCCTAAGATGACAATGGTCTTAAAAGTCTTCATCGTTTTAGTTGCCGTATTGGCATTCTGTCCAACCTCAGTACGAAGATAAATATCAAATTCTCGGATAACTGTATAAGTCAGCTCTGACAGTTTGATGTCTGCTCTTCTATAGTTGTTTTGCAGGAACTCCAAAAAGTGCCGCCTGCAAACATTGTATTTTTGCAACGTGGCAGCACTTACAGAAATGCCGACTTGTTGGGCAATATCCGCATTGTGTTTATCGAAAAGTTGCGACAGGGTGTCTATATCCTCTTTTTTACCTAAGAACTCTGCCTTGATGCGTTCCAAGCACAAATCGGAGCTATCTTCCAACTTACGATAGATGTTTTGCAAGCCATTACGAATGTTGTCCAACTCAAGATTGGTACTCAGAACGTCGGTTGTACGACCTTTGAGTTTCTCATTCTCTTTGTCCCATAGGGATTGCACTACGGCAATTCCCGTGGAACCAAGTGAAAGGCGTTCGTTGTTGAGATAGATTCTCAACATCACCGGTGTCTTTCCCTCCTTGTTTACATAGTTGCTTCTAAGATAGAAGACTGTTCTGAAAATTGACTTCATACTTTGCTTGTTTTTAATTGTAGCCAAGAACAGAGAAATTGTAGCCGGACAGATGGCTGATTGTAGCCAAAAGTCCATTGTTTCAATCTCTGTAGCCCGGCTACAAAGTTCTACATAATTGTTTGAATAACAGCAAAATACAAGTACTCTAAACGAACTCTCTACGAACTCTTGGCTACAATTTTTGGGAGGCTCAAAAAAATGTAGCCGGATTGTAGCCACAGGAGAGTATTTTGGGTGTTCATACGACCTTTTTACGTACTCTGAAAGCTTGAATGAGTATAAAATAAAAGTGTCGTAACTCTTTGAAATTACGACACTTACAGATTTTTGAAGTTTTTGTTTACTCATTTTACAGAGTACTTCACGCGGAGAGAGAGGGATTCGAACCCCCGGTGCCTCTCAGCACGGCGGTTTTCAAGACCGCTGTAATCGACCACTCTACCATCTCTCCAATGGTGATTACCATTTTGCTTTTGTGAACAAGTGGTTGTTCCTTCAAAGCGAGTGCAAAGTTAAGAAGTTTTTCTGAAACACAAGCAAAAGATGCAAGATATTTTACGAAGTAAACCTTTTTTAACTATTTGAATGGGGCTGCGCTGCGTAATCTCCAGACCTTTGCGCTACTTCTTTCAGGCTTTTGTGCTGCGACTTTCAGACTTTTACATTGCCACTTTCAGACCTTTACATTGCCACTTTCAGACCTTTGCATTGCTACTTTTCCATGAGTACGTTGCTGCTTGCGTGCTTCTACTTTATAACTTCTGTGCCTTTACACTTATAAAGAGGGATAAACCGGAATTTGCGGCGTGTGGTTATGCGAAAATTACGTACCTTTATATTATGGAAATTTGAGAACGAAGATGCTTTATCTCCTTTTGATTATAAACATATTAAATCACAATATCGGCACAATTCTTATACCGAACTCACGCATATTTATAGCTGCTAAATGATTTTATCCGTTGAATTGCCGTTCTGCCATGAACGGATTTAGAGCTTTGCGACAGATAAGAAGCAAACGATTTATTTGTATTTATTGCCGCTTTCCCAAGCCTTACCCACGCTACTGCCAACAGAACGATAGGCTAAAGAGATGGGGTCGAACACGATAGGCTTCACTTTTTCCATGTCTATGTGTCCTTCAGCGTCCAATACGCTCTTGTCGGCAGTGGTATTGACAACCTCGCCAACGAGTATGCCATTCTCGAAACTTACCAATCGGCACTCTAAAGTAACAGGATACTGGTCGATAACAGGAGCATCAATCTTGCCGGCACGGTGGGTTGTGAAACCAACACGGGCAACCTTGTCGGCTACGTCATTGCCCGACACAGCACCTAAGTAGTCGCTTTCTGCCATTGTTGCTTCTGTAGCGAAGCTGATAGTGAACACTTTCTTCAATCGGATATTGTCGGTTGTCTTGTGTTTGCTCAATCGAATAGTTATCTGATTGTCTTCAATCTGTCCTCCCCACGCTGCCATCATCACGTTGGGAATACCCTTTGCGTCGTAAGTACCAATCATAATGCAAGGCTCGGGAAGCACAAAAGCCATGTCGCCAAGGCTTACTCTGTTGTTTTTCGATGTCTTTTCCTGCGCCTGAACCATTCCCACAAAGAGAACCATCAAGGCAAATAAAATAATTTTTCTCATTGTCTTATACATTTATATTAATCTTTTTGTTCCTTTATTCTATTTCTTTTACGGCTTAATGTTACCCTATTCCACCATCGAATTTAATATACCGTTCTGTAAAGACAGCACCAACGAGCGTTATAAAAACTTGTTCTTTAATTGCTGAGCGCAACCCATTTTCTGCAAAGATAACCATATTTTACCGAATATCTGTAGTTTTTGCATCGAAAAAGCCATGTGGCTGCCGGACTTTGCACAATTTCTGTTGCTATAAGTTAAACTAAGTTATAAGCTGATATTATTTCCATTGGAAATTTGTTAATACGAAACAGACGCCTTATCTTTGCATTAGTTTCCAACGGAAACATAAAGATAGACGTTAGGAAACATACTGATGACAATTAACAATAACAACAAAGAAAAAACAAAAGAAAGGAAAAAGAAACAGGAAAGAGAAACAGAAGTGAAACCAAAACATTGACAGACAAATGAAAACAAGAATATTCATTGCCGTGGCAGCCGTAGCATTTACGCTCAGCAGTTGCAACACATCGGCAAAAAACAAAACAGAAAACAACAAGCAGGCGACTGCACAAACTAAAAAAGGAAACAAGATGAAGACAATAGAAATGAACGAAGCAATGTTCAAGGAAAAGGTAATGGACTACGCAACCGCAGGCGACACATGGAATTTCAAGGGCGACAAGCCTGCCATCATCGACTTTTATGCTACGTGGTGCGGTCCGTGCAAAGCCACAGCCCCCATTCTCGAAGAGATAGCACAGGAGTACGACGGCAAGATTGACGTGTACAAGGTGGACGTAGACAAAAATCAGGAACTCTCGGCATTGTTCAACATACGTTCCATACCGTCGCTGCTGTTCGTACCGAAAGAGGGAAAACCCACCATGTCGGTAGGTGCGCACCCCAAAGCCGAACTCGAACGAATGATAAAAGAAACTCTTTTGAAATAAGACCACACAACAAAAACGTATGGACAACAACTGCATACACAAGATACACAACATCTTTCGCGCAGTAGTGGAATTTGAACGGGCATTGGAAACCACATTCGGCATGAACATCAACGAGCTCATGCTGCTGTGTATGCTCGCAAACAAGGAGAGCCTTCTCGCTGGCGAAATAGCCAACGAGATGGGGCTCACTCGTTCGAATGCATCGAAAGTAATCGCTTCGCTCGAACGAAAAGGATTTTTGGAACGCCAAACCTGCAAGCACGACAGCCGCTGCCAACGGTGCAGCATCACAGCGCAAGGAAGAGAACAGATGGAGCACGTGAACTGCCAATCGTTCCCCGCACCGCCCAACCTCGCTGCCATCATCAATCCGTAGTGCAGGAACGCCGTGGCAAGGCTGCCGCAAAGGCTGAAGCAAGGTACTGTTTCCCTCGCTTTCGGCAATGCGGAAACATTGCAGCACTGCCTTTCCGAAGTTCCGTAACAAAAGGTTTCGCCCCCTGCCTGTAACAAGAATAAACGGTGTAAACCTTTCAAAAAACTCCTCTACAACCCTTATAGCCTACCTGTTTTCGGGTAAGCAAGATACGCTTTTTCCATTTTTATTTGGCATTTTCGGCTTTTATATGTATTTTTGCAAGCGAAATTTTAAATGCAAACCAGTATGTATATAGACCCGGCCTACCAAAAACTACTCGATTGTGGCATACGTCCGTCATTGCAACGCATAGAAATTATGCGCTATTTGCAGACACACAAAACGCACCCCACTATCGACGACATCTTTGTAGAACTGAAAAAACGTATTCCATCTGTAAGCCGCACCACCATATATAATACCCTCAGAATGTTCTCTGAGAAGGGTGGAGCACTCATGATTACCATCGACGAGCATCGTGTTTGCTACGACGCTGCACCACACCGCACGCACACTTCTGCTGTAAAGAGTGCGGACAGGTGTTCGACTTGCCCGATATGCAGCCCCCCGCACCGCAAAGCCCATCTATCGACGGCTTCCGCGTAGACGATGCACAGCTCTACTACAAAGGCATCTGCCCGGAATGTCTGAGAAAGAAAGCCGAAAACATTTCCTGAAATAACGGAAATACAGGCAAAAAGATTTAACTATATAAATATATAAACTGCGACAAAAAAGTGAAAATATTTGTTAATCGGAGGCTTACACTCACGTTTACGCCTCGATTAACAAGTAAAACTACTTTTTTGTCGCAGTTGTTTTATTGTCCGTTTCCAAAGAACTTCCCTATTTGTTGCCGTTGTATGTAAAGTGCTTAGAACACAGCTTGTTACGCCTTACTTACGAGAAGACGACACAAAACAAAAGCAAGTCGCACAGCCATGTTCTAAGCCGAACCTGCCAAAGCGCAGGCACCACAACGCCACTGAAAGGCAGAAAAACCGCCATTGCCACGCAGTCATCTTCCCTTTCTGTTGCCACCGACCTCCCAATGCGTCGCACCCTGCTCATATTCATTCCTATTCTGTCGCACCAAACCTACTCGCTTGTCGGTTGCTTTTTCCGCAAATGTCGGCTGCAACCTACCCTTTTGTCGGCAGTTGTGCGCAGAATATGCTCAATATCAAGCTGTTGTGCAGTCTTAAATAATCGGTACAATAGATTTACAAATGATGGTCTAAAGTCTCTGACGGTCGTTCTGCCGTGTGCTTAGCGATTTTCTCTCTCGCCGTACGCACCGCAGTGGCTTACATGCACGAGCCCATTCCCAGTGTAGTGGCAACAGCCGAAAGCACTGAAAGGATAAGCTGAACGATGAACTTCCATTTTTCTTTCTTCATGTTTTTGAGATTTTTAAAGAGTTAATAATAGGTTGAAGGTGGGAAGGCAGGGGGTTCGGGGAGGATAGGAATGGTAGAAGTCTTAGGAATCCTAAGGGGTTCTAAGGTCAAAAAGGGCATGAAAATAGCCATTGAAATGGTAGAACTCCTAGGGTTCCTAGGGGTTCTAGGGATTCTAGGTTTCCTAGAGGTTCTAGGGTTCCTAGGGGTTCTAGGGTTCCTAGGGGTTCTAGGGGTTCTTCTATCCCCACGCACCCCTAAAAGCCCCACGCCTTTTCGCTTATGGGTGTGTTTGCTCGCCGCCGGTAGAACCTTCTTCTTTCTTTGGCTTTGGCGTGCCCTCATACTTGTCAAGCTCCTCTACCTTCACACCCGCAACAAAGTTCTTGATGCGCATCTTGTCGGCACCCACATGGGTTTCGGGCTGGAAAATAACGTGCGGACACTTGATGTTCTTCGCTGCCGAGAAGTCTTTCACCTCCTTTACACCCGTAGAGCGAATGGCAATCTTGAATGCGCCGAAGCCGTCGAGCTTCACACGCATACCATTCTTGAGGTTGTGTGTCATCTCGTTCACCAGTGCACTAATCACTGCCAAGATGTCTGCCTCGGTTACGGTACAGCGTTCACCAATGCGTACTGCCAAATCCTTGGTGTCGGCAGTGCCTATGTGTGCGGCACGCGCATACCAATAACCGTTACGTTTGCTTGAACTGTTCTTTAACTGATACATTTTGTACTTGATAGACATAATACTTAAAAATTAAAAGGTTAATAAAAAAATGAATTGATAATCCCAAACCGGGCATTATAGTCCTTGACTTATTTTGTTCGATTGTCGAGCAGATGTGCCGGCGTTTCATCGAAGGCGTAGCTGCTACGTCGAGATGTAAGGGCTGCGCAGATACCGGCAACGACCAAACAGGTCTGCCACAGCTCGTCTGCCCCGACGAGAACGCCAACGGAAACCTTCCCAATGCGTCGCCGACAACGCTACTTTTTCCGCCTGAAGGTTACGTGCAGCCATCGCTTGTGCTTTGTTCCAAGCGGTTCCAACAACACCTGCTGCACGGCAGAGTGTTCCTCGAGAATGCGTCCGTAGCGCATCGCCGTTTCCGTGTCCGACACATATATGTCGGCAGCCTCGCCCCGCAGGTGCTGCGAGTTCCACACTCCGCCCACCGCCTTGTTCAGCTTTCGGCATCGATAGCCGCTCGTTATTATCACCCGCCCCACCCTTCGGCGCAGTGGTTCCAGCACTTCCGTGCACAGTGCCCGCAGGTTTTCTATCACCTCCTCGTTCGTCAGTCCGTCTTCGGGGTGTGCGTCAGGCTCGTTCACAATGCCCAATCGGATAGCCGTGCCCGACCGAAAGAACTCGCCCACCGTGAAATGTGGCGACAGATGTTCGTCAAAAGTTAATTTCATGTTTTTGTCGCATTATATGTTTTTATAATTTTGTTTTTACATTCTCAAAGGTTTACGTATCTATATATATAAATAATGTGTAGCAGTCTTGCTGCTTTCAACATTTCCCGCACCCCTTGTTCGTTTACGTTTGCAAAGGTACAACATCGAGAAAGCCATATCAAGTATTCTGTGGGTAGTAAGGTGGGGAGTGTTGGCATAGCGGTTTCGCGCCCTCGCCGATGCGCCAACGCTTTATAAAAACTGTTGTTTGGCGCGGTGAAAGGGGGGATAGGGAGGCTAGAAAGCCTAGGGGTTCTAGGTTTCCTAGGGGTTCTAGGAACTCTAGAATATCTAGGAGGGCTAGGGTTCCTAGGGGCTCTAGGAGCTCTAGGATACCTAGAAAATCTAGGCTTCCTAGGCACTTTACTCCCTCCACGCTTTGCTGCCCACCACCAAAACGAATGTTAAAATGCACCTACTTCGCACAGAAATAAATATAAATGTAGTAACTTTACCGCCTGTAATGAAAAAAACCATCAACATACTGCTGCTGTTGTTGCTGTCCGTGCTGATTGTATGGACAACAACAGGCGTCGTGTTGATGCAGTGTGCACATACCGGCAACGTTGCCATTGGCAAGAAACCCATCGCCGACCGAGGCTGCGGAAAGGGTGCCGACAAAGGCTGCATGAAGGTGCAGGTACTGAAACTTACCGAAGCAAGTCAGGCTTCAACGACACAGTTCGACCTGCAACCCTTGCAACTGTCGCTGCTCGAACCGCTTGTAACGTTGCTCATTGCCCTGCCCACATTACTTTTTATTGTGTCGCCGATACGGCTGATGCCCTATTGCCGGCACAGTCCGCCGCGACGATACCTGCAAAGGCTTACCGTTCTCATAATTTGATTTTGTAACTTTATCATGGCTTTCTATCTGACGGACAACAAACAGCGTGTCTATCAGATACTGTTTTCGTATTCACAAAATCAAATTAAAAGAACAAACTAACAAATGAACAAACATATTATACGCACAGGAATACTCCTGCTGCTCGCATTGCCTGCCATGGCGCAACACAATTCTGCCGACTCGCTGGCAACACTCAAGGAACAAGAACTCGAAAACGTAACCGTTACCGCAAGGCGCGCCACCGTGCGCACGCTGGGCGGTGCCATCAACGGACAAGACATATTGCGCGACGAACTCTTCAAGGCGGCATGCTGCAACTTGGGCGAGAGCTTCGTTACCAACCCTTCGGTAGACGTAAACTACTCTGATGCCACAACCGGCGCACGACAGATTAAGCTGCTCGGACTCAGTGGCACGTATGTGCAGATGCTCACCGAGAACCTGCCAAACTTCCGCGGTGCTGCCCTACCCTACGGTCTGGGCTATGTGCCGGGCCCTTGGCTGAAGAGTTTGCAGGTAAGCAAGGGCAACTCGTCGGTGAAGAATGGCTACGAGGCAATGACGGGACAGATTAACGTAGAGTACGTAAAGCCCGAGGACGAACAGGGCGCAACCATCAACGTCTACGGCAACACGATGAGCAAACTCGAAGCAAACGCCGACGCAACTTGCACATCGGGGGCAACAAAAACCTGAGCACGGAAGTTCTTGCCCACTTTGAAAACAATTGGAACCAACACGATGGCAACGGAGACGGCTTTCAAGACAGTCCGCAAGTGCGACAATACAACTTGCAGAACCGCTGGCTGTGGAAGAACGGCAACTATATTTTCCACGCAGGACTGGGCTTTCTGAAAGAAGACAGAATGAGCGGACAAACCCGACACACCCACCATCTTGCCCCCGGCGCAACGCCCTATCGCATCAACATCGGTACGAACCGCTACGAGGGCTACATGAAACACGCCTTCATTCTCGACCCGAAGCACGGCACCAATATTGCTTTGATGGGCAATATATCCATGCACGAGCAGGCTGCCGACTACGGCATCAAGCATTACGACGTGAACGAGAAGAACGCCTACGCATCGCTGGTGTTTGAAACCAACGTTGCCGAAGTGCACAACCTTTCTGCCGGACTGAGCATGAACCACGACTACCTGCACCAGAACCTTAATCTGACCGACCCTACCGCCATTTCCGCCAACTACGGCAACCGCTATCCGCTGTCGAACGACGTGGAGAGCGAAACCACTTCGGGCGCATACGTGCAGTACACGCTGAACCTTCACAATCGGCTGGTGGCGATGGCAGGAGTCCGCATCGACCATAGCAACGTTTACGGCACTTTCGTTACCCCGCGTTTCCACATCAAGTGGGCACCCACCGACGTGCTCACCCTCCGTCTTTCTGCCGGAAAGGGCTACCGCAGTCCGCACGCCTTGGCAGAAAACAACTACCTGATGGCATCGGGCAGACGCCTTGTGGTAGACCCAAAGCTACAGCAGGAAGCGGCATGGAACTACGGAACGAACATGGCTTTCAACATTCCCATACGGAACAGACTGCTGAAAGTGAACGCAGAATACTACTACACGCACTTCACAAGTCAGACTATCATCGACTACGACACCGACCCGCTGACGCTCCACATCGGCAACTTGGACGGCAAGAGCTATTCGCACACCTTTCAGATTGATGCTTCCTACCCCGTCTTCCGCGGTTTCGAGCTCACCGCAGCCTATCGCTACAGCCTCGTAAAGGCTACCTACGGCGGACGATTGCTATCGAAACCACTGCAAAGCAGATACAAAGCGTTGCTCACCGCAAGCTATAAAACACCGCTCGGACTGTGGCAGTTCGATGCAACCTTTGCGCTCAACGGCGGCGGACGCATGCCTACACCCTACACAACGGCTGACGGCACACCGTCGTGGCAGCACAACTACAGTGCCTACGGACAGCTGAATGCGCAGATAACGCGCAATTTCCGCCACTTTGCACTCTACGTAGGCGGCGAAAACCTTACGAACTACAAGCAGAAAAATCCCATCATAGGCTATCACAACCCGTGGTCGCAAACCTTCGAACCCACGCTCGTTTATGGTCCGATAGAGGGAGCGATGGTCTACGCAGGTATCCGCCTGAACCTCGGAAAGCGCATGTAGGCAGCCGTCAGCCCACGTCCGGCTTGCCTGTCGTGGGCGGACAGCCCGACAATCACGTAAATTCCAATTTGCCCTACGGGGCTTCTAAAAACATAAAAAACAATGAAGAAAAGTATCATCACAATGATGCTGGCAATGGCAGCCATCGCCGCATCAGCCAAAGACATCAAGACAGTCGTCTTTACCACCACTCCGCAGATGCACTGCCAAAGCTGCGAAAACAAGATAAAGGGCAACCTTCGTTTCGAGAAAGGGGTAAAAGACATACAGACAAACGTCGAAGCACAAAAGGTTTTCGTTACCTACGATGCCGACAAAACTACCGAAACAAAGCTCCAAAAGGCTTTCGAGAAGTTCGGCTACAAGGCTGAAAAGACCACCAAAGATGCCAAAATACCTGCCCACGAGGGCGGCAGCTGCGAGAATATGTAGGGAAAACGCAGCCCGGCTCTCACGGTTCTCTTAGGGACTTTAAGTTTCATGGAAACGATAAAGCCCCTAAGATACCCTGAAATCCCGGTGCACTCGGAATAGCCCGGAGCTTCCTACAAAGTTCCAAAAAAAACGCATTACCTGACAAACTCATTATAAACACATAGAAATACCCTTTGTTTTACATCGCAGAAGCGACTGTTTTGCAGCTTCTGTATGAAGCGCAAAGAAGCAGACCTTCCTTATTTTAATAGGAGAAACGAAAATTTACGTAAAAGTATAGTTATATTAGAAAGAATTTGTATCTTTGCCAAATATGGAAAGGCATTTATATATTATCAGCGGTTGCAATGGAGCCGGCAAAACAACAGCTTCATATACAGTGTTGCCAGAAATCCTTAAAGTAGAGGAATTTGTAAACGCTGACGAAATTGCGCGTGGTTTATCGCCTTTCAATCCTGACAGTATGGCAATCGAAGCCGGTCGTCTCATGCTAAAGCGCATAGATGAACTCTTAATGAAAGGAAAGAACTTCGCTATCGAAACAACACTGGCTACTCGTTCATACGCCAAATTGGTGGAACGTTCGCACAGCTTAAATTACACCGTTCATTTAGTTTACTTCTGGCTTAGCAGTCCGCAACTGGCAAAAGAGCGAGTAGCAAACCGTGTCAAAAACGGTGGGCACAACATTCCCTCTGCCATTATAGAGCGTCGTTACAGCTTGGGAATAAGGAATTTAGTCGATATTTTCCTCCCCATCGTAGACGAGTGGATTATGGTAGACAACAGCAGCATGGGACGGATAATAGTGGCTGAAGGAGGCACAGACAAGGAAACTGTGATATACGATAATACTTTATTCTCAAAAATAAAAGGTTATGGAAGATAAAGAACAATACAGCGAGTTTGCACGCAAGATAATGGAAGGCGTAAAAAAGGCGCAACAAAAGATGATACGCGAGAAAATACTGAAAGGCGAAAACATCGTGATAGCTGATGCAGACGGGAAAATCATGAACATTCCCGCACAGGAACTCGCTCCAGACGAGTAAGTTGCATACATTGAAAGCCACTTGCCGACAATGGTCGGCAAGTGGCTTTTTGCTGCCATTTCCAAAGGTAATACATCGTTCTATTAAAGTGAGTTCGGCATCATTCTTACATCGAACTCACGTTCTGTTCGGTTTCCCGAAACGCCTCTCCCCCTTTACGATACCCCGAAACCCCGGTGCGCCCATCGCCCCAAGCCCACAACCGGCGCGCAGATTTTGCCGTCTGCACTTTTTTTATTATCTTTGTCGTTCAAATACAAAAATTAAAACAATGGCAATAAACAGAAAGGCAGCAGCTTGCTTGTTGGCGTTTTGGCTCGCAATGGGCACGGCAACGGCAGACAACAGGTATGCACACACCGCAGTAAAGGACTCGACCGACGAGAAAACCGAAGTGGAAAAACAGAAAGACGGCAAAGCGAAAGCCGACGAAAAGCAAGGAAAGGGTAAGGAAAAGGAAGACTCCTACGAACAGCTCATAAAGAAAAAAGGCAGCATGCACGAAGGTGTCTTCACGGTAAGGCATATCGACGAGAAGTGGTATTTTGAGGTTCCCGACTCCATTATCGGGCGTTATCTGCTGGCGGTAACACGCTTTACGGGTGTGCCGCAGAACTTCGGAAAGTTCTCGGGCGAAGCCGTGAACCAGCAAACCATCTACTTCGAGCAGCGCGACGCAAAGACAATGGTGCTGCGTGCCTACGTGCTCTCGCAGGAAGCCGACCCCGACAGCCGCATCTCGCAGACGCTGAAGGCATCGACCATCGACCCTATCATCGCATCGTTCAAAATCATCGGCCGCAACAAAGCCGCAAATGCACAGATGATAGAGGTTACTCCGCTCTTCGCAAAAGACAACGGCGTGGTAAGCATATCGTCGAACAGTGCAAAGCAACTCAAGCTCGGCGCACTGCAAGCCGACCGCACTTTCATCGACACCATGAAGGTATATCCCATCAACGTCGAGGTGGCTACCACCCGAACCTATGCCGCCACACCGGCCGCCACACCGGCTTCGCACACCGGCGCAATAACCGTCGGACTGAACACCAGCATCGTTCTGCTGCCGAAAGTGCCCATGCGAAAGCGCATCTGGGACAGCCGCGTGGGCTATTTCACCAACCATTACACCATTTTCAGCGACGAACAGACCAAGACCGACCGACAACAGTTCGTCTCGCGCTTCCGTTTAGAACCGAAAGATGTGCGCCGCTACCGCAAGGGACTGCTCACCGAACCCGTCAAGCCCATCGTTTTCTACATCGACCCGGCTACTCCGAAGAAGTGGGTACCTTATCTGAAGAAGGGCATTGAAGACTGGAACGCAGCCTTCGAAGCAGCAGGTTTCAAGCACGCAATAAAGGCAGCCGACTTCCCCGACGACTCTACGATGAGTGTGGACGACGCCCGTTTCAACGTGCTTCGCTATCTTCCTGCCGAAATCGAAAACGCTTACGGTCCGCGCATCGTAGACCCGCGCAGCGGCGAAATCATAGAAAGCCACATCTGTTGGTACCATAATGTAATGAATTTGCTTACAAAATGGTATATGACGCAGTGCGGACCGCTCGACAAGCGTGCCCGGACAATGAAGATGGACGACCGCCTTATGGGCGAACTTATACGCTTTGTGTCGAGCCACGAGGTTGGGCACACACTCGGTTTGCGCCACAACATGGGGGCAAGCCACGCCACGCCGGTGGAGAAGCTGCGCGACAAGAAGTGGGTGGAGAAGTACGGGCACACGGCAAGCATTATGGATTATGCCCGCTTCAACTACGTGGCACAGCCGGAAGACGGCATTTCAGAGCGCGGACTTTTCCCACGCATAAACGATTACGACAAGTGGGCCATAAGCTGGGGATACCGGTATCGCCCCGAGTTTAAGGACGAAATGGACGAGAAAGAAAAGCTCATGGACGAAACCACTGCCGCGCTTGCCAAGAACCCGCGCCTCTGGTTCGGTGGCGAAGGTAGGAACGAAGACCCTCGTGCACAGACCGAAGACCTCGGAGACGACAACGTAAAGGCGAGCGACTACGGCATAAAGAACCTCAAACGCATCGTTGCGGCACTGCCCGAGTGGACGTATCAGAAGAACGACCGGTACACCGACCGCATCGAAATGTGGAAAAGCGTCGTCGGACAGTTCAACCGTTACACCAACCACGTGCTGAAAAACGTAGGCGGCAGATACATCAACAACATGCCGGGACAGAAACCTTACGAGGTGGCACCTGCCCGGAAAGGCAGAGATGCCGTCGATTATCTTGCCCGCCAACTGTTCGATGCCCCTGTATGGCTCTATCCGTCGTCGATAACCGACGTGCTCGGGACGGACGTTGTCGAAGAAATCAGTGCGCAGCAAGTACGCGTGCTGAAGGTATTGCTGAACGCAACGCTGATGGACAAGATATACAAAGACCAACGGGCAAAGGGTGCTTATGCGTTTGCCGACTATCTCGACGACGTTTTCCGTGCCGTTTGGAAACCGCTTTCCGGGCTTAGCGACGTGAAAGCCGGCACGCGCCGACTGCTCGAACGTGCCTACGTGGAGCAGCTCGACAGCCTGCTCAACCCTGCCAAAAAGGAGAAACCGACTGCCGCCGACCGTGCCAACGCTTCCGATGCCATGCTCTACATGGAGCAACAGCTTGCCAAAGTGGAAGCCTTCTGCAAGGCGCAGGCAGCCCAAAGCAACGACATCGACCTGCTGCACTACAACGACTTGCTCCGCCAACTCAAACTTATCCGGGAGCGCAGAGTAACCGTAAAGTAGGTTTTAAGGCTTTGGAAGCAGGCAAATGCTTGCTTTCGTATTGTCCAATCTTAATTGCCTAATCATAAAAAGCCCCGACCAAACTTGCATTTGGTCGGGGCTTTCCCTTTTGTAATGGCATCTCAGAGATGCCTTATGCGTTTCTGTTTACTTCACCAATACCTTTACAGTAGAGCCGTCAGACATCTTGACGATGTTAAGACCGCGCTGCGGAGCACTTATTCTGCGACCGTCTATGGTGTAGCGTGCCACTTCTTTCACTTCGCCCTTGTTCTCAGAAATGCCTTCAACGCCTGCCGGATCCGGCAAGTAGAACTTGGCTGCATTTTCAATCCTGCCGTCCTTGCGGATAAGCATTGCGACAACTGCGAGTTTGTTGTAGTAGCCTGTTTTGTCGATAGCGGCTTTCAAATCAGCCTTCGTTGGCAACTTAAGCGTGTAAGTGTTCGTTACAATATTACCATCCTGTAGCGGTGCGAGCGTTGGCTTGGTACCGGCAAAAGAGGTGGCGAGCACAACATCGTCGTAAACCAATGCAACTTTTTGAGTTCCATACTTGCCACCCTTGCCGAATGGAGCCAAGTCTGCGGGCAATTGTGAGGAATTGTAGTTGACGAAATAGTTGCTCTGCTTCCATGCATCAGTTGTTCCGGTAAGTCCGTCGGCAACAAGAACATAGGCTATATCGTATGTTCCGTTTGCCACAGGCTCGATGGTTGTCGTAGCTGTTACTTCGGTACGGGCGGCATTCAGTTTACATGTACCCGATATGCCTACTGCCGCAAGACGTGAGAGTTCTTTCTTGAAGTCGTCGCAGACGTCGTCTTCCGAACCATAGTAAGGGTCTATTTGTTTAGTATTGCGGTCTATCTTACAAGCAGGTGCTCCATTAAAAGCAAGGTCATAGTCCTTGTAGTACATTGGGTCGTCCGGGTTGAACTTGTGTAGAGCAACACCTACGAAGTTCTCGCCGAATTGTTCGCGCATCTTCTTCATACCTACCCAGCCGCGCGGACACCAGCCACAGCCTGTGCCTGTAAACTCTTCGACAACGACACCTCGCTTCACTTCCTTGGCGACGGTGGTCAGTTGGCAAGTTGCAGTCTTGTTGCTTGCTTCGTTGGTTTTGCCGTTCACCTTGGTAATGGTAACGGTTTTCGTGGTTATTCCCGTATTGGCATCGGCTGCCAAAGGCAATTCGATGGTGTACTGAGCAGCATACGGCTTGAACGCCGGGCTGATGTTGAGGTGCTGTTCTGCGCCCACCGTACCATTGGTAGCAACTGTATAGTCGATGCTGCTGATACCGGCAATACCGGTATTGGTTACGACGAACTTGGTCTTGCGTGTGGTATTCTTCGCTACAACAATATCTTCCAACGAATTGGCAGATACCGAATTCTGTGGGAGGTTACCCTCTATGAGTATTTGGTGTGTCGTTTTGCCATAATTTTGATTCGAATAATCACTCCAATCAGCTATAGATTTCGAGGTGCGGAGGAAGATGCTATTAGCTTCCTTATTGCCATTAGAAGAAACGATAGGGTACTGTGTTGCTTCGTCTGAAACTTTGGTAATGGTGAAAGAATAACCTACATAGACACCTTCAGAACCTATAACGTATGGTTTGGTCAGGGCAATGTCGTTGGCAATTCCTAATTTTTCCTTGCTCTCGTCGCCGGCTTTCAGAGACGATTGGGCAACATTCTGAACATAGTCTGCCTTGCTGACGTCCGAAGGCTGCCCCTTTGAAATCCATACCTTGACATCTTTCGTATTCGCTTTATCGCGGAGATAGATACGAATTGCCTTGATGGTCTTTCCCACAACAGCACTATTGTCGGGGGCAACGCGGAAAGCAACATCGTAAGTTTCGGGTCTTGATATGCCAATTGCCGAACGCTTTTCGGTTTCATTGCCATATCCCCACCAAACCTGATTGGCAGCGGGGTCTATCTTCTTGGGCTGCTGCCCTTTGTATGGAGTGAACAACTGTGCATTTCCCATTCTGTTTGGGACTTGCTTTAATACTCTCGGTTGCGCATGTACCGACATTCCCAGTACAATCGCAAAGGTTAAAAATAAAAGTTTTTTCATAATCGTGAAATTTAAGTTAATAGCCATAATGGGTTATTACGGCATTAATCAACACTTTTTTCTCATTATTTTTGATATAAAATTAAAAAATTTAATAGTTTTGTTGTCAATTCTTCACTTCCCTGTTCAGGTGGGAGTATGTATTTTATGCAAAGATACAGATTTATTTTGAAAATACCATCGTTTTGTTAGAAATATTTCTTAAAAAGACTTAACAAACGTCTTTATTGTTGCAAAACAGAGAAAAAGCACGGCAACAATTTATGTTTTTCGCTACATTTGCGGTACTGAAAAAAAAATAAACATAAAAAGCTATATATATTAAATAAGGTGGTTACGCTTTAATATGCCCATCACCGGAAAGCAGTTGAAGCCTCTTCGGGATTAAACCCTTATACCGACTCCATGTTGTTTATAAGCGAAACGAAGCCAAGAAATACGTAAACGAAACCAAGAAAAAGCATAAAAAAAGCCCATAAAATCGTAAACATTTTTCGCAAGCGTAGCTGTCGTGTAACCATCTGTACGTCAGCGTGTTGCAAAACCTATTGTTTCGCATTGTAAAACCGTAGGTTTTGCACGGTTAAACCGTATGTTTTGCATCGTTAAACCTACGGTTTCGCAACGCCAAACCGATTATATCACTTTTTAACAGAATTATCTTTACAAAACAAGACCGAAATTCCCTCATCGTTTCAACAGCAAAATACCTACTTTGCGGTATTGTGCAGACAATGCTTTTATATTACTTTTGCACCATTAAAAAAATATTCAGAATAGCAAATAAGGTAAAAAGATGAAAGCAATGAGACTTATTATCGTGTTTCTGTTGCTGTTGGATATTCAGGTTACATGGGCGCAGCACGTATCGAAAAATACAGGAACGCATAATGTAAGCCTGACCGTAACGGACAAGAACAGCAAGGAAGCCATGATTATGGCAAACTGTGCGCTCGAACCGCTCGGTGCTGCCAACGTAACAGACATAGACGGAAAGGTTTCTTTCCGGAAAGTTCCGTCGGGCACGTTCACGCTGAAAGTAACGTATGTGGGCTACGAAACCTACACCACAACGCTGAAAGTGGAGGGCGACATGCAGCTGAACATACAGCTTGTGCCCACCTCGTTGGCACTGAACGAGGTGGTGGTAACTGCCAAACAGAGTGCGTCGGGCGCATCGAGCGCATCGATGATTGGGCGACAAGCCATCGACCACCTCCAAGCATCGTCGCTGGCAGACATCATGCAGCTTATTCCGGGAAAGGCAATGGGCAACACCGACCTTACCCAACAAGCGAACTTGCAGCTGCGCACCCTGCGCAACAACAACACAAGTGCCTTCGGTTCGAGCATCGTCGTGGACGGCGTGCCCATATCGAACAACGCACAAGTGGGGCAAGGAGCTTTTTCCGGCACCGCCTTCACGGGCACCGACCTGCGCCAAGTGGCTGCCGACAACATTGAAAGCGTGGAGGTGATACGCGGCATACCGTCGGCAGAGTATGGCGATTTAACGAGCGGACTGGTCGTGGTGCGCTCCAAAATGGGCGTTACACCGTGGCAGCTGAAGACGAAAGTTAATCCGTCGATGTCCAATGCCTCGCTTACGAAAGGCTTTTCGCTGAACAGAGTGGGCATCGTAAACGTGAACTTCGACTACGCAAAGGCATGGGGCGACCCCCGACAGAAGACCCGCAGCTTCGACAGATACACCCTGAACCTTGGTTACAGCTACGACATAAACAGACGCTGGCACACCGAAACGAAGTTCAGAATGCTGTCGGCAAAGGACTGGACAGGCAACGACCCCGACGCAAAACAAGACGGCAGCGATGCAAAGAACCAAACGCTGAACTTCGGACTGACGCATAACGGACGCATTTCGGCAGACAAGACTTTCGCGCGCACGCTCAACTACACGCTCGGCATAAGCTATGGCGGAACAGACAACGTGCAAACGGCATTCGTTCCCGTAAGTACAGGACTGCTTCCGATACTCACTGCGACGGAAACGGGCTATTTCAACGTGCCTTGGCAAACACAGTCGTACCGTGCAACCGGCAGAACCGAAAGCCGTCCGGGCAACATCTACGCCAAGATAAACGATACTTTCTACTTCACGGCAGGAAAAACGCGACAGAATTTCAAGGTCGGAGCAGAGTATCACTACGATTGGAACAGCGGCAAAGGGTACTACAACGACAACGATTTGCTGCCGCTCCGCCCCAACAGCAGCGGTCGTCCGCGCGCCTTCTCGGCTGTTCCGGGACTGCACCAAATAGCTGCCTATGCGGAAGACAACTTTCTTTGGAACATGAACAAGGTGAACCGGCTGCGTGCCAACCTCGGTTTGCGTTTCACGGCAATGCAGCCTTTCAGCGACGTGGCAACCACTTCGCTCTCTCCACGCGTCAATATCGTGTTCGGCGCAGCAAGTTGGCTCGACATCAGAGGGGGCATCGGCTTGAACTCGAAGACGCCCGGGTTAGGCTATCTCTACCCCGATGCAAAGTACGACGACCGTGTGGCAGCCAACTACATGCCGCAAACCGACCCCGCCGGCCGGCTTCTTGTCTACCACACGCAGGTGTATCAGACTGCCTACTCGAAGAACCTGAAGAACGCAACCACCACAAAGATAGAGCTGGGGCTTGACTTCAAGCTGAAAAACGGACGCCGTCTGAGCATTCTTGCCTATCGCGACCGCACGCCGAACGGCTTTGCAGCACTGAGCGACTTC
Source organism: Prevotella falsenii DSM 22864 = JCM 15124 (assembly GCF_000613945.1). GTDB lineage: Bacteria > Bacteroidota > Bacteroidia > Bacteroidales > Bacteroidaceae > Prevotella > Prevotella falsenii. The sequence continues at coordinate 22,169 of NZ_BAJY01000007.1, forward strand.
TTTACTTACCGGTACAACCTATATACACAGGAACGCGGACTGAACATTACGCCGGGACAGGCAACCACCATCGACTACGCCAATCCGTACCGCACGTTCAACGCTTTCATGACCACGGGAGCCGTAGGCAACACCAATACCACCGTAAACAAGGGCTTGGAGTTCGACTTTGAGCCGGGCGAGATACGCCCCCTCCGCACTTCGCTCTTCTTCAGTGGTGCTTATTCCGAAACAAAAACGTATTCCACCGACCGCAACACCGCTGCCGTGCCAACGGCATTGCTGCCTGCCGAGTATGCAAGCTATGGCGTTACGCCTTTCAGAGTGGTATATCCTTCAGGACAGGACTACGAGAAATACCGCCAATTCCTGAACACCTTGCGCATCGTAACCAACATTCCTGCGCTGAAAATGGTGGCTTCGTTCACCGCCCAAGCGATATGGTACAATTGGAACACGAGCTTCTCGGCAGACAAAAAGCCCATCGGCTACTTCGGAGCAGACCTTGTGGAACACCCCATTACAAACGACATGATGTCGGGCTACCTCGGCATGGACGGCACATACTATGCGACCAAGCCGGCAGGCATCGCCACCGTTGCCGTGAGCGACCTTGCTTCTCGTGCCGGCGACAATAAGCCGACGAAGTCGCCAATAGAATGGAACATGCAGGGACGCCTTACCAAACAGCTCGGCAACTTCGGCGGTTTGTCGCTCTATGTGAACAATATGATATACTACGAACCCTACCTCAAGAGCAGCAACTCGCAGACGCTGACCCAGCGCAACACCGGTAAGTTCAGCTTTGGCGTAGAGTTATACCTTAATTTATAGGCATTATGTAGGTGTTCATAATTAATTGACATTGTATTAACACCTACTTATTTTAAAACAGAACTAAAAGATGAAGACAGTAAACTATATACTTTCGCTCGTTGCGATGTTTGTTTTCGCTTCGTGCGTAGACTATTCCGACGCTACCGAAAGCGTAACGGCAAAGGTTCGGGTGCAGCTTCCGAAAGAGTTCGGAACGAACAACGGCTTGGAAGGACATACGGTGCTGCTCCGGCTCGGCAGTGCTTCCTACTCGGCAAAGACCGACGCTGAAGGCATGGCAACGTTTGCCAACATCACCCCCGACGTGTATGACATCTCGACTTCGTGGGACATTTCGGCTGACGAATACAAGCAAATAACGGGCAGCAACGAAGCCAACAGCGGCGCAACCGTATCGGGCAGCCTCAACGCACAACTTATTTCAGGGGCAGAAACCCTTACGCTTGCCACGACGTTGTCGGTGAAACGCGACATCGTAATCGGCAAAATATACGTTGCCGGCTCTAAGGACAACAACGGAAAAGCCTACCGCGCAGGACAGTATGTTGAACTTTACAACCAATCGAACGACACGGTAGATGTGTCAGGACTATACATCGGACTGCTCGAAACCGATGTTCCGCAGGCTTATACCCTCGCCAACCTGCACGCCGACTACGCCGATTCGGTGGTATTGGTGAAGCAAGTGTTCCGCATTCCGACCACTTCGGCTTACAAGGTTGCCCCCGGCGGCACCGTCGTACTGACGAACAGTGCCATCGACCACAGCGTGAATGCCCCCAACGAACACAACTTGCTGAAGGCAGACTTTGAAGCAAAAGACAAAGTGGGCGGCAAAACGCAGAACAATCCTGACGTTCCGGCATTGCTGAACGTGTTCAACATCTATCCGAGCATTGCCAACATGAACCTCACGAACAGCGGTCAGGGCGTCGTTATCTTCCGTACAACGGCAGACGTGAGCAGTTTCAAGCTGACCTATAAATACGGAAAGACGAACGGAACACAGTATTTGCTGCTGCCAAAACGCTACATCATCGACGGCGTAGACTACCTGCGACACAAAGCAACAGGCACCGACGTGGGCGAAAAGCGACTCTACGCCGACATCGATGCGGGCTTTACGAGCATCAATGCCACCGCAGGACTGTCGGGCGAGGTGGTGTACCGCAAGACATCGGCTACTGCTGCGAACGGCAACAAGATACTGATGGATACCAACAACAGCTCCAACGACTTCGCCGTGTCTGTCACGATAGCTCCCCGCATCTATCCGTAAGCCACGCAATGAATACGATTTCAACCGACCATCATTATAAATCAAGCAAGTAAATTTATGGACAACAACATATTTCCAATACACACCAAGCTGTATGTTTCGGCTGTTTCGCGATGGTGGGCAGTGCGCTTGCTCGCCCTTATCGCCCTACCCGCTTTGGCACAGACACCCACCGACACGCTGAAAGGCGAACAAGAATACAGGTTCGGCAACCTTATGCAGCTGTGGCACAACACCAATAACGCTTCAGGACTGTCGCTCGACCAATCTCCCAACCGCGGCTACGCTGCCATGGGCTACCTGCATCGGGACGGCAACTACCACCGGGTGCAGGAAGGCGGCATGGCAAACAGCCTTCAGTTCTTCACCGAACGCTATCAGCAATTGGGCAAATACCTCTACGGTTACGGCAAAGTGGACTTCCGTTTGGGCAGAACCAAGGACCGTGCCTTTGCCGACCAATACCGCCCGTACAACGCCAATCCGTACCAATCGGGCAGTTCCATTGCAGGAAGCTACGATAACCAAGACTTCGACATCGTGGCGGCAGTGGGCACCGTGCCCGTCTTCGGCTGGCGATTTGGCATGCAACTCAACTATCGGTTGGGCGACCTGTCGCGCCTTCGCGACCCCCGCTCGCGTTCGCAGCTGCTCGACTATCGGCTCACACCGTCGGTATCGTACACCGTCGATAAGCACACGGTGGGTCTGGCAGGCTATTACGACCGGCGAAAAGAGAAGATGGGCTCGCTGACAACGGTGCAGAGCGACGCCACACTGACTTACTACCTGTTCTCGGGAATGGAAAACGCAACCGGAACCATCGGCGGCTACTCCGCCTTCAACCGCGAATGGGTGAACCATACATTGGGTACGGAACTGAACTACGGCTTCCGCACCGATGCCTTCCATACGCTGAACACACTCGGCATCAGCCGCGGCGAAGAGTATGTGTACGGCACTTACAAGTACGAACCGGGCAGATACTTCAGCTATATATATAATGTGCAGTCGCAAAACCGTCTCCGCACCGGTTCGGTGATACACCAAGCCGACCTGCAAGCACAGTGGCAGCAAGGCTATGCCGACGAATACAGACAGCAACTCGTTATTACGAAAGACCCCGAAACAGGCATAACATCGTATCGCTACGACCGATTGCTGGAATTTAGAAAACGCTTTCAGGTGCGCACGTTCGACTTCTCGTTCGCCTATCGTGCCAACTTCGCAGCCCGCCCTCGGCTCGTGGGCACGTCGGCATCGGGCTTCGGGCAGTCCGACAGCGAAAGCATCAGAGCCTACACAGGCTTCCGCATCGATGCCCACACGGCGAAAAACCGCCACCTGCTGCCCTTCTCCGAGTCGGATTACGGACGCATCAACTTCCAATTAGAAGACGGAATATCGCTCTTCAAGCATCGTGTAATGGCGGATATGACGCTCGGTTACAGTCTTTCCACACGTGCCAAGCTCGCTTTGGCAGACCCTTCAAGCGTCTTGGCGCAGGGCGTATGGCTCAAAGACCTGCCCTACTACGATGCCAACCTCGTGCACGGCAGTCTGCAAGTGATGTACCAATTCCCCCTCACCATCAAGCGCACACGCTCCCTTTGGTTCGTGAAAGCCTTCGGCAACTTCACTTCTGCCGACACGGCAGGGCACCCCAATCTGTACAACATCGGCATCAGCATCGGCATGTTCAACTGATACGCCGAACGCTTCAGCCCCAATAACGATTGGAAAGCGCAACGGCAGCAACTGCAAAAAACCGCTGCTGCAATTTCAGAACGCAATGGCAGCAACTGCAAAAGACGGCTATTGCAACTTCAGAACGCAACGGCTGCAACCCTAAACCGCAAAAGCCTCGTCTCCAAACAAGTGAGACGAGGCTTTTTGGGTTCTTCCGCCAAATGCGTAAACAGCGCATTATGCGTATATGGAAAGAGCCGACGGCACTTCTGCACAATACCTATCGCAAACCCATACCGATGCGATTAAAAATAAAAAATATTAGAAAAAATTTTTAATTCTAAAACAAATATATTATTTTTGCATAAGATAAGTTGCACTCGGACATTTGAGAATAAGTTCTCATGTCGCTCGTTGGCGTTATCTTTGCATAAGATAAGCTGCACTCGGACATTTGAGAATAAATTCTCATGTCGCTCGTTGGCGTTATCTTTGCACAAGATAGTACCAGCGAACGGAACGAGCGCACAAGCGCAAACACCTGCGGGCAACCTGTTAAACCTAAAAACAGCTACAACAATAAAAGCATTAACGCAAAACCTAATTCATCACATAAAATGCCCAAACCTCCGATACGGCGTTGCTCTGCGAAGAGTTTCAACAGGGAGGAAACAACTTAAAATGAAACCAAATCTACTTAAGAAAAGCTACGCGGCTACGGCTGCATTGTTCATCGCATTGTTCGCTTTCGGCACAACGGCGCACGCACAGCAGGACTACACACTTGCCATTGCGGGCAGAACCGTAAACGAACAGAACTGCAAAGAAATATCTAAGTTTCCCGGCGTTAGCGGAAAGGTGGAGTACGACAACGCTACGAAGACACTGACGCTCGAAAATGCCACCATCACGGCGTCGCAGGTGAACACACATTGTATCATGAACTTCATCAACGGACTTAAAATAAAGGTGGTCGGCAACAATACGCTCGAGTCGAAACAGGCTTGGGCGATACTCAATTATCAGGATTGCGACCTCACGGTGATGGGCAGCGGCACGCTGAAAATGAAAGGTTCGTCCACTTCTGCCGAGCCTACGTTTATGGTAGGCTTCTTCAATGTGGGCACCGTAACGGTGAAAGACTGCACCATGGAGGTGAGCGCAGGACTCTACGGCATCGGTAGCGGCAAGTGGAAGTTCGACCATTGCACCGTGCGCGCCAAGGGTAACGGTGCCGACGACAACGAATTTGCAGGCAGCCTCTGCTATCTGCACGCAAAGCCGGAGTTTGTCGGCTGCGAGATAGTTGCTCCGGAAGGAGCTTATTGGAAAGAATTTGAGAGCAACGGACAAAAGAAATACTCGCTCTTTGGGGCTGACGAGAAGGTGATGACCGACTGGGTTACCATCTCGTCTCAAGCAACAGGCATCGACACGGCTGCTGCCAAGCCCGGCAAAACCACTCGCAGCATCTACAGTATTAGCGGTGTCCGCCTGTCCGACGAGCTGAACAACCTGCCGAAAGGCGTGTACATCGTAGGCGGAAAGAAGGTTGTGAAGCAGTAAAAACCTCGCTCTTGCACTACCTTTGCACAACAACACATACGAAAAACAACAAGTAAAACGTAAAACCTAATTCATCACAATACGCCCGAACCTCCGACACGGCGTTGCTCGGAAAGAGTTTCAATAGGGAGGCAACCATTAACAATGAAACCAAATCTACTTAGGAAAAGCTACGCACGCACAGCCGCGCTCTTCTTGGCACTGTGCGCCCTGCCCGCAACAATGTCGGCACAAACCGAATACGGTATCGAAATTGCAGGAGAAAAAGTAACTTCCGAGAACTGCAAAGACCTGTCTGTGATAGAAGGTGTAAGCGGTAAGGTAAGCTACGACGACGCCACAAAGACCCTCACGCTTGAAAACTCAGCCATCAACGGAGGTTCAGACGCCGGCATCAGCTCTAAAATCGACGGGCTCACCATCAAGCTGACAGGTATCAACAAAATACTTTCTTCAGAGTCGGGCATCTACACCGTGAAGTCGTCGGGCATGCAAGCACCCAAGCCACTCACCATTACGGGCGGCGGAACGCTCAACGTTGAAAGCTCCAACTACGACGGCATCTATGCAAAAGGCACATCGCTCGTTATCGAAAACTGCACCGTGAACGCCAAGGGCGTAGGCTTCGGCATTACGGGAGAGAGCGGCATAGGCAGCGAAAACTTCACCATCAAGCAAGCAACCGTAACGGCTGAAGGCACTGAACGCGGCTCCATCGCACGGTTCGCAATGATGCACATCGACGGTTGCGACATTAAAAAGCCCCGCCAAGCCAAGTTCGACGAAGCAATGCACGCCATAACCAACCTCGGCGAAATACTTACGGAACCCGTAACCATTAAGCTGTAGACAAATACTACATCGATATTGCAGGCGTGCCGGTAACACCGGAAACCTTCAACGACTTCTCGAAGATACCGGGCGTAAGCGGCAAGGGGTACTACGAACCTGCCACAAAGGTGGTAACCTTCGATAACATCACCATCGAGAAGGACGCAGATATATGTTTCTTTAACGGAGTAACGGGTCTGACCGTGCGTGTTATCGGCAACAACACCCTGACCTCTGCCAACAATGTAGCCATCTCGGGACTTGCCAGCGGCAGCATGACCTTTGAAGGCGACGGCAAACTGGTTGCCAACGGCTCGACCGATGCCAACCTCGAAATACTTCGTACTGGCATTTGGATAATGGCTGACATCACCGTTCGCAACTGTACGTTCGAGATAACAGGCGGTGTGTGCGGCATCTTGGGCGGCGAATGGACGTTCGACCACTGCAACGTGCGTGTCAAAGGCGACGGCAGCAACGACAAATATGCCGGCAGCATCAACTATTTACTGGATATTCCGAAGTTCATAGGCTGCTCTATTGTTTCTCCGGGCAACACTAAATGGCAGGATTTCACCATTCAGACCACCAACTACTATACCCTTTATGGCGAAGACGATAAGGCTGTTACCGACTGGGTTGTTATCGAACCGGACGAAACAGCCATTGCCCGGCCAACCGTTAAGCCCGTTACAGCCAAGCAAGGCATCTACAACCTTAACGGCGTACGCCTGTCGGCACCGCTGAAAGACCTACCCAAAGGCATCTATATCGTAAACGGTAAAAAGGTTGTAAAGCAATAAATGTTGCGCTGCAGCGGTACGAAGCATCGCACCCTGCAAGCCTTATCCTATACAACTACAATAAGATTTCAAGGTGTGGGAGCATGCGTCGTCATGTTCCCCACACCTTTTTTACTTCCGTCAAGGATAGGACGGAAAGGTAATCGACACATCAATGGCATGTTCCTCACACCTTTTTTACTTCCGTCAGCCATAGCCTACCACCCTAAAAATTGCATAAGAAAGCAGAAAAAACATAGATTTAAATTTGATAATATGAAATTAAAAACCTACCTTTGTAAAACAATGAGAATAGAAAAGAGCTATTATTTGTTACATAAAAGACAGGTTCTAAAAGACAGTAATAAAAGGAACTCTTCAGCATGGAATTTTTAAGTTCCTGCCTAAAGGCAATTTAACCCATTTAACGCCCACGCCTCCGACACGGCGTTGCTCCGAAAGAGCTTAACAGGGAAGGCATTTGAACAATGAAATCAGGTAAACAAAAGCACGTCTACGCAGCAATGGCTGCGCTGTTCATCACCATTTTCGCACTGCCTGCACAGGCACAAAACCTCTACGAGAACGAACCCACAACCACCTACGACCTTAAAATTGCAAACACAGACGTAACTTCCGACAACTGCAACGACCTTTCTAAAATTCCCGGCGTAAGCGGAACGGTAAGTTACAACCCACAAACAAAAACCCTGACCCTGCAAGACGCAACCATCGATATACAAGAAGACAACGCCATCTTGTCGTACATCGACGACTTGACGGTCAAGGTTACAGGCACCAACAACCTCAGTTCATCGAAGGCAACCATCAGCTTCAGAGCACCACTCACCATTACGGGCGGAGGCACGCTCAACCTTCAAAGCGAGAAAGACTGTGCCCTCTACATCAATGCAACAAAACTTACCATCGACAATTGCACCCTAAGTGCCAAGAGTAAGGTGTATGGCATTTCGGGAGCTGAAGGCATTCGGGAAAAAGTTGCCGTAACAAACGCCACCGTAATAGCCGAAGGAACAAAGTACGGTTCTATCTGCGACATTGCCGAACTCACCCTGACAGGCTGTTCCATCACCGAGCCGATGGGCGCAATCTTCGACCCCGACAAGCGCGCCGTTGTGCTTATGCTGAACAATGAGATAGTAAAGAGCAAGGTAATAATAAGCAAAGACCCCACCGGCATCGAAGCACCGGTTGCAGACACGGCTGCCCCGCAAGGCATTTTCACCCTTAGCGGCGTCCGTCTCCCTGACGATGCGCAGTTGTCAAAAGGCATTTACATCGTAAACGGAAAGAAAGTTGTGAAGCAATAGCCTGTGGGAAAACCGACGTTTCCATAGCTCCTATCCCCTACCCCTCGTGAAACAGCAGCGGGGGAACTGCCCCGAAGGAATACAGTTTCCCCTATTGCAAATTAGGAAAATCCCGATGGCTGTCTCATTTTTTACCATTACCTTTGCACCATACATTAAACCCCAATCGGTCATTAGCGTCCTTGACTGATTTTGTTCGATTGTCGAGCAGATGTGCCGGCATTTCATCGAAGGCGTAGCGGGCTACGTCGAGGTGTAATGGCGGCGCAGATGCCGGCAAGCGGACCAAAGCAGTAAGGAAGCATGACCGTAATAACAAATATAAGAAAAGCGTCCTAATGAACCGATTGGGGTTAAACTAAAAACAGTAAAAACAAATAAAAGTAAGGTAACTATGAAACAGACGAACTTTAAAAACTTACGCCACAGCGCACTTTTGCTTTTCGCTGCCTTCGCACTGATAGCCGGCGCACAGCCGCAACAACAGAAACAGCTCTATTCTTTCAACCGTAAGGGAGTGTACTACGAACGGCAACCCATGGTGGGAGCAGACTATCGGTCGTTCATCGACTTGGGTTACGGCTATGCGAAAGACCGCTATAACGTGTATTACAGAGGACGGGTGCTGCCCTACGTAGACCCTGCCACTTTCCGCCTGCGTCTGCCGGGCATGCCTTATCCTGACGATTACCCGATGGACGGCGACGGCTACGGACAGCAGAACTTCGAATACTACCGCATTACATCGAATGCCGTGCTCTTCCGTGGAAAGAAACTCGACGCATCGCCCCATAGTTTTAAGGAATTGGGCTGGGGCTACGGCAAGGACGCTTTCAACGTTTACTACATGGGAAAGAAGGTAGAAGACGCTTTCGTCAGCAACTTCAGAGTGCTCGAAGACGGCTATGCGGAGGACACTTTCAACACATATTACAGGGGAAGAAAGATAGAATAGCCCCCTATCTGACGTGCGTGCGGCTTTGTTAAAATAATGCAATGCGTTGGTCTAGTGTTTCTAGGATTTCTAGGATTCCTAGGATTCCTAGAAATACTATGCCAACTCGTTTTTCTTTGGTGTCGGCAGCGCGATAAACTACGCTCCTGCAAGTCGGCAGCAGCTCTTTAACTAATTTTTATATACCCTTTAAAAGGTAATGAAAAAAAAACATTACCTTTGCAAGCGGCTTTGCACTCACTGCAAAGAACAATACAGAAAGACAATTGATACATTATTATATATAATAGATGAAAAAGTTTAGATTGGTGGACAACACGCTGGGGTGGCTCGCTTTCCTGATAGCCGCCTTTGTTTACTGCTCCACGATAGAGCCAACGGCAAGTTTTTGGGACTGCCCCGAGTTTATTACAACAGGCTATAAGCTCGAAGTAGGGCACCCGCCGGGGGCACCGTTCTTTGCGCTTACAGCCAATTTCTTCTCGCATTTTGCAAGCGACGCAACGCAAGTGGCACGCATGGTGAACACGATGAGTGCGCTGTTGTCGGCAACGTGCATCATGTTCCTGTTTTGGACAATCTCCCATCTCGCACGCAAGCTAATCGTGCGCGACGGCGAAGAAATATCAATGGGCAAGCTCATTGCCATCGAGGGCGCAGCTATGGTGGGCGCATTAATCTACACTTTCAGCGACACCTTTTGGTTTTCGGCGGTCGAAGGCGAAGTTTATGCCTACTCGTCGGCATTTACGGCAGTGGTGTTCTGGCTCATATTGAAGTGGGAAGACAATGCCGACAAGCCGCACGCCGACCGCTGGCTGGTGTTAATAGCCTATATGACAGGACTTTCCATCGGCGTCCACTTGCTCAACTTGCTTTGTATTCCTGCCATCGTACTGGTGTATTATTACAAGCGTGTGCCCGATGCCAACCTCAAAGGCTCGCTCATAGCCCTCGCTGTTTCCATCGTTTTGGTGGCTGCCGTGCTCTATGGCGTTGTGCCGGGCATCATCACCGTGGGTGGTTTCTTTGAACTTTTGTTCACCAATACGCTCGGCATGCCGTTCAACACGGGTACCATTCTCTACATCTTGCTACTCATCGGGAGCTTCGTCTGGGCGATTGCCGAAACCTATAAAGACAGCAACCGCAACCGTCAGAACATAGCGTTCCTCGCTGCTTTCGGACTTATCGGTATTCCGTTCGTGGGTTACGGCTGGAGCGCATTCATCGTTGGCATCGTCATACTTGCAGGTCTGTACTTCGTGCTCAACATCAAGCGTGGCAAAGAGTTGCTCGTTTCTGCACGCATGAAGAACACGGCGTTGCTCTGCATGCTCATGATGATAATCGGATACGCATCGTATGCCGAAATCGTGATACGTTCAACGGCGAACCCTCCAATGGATCAGAACTCGCCGGAGGACATCTTTACGCTCGGAAACTATCTGGCACGCGACCAGTATGGCGACTCTCCGCTGTTCTACGGACAGGCATATACCAGTCAGCCAAAGGTGGCAGAAGACGGCAGACACTACGAGATAAAGAAGGGCAAGCCCATCTATGAACGCAAGGAAAAGGCATCGCCCGACGAACCGGACGCTTACTTCCTTGTGCGCAACAAGACATCGCAGGTGTTTGAACAGAACATGTTCTTCCCTCGTATGTGGGACAATGCGCACGCACAGAACTACGAACAGATTATGGGAGGCATAGAAGGGCACGACGTGGACGGCGTGAAGATGCCCACACAGTTCGAAAACATACGCTTCTTCCTGTCTTATCAGTGCAACTTTATGTACTGGCGATACTTCATGTGGAACTTCGCCGGCAGACAAAACGACATACAAAGCTATGGCGAACCGGAACACGGAAACTGGATTACGGGTATCTCGTTCATCGACAATATGCTCTATGGCGACCAAGACTTGCTGCCCGACGAGCTGAAAGCAAACAAGGGGCACAACGTGTTCTACTGTCTGCCGCTCTTGCTGGGTCTGTTGGGTCTGTTCTGGCAGGCATGGCGCGGACGCCGGGGCATACAGCAGTTCTGGGTAGTGTTCTTCCTTTTCTTCATGACAGGGCTTGCCATCGTGGTTTATCTGAACCAAACACCAAGTCAGCCGCGCGAGCGCGACTATGCTTATGCCGGCTCGTTCTACGCTTACGCCATTTGGTGCGGACTCGGAGTACTTGCCATTTACGACCGGCTGAAGAAGCTGAAGGTTTCCGGGACAGCCGCAGCAGCCATTGCTTCGGCAGCCTCTATCCTTGTGCCGATACAGATGGCGTCGCAGACTTGGGACGACCACGACCGCTCGGGACGCTACACTTGTCGCGACTTCGGGCAGAACTATCTGAACTCTATGCAGGAAAAAGGCAACCCAATCGTGTTCACCAATGGCGACAACGATACTTTCCCGCTGTGGTACAACCAAGATGTTGAGGGCGTGCGCACCGACACTCGCGTCTGCAACCTTTCGTACTTGCAGACCGATTGGTACATCGACCAGATGCGCCGACCTGCCTACACATCGCCAAGTGTGCCCATTAAGTGGAACCGACTCGACTATATAAGCGGTACGAACGAATACATTCCCATACAGCCGGAGCTGAAACAAGAAGTGTTAGACCTGTACAAGGAGAACCCCGAACAGGCAAAACAACAGTTCGGTGCCGACCCGTTCGAACTGAAGAACGTGCTGAAATACTGGGTGCGTTCGCGCGACCCGCAGTTCCACTGCATACCTACCGACACCTTATATATGACCATCGACAAGGCAGCAGTGCGCCGCAGCGGTATGATGATGCCCACCGACAGCATTCCCGACCGTATGGCTATCTCGCTCGTAGGTAAGGAAGGACTGATGAAGAGCGACATCATGATGCTCGAAATAATTGCCAACTGCAACTGGACACGACCGCTTTATGTGGCTATTACCGTAGGCAGCGACAACTTCATGAACCTCGGCGACAACTTCATACAGGAAGGATTGCTGAACCGCATCACACCGTTCTACACCAAAGACGCAGGCAGCTTCGACGCAGAGAAGACCTACAACGTTATTATGAACAAGTTCCGATGGGGCGGAGTGTCTACAAAGGGTATCTATCTCGACGAAACCGTGCTGCGTATGTGTTACACCCACCGCCGCGAAATGGCACAATTGGCAATGAACCTTATACTGCAAGGCAAGCGCGACAAGGCTTTAAAGGTGCTCGAAAAGGCTGAAAAGGAACTGCCAACCTACAATGTGCCGCTTTCGTTCTCGCATGTAAAGGGCGGACCGATAATGCTGACGCCTACGCAATGTTAGGAAAGAAAGCCAAAGCCGAAGCGATGTACAACGAAATGTGGAAGACATCGGCGCAATATGTGCGCTACTACTTGAGTCTTCCTGCCAATACGTTCAATACGAATATGAGTTCTTGCGCTATGCACCTGCAGATTATGTACCAGTATATTCGTGCAAACGAGCAGAACAATCCGCAGTGGGCAAATGCACACAACGCCGAACTCATGCAAATGCTCAAGGCTTACGAGGCAAAAGGCGGCAAAATGCAGTAAAGCATAGGGACGGTAAGAAAACAACGAATGCAAGGCAACACGTGCAGGGGCGTGGTTTATCACGCTCCGCATGCTTTGCCGCCGGTACGAAGGCGTTGTTTCATCACATTTCCGGCACCTGCCTTACAACTCCGGACGTCCGTTATCTCGCTGCCTGTTCTGCGATAACGGAAATTGGCGGAACACGCCTTTCCGCCATCAACTGCACGGACACCCACCCCAAAACCCTCTTGACGAGGGACGAGGGAACACGTTGAATATGTTTATAGAACAACCCGCACGCTGGTTGCGATGGCTTTACCCGCACGCATTGTGGCGAATGTCGCCCGACGAACACTCCGTCTACCTGACATTCGACGACGGTCCTATACCCGAAGCCACACCTTTCATTCTCGATACGCTCGACAAGTACGGTGCAAAAGCAACCTTCTTTATGGTTGGCGACAACGTAAGGAAGTATCCCGAACTCTACGAAGAAGTGGTGCGCAGGGGGCATTTGGTGGGCAACCATACCTATCACCACCTTGGGTCGTTCAAGCATTTCACCCTTACCTATGCCGTCGATGTCATCGAAGCCAACGCCCTCATCAAGTCAAAGTTCTTCCGTCCGCCACATGGCTGGCTCCGCCACACTGTCTATTGGTGGGTGAAACGCAGGTATCGCGTCGTAATGTGGGACCTCGTAACCCGCGATTACTCCAAATGGCTTACAGGACCCGATGTGCTGCGCAACGTTCAGAGATATGCCCGCAACGGTTCTATCATCACGTTCCACGATTCGCTGAAGAGCATCGACAAGCTCCACTACGCCCTGCCACGTGCTTTGGAATGGCTGAAAAACGAAGGATATGAGTTCAAGATATTCAAGGAAGGAGATTAAAGTCGAGGCAGAACGTCTCGGCTTTTTTGCTTGTGGCATTGCCCGTGCCGAGCCGGTAGATGCCGAAACAGCCGCTGCCGTGCGCGGTTGGATAAGCAAAGGCAGCCAAGCCACCATGGACTATATGGCGAACTACACCGAAAAACGCCTTAACCCCTGCTTGCTCGTGCCCGGAACGAAATCCATCGTTTCGCTTGCCATGAACTATGCGCCTGCTCAAACCATGCCCGAAACCGAGTATCAGCTCGCTGCCTACGCCTATGGGCAAGACTATCACGACGTTATGAAGCGAAGTTGCGCCGGCTTGCAGCCCTTATTGCCAACAAGTTTGATGGCGAAAGCGACTGCGGAATGGAAGAAAACCACCGCAACAGCACAGCCATTGCCACTGAAAACCCCGACGAAACCCACCCGGAACCTATGGGCGAAATTCGTGTTTTTGTCGATACTGCCCCCGTGCTCGAACGCTATTGGGCGCAGCGGGCAGGCTTAGGGTGGATAGGAAAGAACCATCAGCTCATCATTCCCCGCGCAGGCTCTATGTTTTTCCTTGGCGAAATCTTCCTGCCCTACGAGTTCGAGAGCTACGACAGCCCCATGCCAAGCCGTTGCGGCAAATGCCGTCGCTGCATAGAAGCCTGTCCCACCTATGCCATTACCGACGAATGGGGCTTCGATAGCGAGAAGTGCCTGTCCTATCAGCTCATCGAAAACCGTGGCGAACTTTCCGAACAAGCCAAGCAAAATATGGGCACCACCATCTACGGGTGCGACCGTTGCCAAACCGCCTGTCCGTGGAACAAGTTCGCAACTCCCAATACCACTCCCGAATTTCAGCCCAAATCCGAACTCCTTGCGATGACAAAAGCCGATTGGCACAACCTTACCATCGACGAATATCGTGCCCTTTTCAAAGGCTCGGCAGTAAAACGTGTCAAGTTCGACGGCTTGAAACGCAACATTTCGGCAAAGGAATAAGGGGGCAAATCAAAATATAGACCATGCAAGTCTTGCGATGCACGGCAACAACCCATTGCTTTCTACTGTGTGTCAGTGATTTGCAGCTACTATACAGCTTCGCCTGCACGCCACAAGCCACGCCCCTACTCCTCCTCGTGCTGATGTGTCTGTGCGCCTTTACATTCCCTGCTGCTTGCCGGCAATTATGTTCCTTACACCTGAAAAATACGTAAAGATTTTTCGCAATCGCAACTTCTGTGTAACTATCTCATTAGCAACGCAATGCAAAACCTATTGTTTTGCATTCCAAAACCGTAGGTTTTGCACGGTTAAAGCGTAGGTTTTACAACGCAAAACCTACGCTTTCGCAACGCCAAAGCGATTATATCACTTTTTAACAGAATTATCTTTACAAAATCAAGGCGGTTATGGCGTTCCGAAAAACAGGTATTATGCCTTCGCTTGGAGTTACGATGATGTTTGCTTTAGCGGTTATGGCGTTCCGAAAAACAGGTATTATGCCTACAGATATATGCTCGTTCTGTGCCCTTGCGGTGCAGTTGCAGTGTTCCGGTTTCTTTGTTCGTTGTAAGTGCAAATATGGCTCTTGGCTGCTCTGTGCATTGTTGCTTTTTTCTGTTATTTATGTTCTGTTCTACCTATTTTTGTTCCCTTTCGGGTTTGATACATTAGGAAGGTATTTAGATTTTTGCATTTTTAAATGGTGTTTTAAAAATATTTAATTGCCATATTATCAGATATATATATACTTTACGGCTTTTAGATAAATTTAGATTTATATTTGTAGGGTATTGCAACAACGATTTTATTGTGTACCTTTGTATCAGATTTAACGAAAAGACTGTCGTGAGGCAATTAAAGAATGTAGCGTTTAAAATGGTAAAAAGATGATTTTAGGTAATGTTAAATTGTAGACCTATTTGTAGATTATAGGCGAACCAATTCTCAATCAACAATGGACTAAACGCAAAGTGCACCAAGAAGAGAATTCATGGTGCACTTTTTTTGTGCCTTAATTTGGTTTTTTCAATATTTTTGTCTATTTTTGTAAGGCTGAACCACCTTAATATATAACGTGGCAGAGGAAAAACCAAAAAATACGAAACTATGATGCGCAAGCTGTTTTTGCTGCTTCTGCTTGCAGTGCTGCACGCTTCGGTGGGCACGGCAGGCAATGAATATGACGAGCTGGACCATCTGATAGGACAGCGCAGTGCGATAACCGACAAGAAGTTATTGCAAATCAGGGACATACGCCAACGCCTTTCTACGCCCTATCTTACCGACAAGCAACGCTATAAAATATGTATGCAGCTTTACGAGGAGTACGAAGCGTTCCGTTTCGATTCGGCATTGGTCTACGCCAACCGTACCATTATGTACGCAAAGCGTGTGGGCGACCCGAAATGGATAGCCGAAGCGCAGCTCAAGAAAGTGCATGTGTACACGCTGGCTGCACTTTTCTTGGAGTCGAGAGAACTCTTGGACAGTATGAATACGGCGGACTTGGACGACCGTCTTCGTCAGGATTATGATAAGGAGTGGTATCTGCTGATGATGTTCATGGCTGAATTTACCGACGGAACGCAGATGCACACGTACTACGACAAGCAGGCGGATTATTACAATGCGCTGATTTTGAAAAGCCGGTACAGAGATACGCGCGCCTATATCATGGCGAAGGCAAAGGATTTGAGCGAGCGCGGCAACACCGGGAAAGCCATTGCGATACTGAAAGAATACTTGCAGAAGTGGCAAAGGCACGAACACGACTATGCAATGATAACCAGTGAGTTGGCAAGACTTTACGGTAAGGTGGGCAACACCGATAGGCAGTATTTCTATCTTATTGAAAGTGCGATGGCAGACATACGCTCGTCGGCGAAAGAAAACAACTCCTTGCGCCTCTTGGCTACGCTTTTGTTCGAGAAAGGCGATGTGAGGCGGGCTTATATGTACCTGAATATCTCGATAGAAGATGCCAATTTCTACGGCACACATTTGCGCAACAGCCAAAATTCGCGCATTCTGCCCCGCATTCTGTCGGTCTATTTGGTGCAGAAACGTGCACAGCGTATGCGCATTACCATGCTTTTGGCAGTGGTGAGCCTTGTGGCAATCGCCCTTGTGGTGGCTGTTTTCTTCATTCTGAAGCTCTTGAAACGCTACCGAAAGATGAACAAGCAGGTGGTGGTGATGAACCAACAGCTGAACGAAGCGGTGGAAAACCTTCGCAAGATGAACGCGCAGATAAGCGAAACCAACAGTATAAAGGAGGAATACATAGCCCGCTTCCTCGAATTAGCATCGAACTTCATCGACCTCGTAGACGAAAGGCGCAAGGTTTACAACCGTCTGGCGCGCGAGAAGCGAATGGAAGAACTCTATGCAGAACTGAAAAACAGCGATTTAATCCAGACTGCCACCCGCCATTACTATATCAATTTCGACACGGCTTTCTTGAATATATACCCCAATTTCGTAACGGAGGTGAACCGGTTGCTGCGCCCCGACGGACAGATTGAGCCGAAAGGCGACGAGCGGCTCACCACCGAACTGCGCATTCTCGCCCTTATACGCCTTGGCATTACCGACAATGCGCGCATCTCTTCCATTCTGCGTGCGAGCCTTACCACCATTTACACTTATCGTTCGAAGCTGAAAGCCCGCGCCATCGACCACGATGGGTTCGAGCATGCAGTGAAGAAAATAGGCTGATGGGGTAGTTATAGGAGTCCCTAGATTATCTAGAGGCTATAGAAATTCTATGCTTTCAAGGAAGTTTGGGGTGGGTGCTTGCTATCGTTCTTAGGGGTTCTAGGCGTCCTAGATAATCTAGGGATTCTAGAAATGCTATGCTTTCAAGGAAATTCGGCTGGGTGCTTGCTATCTTTCTTAGGGGTTCCTAGGAGTCCTAGATAATCTAGGAATTCTAGAACATCTATGGCTTTAGCTTGCAAAAAACGAAAACTTGCAAGCCAAGAACCCTATTTCGAGCGTAAAAATACCAAGAAAAAGCAGGGGCGTGAATCACTTCACACCCCTGTGGGATAAATGGATTGCTGCAGGCTGCACTATGAAAAGTTTTAAACTATGTGATGAATAAGTCCTCCAAAGTGCGAGACCTGCTGCAATCTGAACAATGAAATGTATTGGAGAGCTATAATATATCGCTCCCACGTATTAATTGATAGGTTATGTCTCTATATAATATAAGCGGCTGCCCATATCCGACAAGACGGCAAAAGCACGACCTTAATGCAGATTTTGAGATGGCAGGCAGCGGCTGCCCATATCCGACAAGGCGGCAAAAGCACGACCCTGATGCAGATTTTAAGATGGCAGGCAGCTGTTGCCCATATCCGACAAGACGGCAAAAGCACGACCTTGATGCAGATTTTGAAATGGTAGGCAGCTGTTGCCCATATCCGACAAGGCGGCAGAAACACGAGGCTTGTTTGCCATTTTGTGCGCCTTTGCAGTGCTACCTATAATATAATGTGGTGCTACCTACATATAATAAGGTGGCACGGGTACGGTTGGGGCGCACCCGTTGCGGGGTTTCTTACCGCTTCGCAACCTTCTTGCCGTTTACGATGTATATGCCCTTGGGCAGTTTGCCCGGCTCGTCAGAAAGGCGAATGCCGCCGAGCGAGTAGATGACAGGTGCGGTTTGGGTAGCGTCGGCAGCCGGTTTGCCGATGGCGGTAGGGTCGGTAGAGATGGTTACCCAATCGGTAACGACCTTGCCGTTCGCATCTACGAGCGAGTAGCAGGTGCCGTATTCGTCGTTGAACTCCTTCCACTGTGTGCCTGTGGGGGCAGTGATGGCGCAGCCACGAATGTCGGAATCTTACTCATATATGCCATGCTGCCTGCAAATTCGTATTTTTCGTCGCCGCTTGCCTTCGTGCGAATGTTGCAACGGTCGAACTTCCATTCACCGAAACTCAAGCCGTTGATGCCTGCGCTCGCCTCGATGGTGCAGCCACTGATGGTGAGCAAGCCGTGATTTTGAAGGGCTTGGCGACTCGCTTTGTCTTTCGATTCGGTTGCACCTTGCAATTTCAGTGTGGCATCGCCGACGATGTTGAGCACGCAATCGTCGTTGTTGTAGATGGCGTTGTTATTCTCGGAGATGATGGTATTGTTGCCGGCGAGTCGAATTGTTACGCCGTCGATGAAGTTCAGAATACCGTAATACTTTGTTGTGTTAATGGTCGCATTCTCGAGCGTCAGGGTTTTGGTCCGTGGGTCGTACTTCACGGTGCCCTCTATGCCGTCCATTACCGATAGGTTTTCGCAGTTTTTGATTGTTACGGGCTTACCTGCAATCCAGATTTGGAACACGGTGGGGTCGATGGAAATCTTCTCTTTCACTAATTCTCCGTTGATTGCGATGCCGTGTAGCTCGGTGTCGAAAGCCGCACCGGCGGGTTGGCTGATGGCACAACTTACGATGGTGAGGTAGGCAAAGCAACCGATAGATGCGTCGTTCTTGCCCTCAGCGGTTACCGTGGCGTATCTGATGGTGAGCTTCTCTCCGTTCTTGCCGTCTTCGCCCACAATGCCGTAGTTCCCGCCCTTGGCGTTCAGGGTGCAGGCATCGACGATAAGGCTCGTCTTGTTGGCGTAGATGGCGTCGCCTTGGGGGTTCTCTACGTTCAGCGTACCGCCGCCTGCGATGCTCATAGGCTTTGTAAACTGTATGGTAGAAGTGTATGCCGAAGTCAGGTTGTTGCTTCCTGCCACCTTCACGGTGAGTCCGTCGAGCTGCGAATAGATGGCGTTGGCACTGCCACCGTCAATCTTTGCATTCTTCAAAGTAAGTATTCTGTTTTCGGCGTCGTAGCTTACGGTGCCGCTCACGCCCGGAATAACCGACAGGTCGTTGCAGTTTTCCGATGTTATCCATGTGCCGGCAATCGCAACGTCGTATTTTTCCTGTGCCTGTACCTGCTGCGACAGGGCGAACAAGGCGATGAACAGTACGACGAATGTCGCATAGTTGCGCTTGAATAGTTGGTTGGTTTCCATTGTTTCCGTGTGCCCCCCTGTTGCAGCTCTTGCGGAGTAACGCCGTGTCGGAGGCTTGGGCGTTTCGGTAAATAGCAATGTCCTTAATCTTATATATGCTTGGCAATCGCTTTGTTTCCCTGTTCGGAACACTTTTCTTGCGTTGCTTTATTTTCTTTTATTTTAGGTTTCGGCTGCAAATATAACAAAAAATAAAATAAAGAAACAAGGTTTATCGGAAAAAATTTATCCTATATCGATAAATTTTTATGAGTTCTTGCGGTTTATCGGAAAAAATACTATACTTTTGCCACGATATTTTAATCTATTAATATTAAATCTACAGAAAATGAGAAGAAGTACTTTAGCAGCCTTACTGATGCTGCCGTTGGTGCTGCAAGCACAGAGCGTGAAGCTGCCTTGGTCGGAAAGCTTCGACAGCGAGCAGGCTTTTGAACGCTTTACGGTGCTCGATGCGAACGACGACGAGCAAGCCTTTAAGTATGATAAGGACGCCCGCACGGCTTATTGCGTGCGCACGCAGGACGCCGACGACTGGTTGGTAAGTCCCGTTCTTAAGCTGAAAGCAGGCAAGTCGTACGAGCTTGCATACACCATTAGTGGCGAAACAAACAACGCAAAAGAAACTTACGAAGTGAAACTGGGTACCGACAGAACCGCTGCAGCGATGAAAAAGACCATCGCAGCCAAGATTGTTGCACCTGCAGACTTTGTTGAAAAAGCAACCGTAAAGGTGGTGTTCAGCGTCGATGCCGATGGCGAATACTATCTTGGGTGGCACTTCAACACCGAAATGCAACTCGAAGCGGGAGGTTTCAGCATCTATAACATAGACCTGAAAGAGAAGTTGGGCGAAAGCGCACCTGCTGCCGTAACCGGCGTTAAGGTAACACCTGCTGCCAACGGAGGGCACTCGGCAGTGATAACCTTTACTGCACCGACAAAGGATATGGGCGACAAACCACTTACAAAGCTCACCAAAATAGAAATATATCGTGGCGAAGAGCCGGTGAAAACCTTCGACAATCCTGCGCCGGGTGCTGCCTTGAGCTTCACCGACACGAATGTTCCGAACGGCACCAACACCTATCGTATTGTGCCGGTCAGCGACGAAGGCGAGGGCGAAGCCGTAGAGGTTTCAGCCTTTGTAGGCATAGATGTGCCTGCGGCAGTGGGCAAATTAAGCCTCATCTACAAAGAGGGAAAGGCGCAGATAAAGTGGGACGCAGTTACCAAAGGTGCCAACGGAGAATACGTGAACCCCGATGCCATCACCTACACGCTGAAGCGTGCCAAGACCGTAGAGGTGGCAAAGGGCATCAAAACCACCGTCTACGAGGACACACCACCTGTGAAAGACATTCAGGAAGCACTGGTTTACAACATTGCTGCCGTAAACGAAGCGGGCGAAAGCAAGCGCACCTACTCTAACGTAATCGTAACCGGAAAGCCTTATACCCTGCCTGTGAAAGAATCGTTTGCCAACGGCAAGCTCTCCAACTTCTGGTTTATCGACTACAGCAAGCTCGACCGCTGGTCTCCATTCTACGACGATTCCAACTATTCTCAGGACGGCGACCGTGGTTTCATCGGCTTTACACCGAAGTTTGTCGGCGAATGGTCGGTATTGGAGAGTGGCTTGATTGACCTTGGAAAGGCAAAAGACCCTGTACTTTCGTTCTATTACAAGACCCACCAGAACTCTGAAGACGTGTTTAAAGTATGGGTATCGAAAGAGTACGGCGTGGCTGACACCATCGCAACCATCGACTTGCAGGAAGTGGGACTCCGCGAATGGATAAAGGTAGAGTTGCCTTTGAAGAAGTTCGTAGGTGGCAAATTCATTCAGATTGCCTTCGATTGCAAAGGCTCAACCGACATGAGCAACCTCTACTTGGATAACATCAACATCTTCGACCGCAAGACAAACGACTTGGAAATAAAGATGAAAGAGGCTCCGGGACGCTTGCGCGTAGACAACCCTGCCGCCGTAATCATTGATGTTACCAACCACGGAACAATGGCTGCCGATAACTATACCGTAACGGTTTACAACGGAAAAGAACAGCTCGCCAGCACAAAGGGCGCAGCCGTGCCGGCAGGCAAAACGGTTCAGAACACCGTAACCTTCACACCACAGCGCACTTTCGCCGATGCAGCAAAGCTCTATGCAAAGGTTGAAGTAGAGGGCGACGAAGATTTGGACAACAACACCACCGACACCGTTACGGTGGCAGTGAAATTCCCTTCTTACCCAACAGCAAAGGATTTGAAGGCTGTTGCAGGCGCACGGAATACACTCACATGGAACATTCCTGACGCTCCACGCACCGACGACCAACGCGTCGTGGAAAGCTTTGAGACGTATCCGGACTTCACAAACACGAATATTGGCGACTGGCTGCTCTACGACGTAGACTTCCACACCGTTTACGGATTTAACGAAACCACCTTCCCCGGAATGGGCGACCGTCAGGCTTGGACCGTATTCAACTATGCCAAGACCACTCCTGCCAGCAGTGCTGCATGGAAAGGGCACACCGGCGACAAGGTGTTAATCTCGTTCGGAGCACCTTATGCCATCACCGAAAACTGGTTGGTATCGCCCGAATTGCCGGGCAAGGCACAGACTATATCGTTCTGGTCGAAGGGTTTCAAAGGTGCCGACAAGGAAACTTACAGCGTAATGTACTCTACAACAGGCTTTAATCGTTCCGATTTCGTAATGCTCGAAGAGAAGCACGTGGTGCCGGAAGCATGGGCGGAAGAAGAGTATAACCTGCCGGAAGGAACCAAGTACTTTGCCATCGTAGCATCAAGTGCCGACGGTTACGCCACACTCATAGACGACATAAACTTCTTGCCCGACTCTGCAGCCGCTCAAGACCTTACGCTGATGGGCTACAACATCTACCGCGACGGCGTTAAGGTGAACGATGCACCTGTAAAGGACACCAAGTTTACCGACACAACGGGCGGCGCACACCGCTACCACGTAACAGCGGTGTACGACAAAGGCGAGGCTAAGTTCTCTAACGAAGCCGAAGTTACCACTGCCGACGGTATTGTTGAAGTAGGTGCTACCGACCAAAATGCCGACCAAAATGCACCACGCTACGACCTCTCGGGCCGTCGTGTAAGCAACAACTACAAAGGCATATACATCACGAAAGGCAAAAAGCACATCGCAAAGTAGTTTTTCTGTATTCTTTAACCCCAATCGGTCGTTAGCGTCCTTGACCGGTTTTGTTCGATTGTCGAGCAGATGTGCTGACATTTCATCGAAGGCGTAGCGGGCTACGGCAAGATGGAATGGCTGCGCAGATGCCGGCAAGCGGACGAAAACGGTAAGGAAGCATAACGATAATAACACATCTAAGCCAATGCGTCCTAATGACCAATTGGGGTTAATAGTTTAGCAGCCGCTCGGTAGTTCTATCGGGCGGCTGTTTCGTTTTTAGTGTCTCGGAAAACCCGAAGAAATGATTTTGAAAGCCCCAAAAAGTGCTTTGGAAAGTCTGAAAAAATGCTTTGGAAAAAGCAGAAAACCGCCCTTATTTTGTAAGAATAATTCCGTTAAAAAATGATATAATCGGTTTGGCGTTGCGAAACCGTAGGTTTTACGATGCAAAACATACGGTTTTACCGTGCAAAACCTACGCTTTTGCAACGCCAAACAATAGGTATTGCAAAGCATTGATAACGAGGTGGTTACGCAACCGCACTTCTTCCGAAAAATATTTACATGTTTTTCTCCCTTTTTCAGCCTTTTCAACACAAATCCGGGGCTGTGGTTTAGGGTGCTTTTCTCGCCATGGCAATGCTCAAATAAATTTGGCATTGCGCATTTGCCCGGACGAAAACGGTCGGTCGGACAACCATAACAGAATACGCAAACTGCGGTGCGGGCAACGCAGAAACCAATGCCGGAGAAGTGTCGGCAGCCCCTTTGCCGAGCGACAGCAAGGCGGCTGATTTTCCGAAAAGGCTGCACCGACAAGGCAAACGGTCGCACACAATGGGCATTTTTTCAATTCTCAAACCGCATCAATACAAAAAATATTAGTATCTTTGTGGCAAATAAACCCAAATCGGTCATTAAAGTACTTTACCGGTTTTGTTCGATTGTCGAACAGATGTGCCGGCATTTCATCGAAGGCGTAGCTCGCTACGACGAGCCGGAATGGCTGCACAGATGCCGGCAGGCTGACGAAACCGGTGAGGAAGCATAACGGTAATAACACATCTAAACAAATGCGGCCTGATGACCGATTGGGGATAAAACATTGAAACAACATAAACCCATCAACAGAATGAAAAAACTTATCGCATTGTCGGCACTCGCACTGACAGCAACAACAATGACAGCACAGAACATTGTCTACCCGAAAGCACCGAAAGACGATACGGCAGACACATATTTCGGCGTGAAAGTGCCCGACCCCTTCCGCCCTTTGGAAGCCGACCGCAGCCAAGAAACCGCGGCGTGGGTGGAAGCCGAAAACAAGGTAACAAACGCTTACTTGGCAAAAATACCCTTCCGTGCCAAGCTACTGAAACGCCTGAAAGAGGTGGCAGACTTTGAAAAGGTGGGCACACCCTTCGAGAAAAACGGAAAATGGTATGTGTATAAGAACAACGGACTGCAAAACCAGAGCGTTCTTTACCAAATGGACGAGTTGGGAGGACAGCTCCGCGAGTTTCTCGACCCTAACAAACTGAGCGACGACGGCACGGTGGCTCTCCAAGATGCCACCTTCTCGAAGGACGGAAAATACATGGCTTACGTCATCTCGCGCAGCGGCAGCGACTGGCAGGAAATATACGTCAAGGACGTTGCAACGGGCGAACTGCTGACCGACCACATAGAATGGGCAAAGTTCGGAGGTGCACAATGGTGCGGCAACGGTTTCTATTACAGTGCCTACGATGCCCCCGAAAAAGGCAAAGAGTTCAGTTCCAAGAACGAAGTACACAAGGTTTACTACCACAAAATAGGCACGAAGCAGAGCGACGACGTGCTGTTCTACCAAAATCCCGCCTATCCGCTACGTTTCTATTCCGTATCGGTGAACAAAGACGAAACCATGATGTTCCTCTACGAAAGCGGTGCAGGGTCGGGCATGAACCTCTATGTGCGCGACCTTCGTGTACCCGATGCGCAGTTCATACAGATGACTTCAAACATGGACTTGCAATATAGTCCCATCGAAACCGTAGGCGACAACATCTACTTGCTCACCAACGACGGCGCGCCACGTGGCAGACTCATGGTTGCCGACATAAAGAAACCCGGCTTTAAAGACTGGAAAGAACTCGTCGGCGAAAGCAAAAACGTATTGGAAAGCGTACAGTTTGCCGACGATAAGCTCGTGCTTACCTACAGCCAAGATGCCTCTACACACCTTTATCTCTACTCGACAGAAGGCAAAGAACTCGCCGAAATACAGCTGCCGACAGTGGGTAGGGCACGCTTCAGCGGCGAACGCGGACAAAAAGAGTGTTTCTACAGCTTCTCTTCCTTTACCGTTCCGGGCACCATCTACCAATACGACATTGCCGAAAACAAAAGCAGCGTCTACACCGCACCCAAGGTAAAGTTCGACCTCGATAAATATACCACCCGGCAAGTGTTTTTCACCAGCAAGGACGGAACGCGCGTGCCGATGTTCCTGACCTACAGAAAAGACCTGAAACAAAACGGCAAGAACCCCGTGTTCCTCTACGGCTACGGCGGTTTCAACGTTCCGCTGTCGCCCAATTTCTCGTCAATGCGCATACCATTCCTCGAAAACGGCGGCATCTACGCACAGGTAAACCTGCGTGGCGGTAGCGAATACGGCGAAGAATGGCACGTTGCAGGCACGAAAATGCAGAAGCAAAACGTGTTCGACGACTTTATTTCGTCGGCAGAATGGCTCATCACGAACAACTTCACAAGCAAAGACCACATTGCCATCGTGGGCGGAAGCAACGGCGGACTGCTCGTAGGAGCATGTATGACACAACGCCCCGACCTCTTCAAAGTCTGCATTCCGCAAGTGGGCGTAATGGATATGCTGCGCTACCATAAGTTTACCATCGGCTGGAACTGGGCTCCCGACTACGGCACAAGCGAAGACAGCAAGGAAATGTTCGAATACCTGTACTCTTATTCGCCACTGCACAACCTGAAAAAGGGCGTCAGCTACCCGGCAACACTCGTTACGACAGCCGACCACGACGACCGTGTAGTGCCCGCACACTCGTTCAAATTCGCGGCAACCCTGCAAGAATGTCAGGCAGGCACAGCCCCCGTGCTCATTCGCATCGACAGCAAAGCAGGGCACGGCAGCGGCAAACCATTGGCAAAACAGCTCGAAGAACAAGCCGACATCTACAGTTTCATTATGAAAAACTTAGGAATGAAGTTTAAATAATATGGCTGCAAGCCGCTAAAAACAATACTTGTAGCCGGTTAATCCTGCATTCGGAACCTTAGATAAAACAACTAAGGTTCTGAATGCTCGTAAAAGAAACTTAGTAATATCAAGCTCACGACCGCATTATGACGAAAGAACAATCTTGAAACCTATAAGACATATTTAGCCCGACAGAAGGGACTGCTTGAAAAAATGTAGGCGAACATAGCGGAAAACATAGATAGGGAAAAAGTAAAACCTGTTCGATAATAATTAAAATTGGCAAAGTCGATAAAGGAAGCCAAACATATTACAATGCTCAAAAAGCAAATAAAATCAACACAAACAATTATGTCAGTATTAGTTCCCCCTATAAAATCGCAAGGAATAAAAACGAAACTTGTGCCTTGGATAAACGAAACGGTACGTCGGTCCGGACTGGATTTAGCCACTGTCAATTGGGTTGAACCCTTTTTTGGTACAGGTGTAGTGGGGCTTAATGCTCCCGTTGGCGGCAACAGAATAATAGGCGACAGTAATCCGCACATCATTAATTTCTACAATGCTGTGCTGAATGGGGAAGTAACACCGCAGAATATGCGCGAATATCTTACGCATGAAGGCAGCTTGTTGGCAGAAGCCGAAGAGGACGGATATGCGCACTATCGACTTATAAAAGACCGTTTTAATACCGAACATAGTCCTTTCGATTTCATTTTCTTGTCGAGAGCAGGGTTCAATGGCATGATGCGTTTCAACAGAAAAGGGCAATGGAATATACCTTTCTGTAAGAAACCTAATCGCTTTTCGCCCGCATACATCACGAAAATATGTAATCAACTTGCCGCTGCGCAGCGCGTAATCCATCGTTATCACTGGGAGTTTGTCAATCGTAATTTTATCGATACAATTAAGCAGGCGCAGGCCGGCGACATTATCTATTGCGACCCACCCTACTTTGGACGCTACGTGGACTATTATAATGGCTGGACGGAGGAAGACGAAGAGGCATTGTTCCATGCCCTCAGCACTACACCGGCTCACTTCATACTATCTACATGGTGTCATAACGAGTTCAGAACCAACGATATGATGGAAAAATACCGGAACCATTTCAACGTTAAAACGAAAGAACACTTTTACCATGGGGGAGGTCGCATAGAAAATCGGCATGCAATGATTGAAGCTTTGGTTTTCAATTTCGACCTGCAAGAACTTGCTTTGCAGCAAGAAAGTTTTCAGCTCGAACTAAACTTTGCATGGCAATAGCTCTATGGCACACTATTTTTACACAATTCTCAAGTTTTACTTGTATATATTAAAAACATTGTTTACCTTTGCAGCAATCATAAGATAAAAAGGTTTGTACCACAGAGGATTAAATAACTTAGGAAAGTATCAGATACCCTTATATAATAAAGGTATAAGAGGGTTGCAAGGAAATAGAATTTTTCATGCAACTTTTAACTCTTTATATTTGGTTGGCTCGAATATTTTGCTAACACACACACACAGGCGCACCGTCGCTCGTTATCTCTAAATACACTTTATCTTACGCGCGCGAGGCGTATCTTGCGAACCCTATACAGGCAAAGGATTTTCCTAAGAAAACTCCTTTGCCTGATTTTCTATGCCATTTGCCAACTTCAGAAAGAATGGAATAACGATAAATAATTTATTAAATTAAGTGTTAAATATGAAACAGAAAGAACTAAAAAAGCAGATGTATGTCTGCCCAAAAATCGAAATCATCAGCGTAAATCTTGAGTATCTGATGGTAGAGGCAAGTGGAGACCACTCCCATATTGGACAGGGAGGAACTGTAGGCGACGCCAAGCAGTGGGAGTTCACAGAAGAAAATGAAGAGTAAACTGGCTTCTATTGGTAACAAATATATGAGAAGACCAAGTGAACAAAGTAATTAATAAAAAAGAAGACTATAAAATGAGACACAAGCATTTATTCCATGCAGCACTGTTGCTTATGGCGGCGGTGCTCGCAGGCTGTGCCAACGATGATAGTACGCAAAACGAAGGCACACAGAACAATACAGCAACGGAGGCAGGCATTGTAACATTCGCAAGCGAAAATCCCGAAACGCGCACCACTATTGAACACTCTCTCGGACAGGGAGCCAAGCCCTATTGGTCGGCAGGCGACAAGATTTGGGTGAAGGACACCGAAGGAAAGTTTCAACAGAGCGGTGCGGGCAAGTTCAACTCGGATATGACGCATGGCGTGTTCACGCTGTCGGGAACATTCAGCAATGGCTGTACCGTTCATTATACCGGCGCAAACAGCACGGCAGGCGACAAAGTAACGATTGCCAACAAACAAACACAATCGCAGCCAAACGATTTCAGTCATGCCGGCGTTTCGGGCGACTGCGGTAGTGCGACGGCTTCGGGCAATGGCTCTTCGTTCAAGTTCAGACTCGACCACAAGGCGAGCTACCTCTGCTTCCTGCCCCGTACATCAAACGAATTTGTTAAGCGCAGTACGCTTTATCAAATAGAAATAGTGTCGGAAAGTCCTATCGCAGGAACCTACGACTTCTCTAACGGTACGCTTTCCAATACTCCCGTGTCCGATGCTTCCAATACCATCATGCTCACTACGGGTACTATGGGCTTCCCTATTACCAATTCCTCAACAGACATTACTAAAAACGGAGCCTACGTAGTTATTGCACCGGGAAACCATACACTCACTGTACGTTATTGGTTGCACTATAAAACAGCTACAGAAGATATTAAAGGAACTATAACCAAGACTTTTACGCTTAATTGTGAAGCCGGTAAAATCTATGACATAACAGCTAAGTTAGACCCAACCGATTATTCATATAAAAAATATTATATGTGGGATTGTGCGAGCGGACAGGACTATTGGAAAGGATATGAGAGCAATCAGCCCAAAACTAAAGATGCTCCCGCTGGTTCATCTTATCCTAAGAGTGAAAGTGATCCGCGTTGGTATAATAAGCAAGCATTCCCTGCCCCTGCATATCGCAGTTGCGGAGGCTGTCCAAACGTAAATGAAACATGGTGGTATATTCAATATGGCGATCCACATTGGGATTCGGAAGAACTTTGGGTGATGTATGAACATTTATATACCGGCGGAATGTGGTTTAAGAAAAAAGACTATATTCTTACACCAAACTTCAATTCCAATCTTGCTCCTGATGGTAAGGATTACACAACATTAGCAGCATCAGCTTTTTATGAGAACAACAACGCTGTCATTGGACGTCCTGATGATATT
This sequence comes from Prevotella falsenii DSM 22864 = JCM 15124, assembly GCF_000613945.1. Classification (GTDB taxonomy): domain Bacteria; phylum Bacteroidota; class Bacteroidia; order Bacteroidales; family Bacteroidaceae; genus Prevotella; species Prevotella falsenii. The sequence goes on from NZ_BAJY01000007.1 coordinate 51,573, forward strand.
GAAAAATATTTCTATCTCCCGGCTTTGGGTAGCTATAACCAAGGCAAATTCTATAATATCGGAGAAGATGGCAACTATTGGACTTGCACTCCGACACCGTGGAATAATTCGCCCGGCGTGGCTACTGATGGCGCATATTATCTTTATTTCTCTCTGGACCATAATGGTACGAAGGGCACTGCGAAACTATACGGTGGTGCGAACCGTTATAAAGGATTTACTTGGTGGGAGAAAAAGTAAAAAGACAAAGAATATTTATCTAAGTAAAAATAGCAGAGGCAGATTTCCAATTGTGAAATCTGCCTCTATTGTAGTAATGAATAGAAGGATAAAATATAAGTACTTGGAAAACTTTAGCGGTGCGAGGTGTGTTCTATCTCTATTTTCAACTTCCTCGTAGCATATTCCACAGTATGTTCTTACGGCAGCTGCAACTTCTCCGCAGCATATTCCACGCTGTGCATTTATGCAAACAAAATATCCCCGAAAGCGGTTGTGCTTTCGGGGATATTGCTGTTTGGCTTCGATTAGCCGTTATGTTTATAATGCTTTGCCCACGCATTGGCTCGGCAGAGGCGAACCGATGGCGGGGGAAAAGGGGTTAGGGAATAACCTTGATGGCAGCGCAATTGCCGATGCGAACGAAGAAAGGCCGGTGCGGGAGGTCTGAAATAAGGTTGTCGCCATTGTGTACGGTGGCTGTCTTCAGGCATTTACCGTCGAATGTATAGATGGCAATGGGCTTGCCTACATATTGTTCGGCTTGGATTTTCAATACACCGCCATTCAGCCGGCACGTTACTTCGGGTTGCTCGGCACGGGTGCCGTGGATAGCCGTCGGGTTGGGGTCGGTGGCTAAGTAAGAAAGTCCTACGTAGCAGTAGCTGCACCCCTCTACTACCATCAGTCCGCAGGTAGCAAGCGTTTTAGAAGTTGGGTTGTACATTTGCCAGCAGTTTGTGTCCGGATTTGTACCTCTGTCTTTAAATCCGTTGGCTGCAAGCAGCTTGTAAACCTCGCTAATTTGCGGGGTTGTTACACGCTCCCAAGACGATGCAAGCAGGTAAAGGGCGCACAGTTCGCTCTCTTCAGGCGTGAAAGCAAGCATGATAAACGGAAACTCGGTGTTTGTTGTAGACAGTATTTCAAGTCCTTCGCGGTCTTCTGCGCTTACTTTGGGGTTCATCGCCCAATAGTCGGCGGTGTAGTTCGTGTATGCTCCGCTTTTCAAAAAGGTTTCCATTGTCTCTGCTTTCTTTTGTCCCCAAGTAGCCGAAAACTGTGGGAAAGGCATGTCTACGTGGTCTTTCACCTCGACCGAAAACCTTATTTCGTCTAATATATGGTCAGGGTCGAAAGTGTCTAATGTGCCCGGATAGGCACTCGAAATGCGCAATGTAAGGTTTGTACGACCTACTGCGATCGCCTTAAAAGCATTGCCTCGCGGTTCTACAATTGCATTGTCGTCCGCAGTATAGCGTATAGCGATGCGCTCGCCCTTTGCAATGTGCGCCTGTGTGGCTTTGTTGTATTTCTTTATATACATGCGGTAGATGCGGTTCAGCGGAATTGTCATCTCGTTGGCAGTCAGTATGGCGTGGTCGTCGTTGCCTGCGTATGCCTGCAAAGTGCCGATTGTAAGGAGCATCAGGGAACAGATGATGCCGTATCCGGTTTGTTTTAGATTTTTCATTGTTTATTATATTTTGTCTTTAAGAATAGGTTTTATTATTTTATTTTAATCATTACTTTCACTGTCAGCGGTGTTTTCGACTCGGCAGACATCAGTGTTACGATGTAGATGCCTGCGGGCAGCTTGCCCGAAGTGGCGCAGCGACGACCTGCAACGTCGTGTATAGCCAAGAGGCGGACGCCTTCTGAGGGTACGATACGTCCGTCTGCAATGTTCAGAACGGGCTTTGCCGCGGCTGTTTGTGCAATGTGGGTGATTACTTCGCCCTCTCCGCACGGCACAGGAAGTTCGTCATTGACACCCACAAGGCGTCTCCATACATATTCGGCACGGTCGCCGTTCAGCTTATCGGTAAATTCCTGCGAGCGCATATCTGCACGCGCATAGCCCGTACCGGCTGAAGTGCCATTGTAAAGAGCCTCGTCGTAATAGCAGTTTTGCGTGTTTATAATCAGTCCTTCCGTCTTTATTGCAAGTGGGAAGACAGGGTCGAAAGCCCCGTCAGTCGGTTGCCTCCACTCTACCGATGTTGTAGGAGTTGCGCAGATTGATGGAAGCCCCCTGTAAGCCCATTCCCAAGAGTCCGCCTGCATAAGATTGAGCCTTTATGTCGCCTGCATTGAGGCAGTCGTCGATGTTCAGACTGCCTGTTTCCACATACCCGACGATGCCGCCGGCGAAGTTACCGTCGGTGTGCACGCTGCCATAATTGATACAACGGCTTATGGTTGTTCCCTGTATGCTGTTCAAACCCAAGATGCCACCTGCTGCCACATCGGCTGCTTCTACGCTTGCTCTTGATGTACAGTCTGTTATGGAAGACGGAGAAAGGAATGCCGAAGTTGCTATGCCGCCTGCATAAGGTTTCAGGCGCGCTTTTACCGTAACGTTTTCGCTCGCATGGCAGTTGTCCAATACCGAGCTTACAAGCACGGAAGCGATGCTCGCAACGATGGCGTCAGCTTCGAAATGGCAGTCTGTCAGTGTAAGGTTCATCACCTTGGCGTCTTTCAAAATACCGAAAAGAGCTACGCCAAGATTGTTCTTACCCGTGAAGGTCATGGCGAGACGGCTGATGGTATGGTTGTCGCCGTCGAAGGTTCCGCTGAATGCTCTCAGCGAACTGCCGTCGGTTCCGAAGTTGTTTCCGATAGGTTTCATGTTGCTCACGCCGCTCATATCAATGTCTTTCGTAAGTTTAAAGTATTTGCCTGCGTAGTCGGTTTCGGTGTCTACGGCAAGCGAAAGGTCCTCTATGTCGCCTGCTGTGCCAATGAGATAGGGGCTTTCCTTTGTGCCCTCGCCACCGCTATACGTAAATTCGCCTGCCTTGCGGACAGCCGTTCCCGTAAGTCGCACTTCGGTTGTGGTTTCTCCCGATTGCAGTTTCAGCACGGCTTGGTGTGCTCCCAACGAGTTCGGAGTAAAGGAAACTTCCACCTCTCCGGTGCCTTCAGCCTGCGAAACCGAGATTAATTCGGTGGATATACCGAAAGTTTGCGGCGCACTTTCGCCCGAGAGCGTCAGACTGATGTCGTCTTTCAGGTTCTTGTAAGTAATGTTCAGCGTCAGCTTTTTCGTTTCTCCTTTGTTCACTTCGCCGAACGCCAATAAATCGTTGTTGGCGATAATAGAAGGTCGGTCGGGTGCTTCGGCTTCGCAATCGGTAATGCTGATGTCGTCGAGATTGAAAGCAGCGTCGTATCCGCTTGCTGCTGCGAAGTCGAAAACGGCATAGTCGGTACGCACAATGCGTATGCGTCCGGTTTCCACATTAGCTTTTGCGTGAAAGTTCTGCACTTCTGCCGTGGGCGTAAAAGGTTGCCCGATGGTTTCCCAATGCTCGCCTTTGTCTTCCGAAACCTGCACACACCACGCCACCTGCGATGCCGTGTGCTCGCCGTAGGCACGATAAACGAACTCTACAGTGCCGATGCCGCCTTCCTTGTCTTCGGTCATTGCCATATAAGGCATCTCCTTCATCGACATTTTACTGCCATAGATGCGTGCTGCATACTTGCCGTTGGCAAAGTCGTTTGCCCCTCCGGTGCGTCTGACGGCATACATCGACCATGCCAGTCCGTTCAGTTTCAAGTCGTAATGGTTCGGTCTGTCGCCGAGTTTGTCGGCTTTTGCCGTTTCAAAATCGTAGCTCCACCCTTGTTTCGGCTGTTCGCCAAGGTAGGTAGGAGAAGCCTTTAACCCCAAGATAAAGGCAAAAGCGAATGCCATAGTTAAATAGATGTAGTTCTTTTTCATAAATATATGCGTTTTAAAGATGAAAAGATAAAACTGTTATAGCAATGTTTTCTTTGCTTTCAATAAATGGTTTTCCGGTTAGAGAAGTCAGTTATTTGTGCATGGTTCAGCTTTAAGTGTCGGTTTGAAACACCTATTTGCAAATATAATAAAATATTTTTAGTTTTACAAAAATTCAGCTTTGGTTTTTAAGAATTTGTGTTTGCGGTGGGGGTTAGAGGGGGTGCCGGGGGCTAGGTTCTCTAGAAATTCTAGTTCTCCTAGATTTTCTAGGATTTCTAGGAGAACTAGATTTTTTAGGAAAAATACAGCCTTTGGGCTTTCTATCCCTCGAAATGGCGGGCTATGCTGTCCATAAACGGGGTAAGCTCGCGGGTGTAGGACACGTTGTGCCAATCGCGGGCGGTGAGGGAATAAGCCACGATAAGGCGGCGTTTGGCGCGCGACATGGCAACGTAGAACTTGCGGGCGTCTTCTTCGTTCTGCTTTTCGGTGGTGTTGCGCTTGTTCGGATAGCGTTCGGAAGCGGCATCGAAGACGATGACATTGTCGAATTCGAGTCCCTTTGCCTTGTGTATGGTGGTAACGTAGACACGTTCGTCAAGGCTCTTGCTGTTGCAGAAGTCGCTCTCTTTCATCGTACTGATTTCCGGCATATAGCGGTTAATCTGCTCGATAAGTGCGTTGGGTATGCTTTCGTCGGTAAGCAAGTCGAGTTCCAAGTAGCGCAGAAAGTAGGACAGGCGGTCTATTTCGCCGATTAATCCCTGCGCAATCAGCTCGTTGTAGGTGTTCTTTACTTCTTCGACGAGGGCTTTTTCGCTGCCCGCTTTCAGTTCGTAGCAATGCGAAAGTGCCGCATTGAAGAGCGGTGCATAGGCTGCACGGAAGCGTTGAACGTAGGGAGCAACCTGCCGGTGTGCCATAAAGGCGGCTTGCAGGGGCTGTTGCCGGGCGGCTTTGTGGGCGCAGAGACGTACGAGCGAGATGGTTGCGGCAACGTCGTCGATGGCTTGATGCGAGTTGATGCCTTCGAGGTGGAAGTGCTCTAAAAGCGTTTCCAACTTGTAAGACGGCAGTCCCGGTGCCAGCAGACGTATGAGCTTGAGCGAATCGAAGCACGGGTTGGTGTGGCTTTTCATGCTGTCGGCAGGCGTGTATCGGCGCATATTGTAGTCCAAGATGTTGCTGTCGTAGGCAACGTTGTGCCCCAAGAGAGCCGCATCGCCCACGTATTGCCAAAACCGTTGCAGGGCTTCGGCAGGCGAAAGCAGCTGTCCGCTGTGCATCTTCTCGTGGTAAATGGCGTACATCGGGTTGTCTTTTTCGCCGAGTTTGGGCAGAATGGGCTTATCGGTGCGTATGTAAAGGTCGAGCGGCTGCCCCACAATTTCGCCCTTGTGCAGGCGTACGGCGGCTATTTCGATGATGTCGTCGGCAAACACGTTCAGTCCCGTGGTCTCCGTATCGAACACTACGATGTCGCCATCGTTGTAGTTTTGCAGGAAATCGGCGGTGTAGTTGCTGTGTTCATACAGCAGGAAGTCGGTCGGCGATAGCGACAATTGGCGCAGTTTGTGGACAAATCGGCGGGCAAGACCTTTGGAATCGAACACTTTCAGCCCTTTCAGCAGGAGCGACCACGCAAGTGTATTCTGCTCGTTGTGCAACACGGCGATGTGGGAGATAAGCGTTTTCATGGCAGGCGTGTCGAAAAGGTCGCGCCCCGACACCTTCAGGTGGTTCACGCCGTGGCGTTCCAAGGCTTTGCTCACCCTGTCGGCATCGGCATTGGCGTTTACAATGACTGCCGTTGTTGCCGTTGCATCTTGCCGGAGCAGGCGTGCCGATGTTGCCGCTACAGCGTCGGTTTCGTCTTCCACCGTATTGCTTGTCAGCACCACGAGGTCGCCCGGTCGGGCTTTGGCATCGTTGTCGGTGAGCGGCAGCAGCTCGCGGTCGATGTGCAGCCGGTGTTCGGCATAGTCGTTGAACACGTCCAAGAGGTATTTTGGCGAGCGATGGTTTTGCAGCAGGTGGTGAATGTTGCCTTTGCAGCGTGTTTTCAGCAGACTCAGCATTTCTATTTTTGCACCCATAAACGAGAAAATGGCTTGCTGTTCGTCGCCGAGATACATCACCGTAGGGTCGTCGTCAGTCGCCAGCAGGTCGATGATGGCGAGCTGAATAGTGTTCAAATCCTGCACCTCGTCTACCTGAATCCATTTGTATTTGCGCTGTGTGGCACCTTCCCTATATATATTATAGGTGTAGAGCAGAAGGTCCTCGAAGTCCAACATAGCGTGTTCCGCCTTGTATTGGGCAAAGCGTTTGGCGTAGTACATCTTGGTAACGAGTGCCCGAATGCTTTCTGCCATCTGCCGGTTGATGTACGGCGAGTCGGCTTCGTCGGCATATTGCATTGCGTTGTTGTATATTTCCAGCACCGTTTGCTCGTTGTAGGGTTTGCCCTGCGAGTGGCAGATGTGTTTGATGGCTTCGCGATCGCTGTCGGTAAGGCATTCCGGGTGAAGGAAATACTTCCATTCGTGGCGATGCTCCATTTGGAACATGAGGTGCGAAAAGAGTATTATTTGCTTGTATTCCTGCTGCCGTTTGTAGTTGTTCATTACGGTGTCTTCGCTCTCTTGCCTGTATTCGGCAATGATGCTGATGGCTTCTTCGTCGTCGATGATGGACGTGTCGGCAGATACTTTCCCCTCTTCAAACAAGAATTTGGAACAGAAATGGTGCACGTTTCCTACTTGCAGACTGCTCGTGTCGTCGTCTTTCATCACCGTGCGAATGCGGTTCAGCATTTCGCGTGCGGCACGATTGGTGAACGTAAGGCACAGCATGTCAGCGTATTCCACTCCCTGCTGCCGTGCGTGGCGTATGCGTTGGGCAAGAATATACGTCTTTCCGCACCCCGGCGATGCCAAAACGAGGTGGTGTCCGTGCTGTGCGTTTACTACTTTTTGCTGACTTTCGTCGAGCAAGTCGTATGTTTCCATTTCTTTCATAGCTTGCTTATGGGTTATGCAGACAAAAGTACGAAAAAGAAAAGAGATAGCCGAACAATGGCAAGAAAAAGTGTTGAGGAGGTGTGTTTCGCCGTGCGAAGGTGCAGGCAAAGGGTTCCTGCGTTCTTGGAGGTGCCCCATGGGGTATAGAAACCCTAGGAATTCTAGGTAATCTAGGAGAACTAGGAAAACTAGATATACTAGAAAACCTAGGAAAACTAGAAAGTCTAGAAGCTCTAGAAATACTAAAAACCTAGGAAAACTAAAAATTCTAGGAGCTCTATAGCTTCTATATAATCTATGAAAACTAAGAACCCTAAAAAATCCAAGCAAAGCAACAGCCCCTTCCAAAGCCCCTTTCCGAACCTACCCCGCCCTATCTCTACGAGCGAAAAAAAAGCGATGACCCCTCTCAGGCAACCGCTTCAAATCTTCAATAGGTATTAGTGAATTTAAGGTAAAAAAGATTGTTTTCAGGATAACGCAAGCAAAGGTATGTATAAATATCTGTAGCACCAAATCTTTTTGCTGCTTTTTTCTCGCTTTTTTAATTGTGCACGATAACGGATAGGGGCTATCGGCAAGTGAAAAATAAATAAATGCGGGCATTCAACTTGCATTCGGGCGGTCTCGAACAAGCCGGGTTGTACACCTGAACCGACATTTTCGGTATCTCCGCATTATGCTACAACCATTATAAGCCGGCTTTACGTCTTTCGGATATTTCAGGGTAGCGACGCTGCCCTTGCCAAGTTGCAAGATGGTATGCCACCTCCCACCCTACTCCGCAGCGCAAAAAAAAATACATAATATTTGATAATATAAAATAAAAGTGTTATATTTGCAAACATATTATAAGAAACACTATTTATATATAAAGGAAAGACCTAATTCATCACAAAATGCCCGAGCCTTCGATACGGCGTTGCTCCAAAAGAGTTTCAACAGGGAGGTTACTATTAACAAATGAAACCAAATCTACTAAAGAACAGTTATGCAGCAATTGTTGCACTGTTCGTTGCAGTGTTTGCCTTGCCCACGACGGCACAGGCAGAGAAGTATTTCTTAGAGATTGCAGGTAAGCAGGTGGACCACTCAAACCGAAAAGACCTTACCGTGATTAAAGGGGTAACCGGAAAAGCAAGTTACGACACGGAAACAAAGACCCTGACACTCGAGAATGCTACCATCAAATCGACCATCACAGCCGTTGCTACCGACATAGATGGTTTGACTATCAACCTTATCGGTACCAACACGTTCATCTCTGAAAAGAAAAAAGGACTCTTCATAAGGCAACAAGGAAACGTTACCATCACCGGTACGGGAAAACTCATCGTGCAGGGTTCTACAACAGCAAAATATCCTGCTGACAGAACTGCCATACAAAACATGGGCATTATCAACGTCAGCGGCTGTACGGTGGAAGCCACGGGAGGTGCCATGGGTATCACGGACGGTACATGGAACTTCGACCGCTGCAACATGCGCATAAAGGGTGGCGGCGATGCAAACAACCCTAACATCGGCAGTATATGTATGATGAAAGAGAAAGCACCGCAGTTCAACGGCTGCGAAATTACCGAACCGGCAGGCACGGAATGGAAAGAACTGAAGGTGGACGGCAAGACTGTGTTCTCGCTTTTCGGTGCTGACCGGAAGGTAGTTACCGACTGGGTTACCATCAAGCCGCAGAACGCAACCGAATATCCTATCAAGATTGCAGGCACAACCATCTCGTCTGACAACTGCGACAACCTCTCGGTAATTCCCGGCGTAACAGGTATAGCAAAGTACGACCCATTGGAAAAAGTTCTCTTCCTCGAAGATGCAACCCTGACAACCGACAAAGCACCTGCCATTCTCTCTGATATAGAGGGTCTTAAGATTGATATTAAGGGCACAAGCAACCTTACGTCGGGCAAATATCCTACTATCCGATTTGAAAAACCGGCCACCATCACCGGCGGAGGCACCATCAGCCTCGAGAGCACGGACAGCTGTGGCATTCGCCTCGTGAAGACAACACTCATCATCGAAGGCTGTACGGTGAACGCAAAGGGCAAGGAAAACGGTATCGCAGGTACTGACGGAAAGGGCGAAAGGCTCACCATCAACAACGCAACCGTAACTGCTGAAGGCAAAGAAAAAGGCTCTGTAGCACAGATAGCAAAACTTACACTCGACGGCAGCGTCATTACCGCACCAATGGGAGCGAAGTTCGACAAGCAGAAAAAAGCCATCGTGCTCGACGGCAATGTAGTTACGGAAAAGGTAACCATCGTTCCCGGAACGCTCTTCAGCTTCACCATAGCCGGCGCAGAGGTACATTCTGCCAACTGCAAGGACCTCACGGTAATACCGGGTGTAAAGGGTAAGGTTGCTTACGACAACGGTACAAGAACCCTCACACTCGAAAACGCAAGTATTGAAACCACGAAAGAAGAATACAACGGCATCGCCAACACCTTGGACGGACTCAATATCGTACTCGTAGGCAACAACACCATCACAGCCGAAAAGGGCTTCGGACTGTCTAACTACGAGATTGCGCAATTACGTTCAAAGGCAACGGCAAGCTGGTTATAAAGGGTTCAACCAACGCAACCGACGCTAACCTACGCATAGGTATCATCAACATGGGTAGCGCAACCGTGAAAGACTGCGAACTCGAAGTAAGCGCAGGCGTCTACGGCATCGGAAACGGAGAATGGACTTTCGACAACTGTAAGGTACGCGCGAAGGGCAACGGAAGCAGTCAGGACGAAAACGCAGGCAGCATCTGCTGGCTGAAGAAACGCCCCGTATTTGTGAACTGCAAGATTGTAGAGCCGGAAAACACCAACTGGAAGGACGCAGAAGTGGAAGGCAAGACCTACTTCACGCTCATAGGGGCAGACGGCAAAGCCGTAACCGACTGGGTAACCATCGGCAAGGGGCAGCCTACCGGCATCAACACAGCCACAACAACAGCCGTAGCCGCAGAAGGCATCTACACACTCAGCGGCGTCCGCATGTCAGGCGAACTGAACAAGTTGCCAAAAGGCATCTACATCGTAAACGGAAAGAAAATCGTGAAACAATAAAAATGAGGTTGCAGGCACGTCGCGATGGCGTTCCTGTCTTCCTTGGATAATAAGTTAATACTGAATCTCACGTTGGGAGTGTGGTTTTTATCACGCTCCCATTTCTCGTTTCCGCACCTCGACACCGCCCCAACCGCAAATCTGCCAAACCACCACAGCGGCTTTCCTCATACCCTAACAGCACCTCGACAAACCACCAAACCACGCACAAACAGCCTTCGCACACCTACAAACCATCGCCCCCGACCCTTGCACAATGCCCTTTCCCACGTTTAAACCATCGCCCCCTACCCTCGCACAATGCCCTTTCGCACACTGAAATCACCCAAAAATACCGCGAAAAAACCTTACAATAATTCTTTCGCCGCAAAACTCGTAACAATCTGATTATCAATACCTACGCTTTAACACCCTCAAACCTGCGCTTTTGCATTCCAAAACCGTAGGTTTTGCAACGCAAAAGCGGCTGTTTCGCATCGCAAAACAGCCGCTTTGGGAAAACCAACGAAAAACCTTCGGATTTCTGTAAACATATTTCACCGCTGCCGACAAAGCGAAACGGTGCGTGCCAATAGCAGTTTCGGCATTCCGCTGCTACGTTGGAAACAGCAAAAAATCATGCCCCCGCGTTCTCGCTCGGCAGATTTCGGCGCACACGGACACGCTTTATATCTAACCGCATAGGGTGCGGAATGTGCTGCTGATGGTGCAACAGCAGGTATCGCTCGGCAACGGGGCGCACCCGAATGTTCTTTCGCGCACGTATCTTCTCCAACGTTCCCGACGGATTGTGTGGCGGAACAACATTCAGCACCGCACAAACCCGATTTACAATGCTGCGGAAACTGAGCGGCACACCACGCTCGTCGAGCAGCAAACCCGACTCCCAAACAAGGTGCGACAACTCTACAAGGTCGGTTTTCGTGCTCGCCCACTGCAGTCCCTCGGCGGGTTGGCGGTTCAACAACTCGGAAAAATCGGCAACAATCATCGCCTTAATCCTGTCTACATCTTCGCGCGACCAGTGGCGGTCGGCAACTTGCGTCTTTGTAAATAGCGTCATAATGCTTAATAAATAGTTTAGTGGAAGCGGAGCAAACGCATCAAGCGTTCCTCCGCTCGCCTGAAAAATAATTAAGGTTAAGTAGGTGTTCAAAATTAAACGTATCTATATTGCTTTTATCTTTTATGCTTTCACTTTGCCATCGTCTTCACGTCGCTTTTCCGTCAGTCTGTCGCCTTTCATCAGTCGTGTAGCCCGCTACACTCCTTCTTCAAGACGGCAGACTGACCGGGAAATAGCCGTAAATACAATGTCAATTAATTATGAACACCTACTTTATAAGCAAATCGCACACGAAACATTCGCCAAGTAAACCGGAACGCAACGGCACGACTGCAACAAAAAACTGAAAAAACAAGCCCGACGACACGCGTTCTGCTCGTTTCGGGGGCAAAGATACAAACCCGATGTGCAGTATATGTGCAATTGCAGAAAAATATTCGTTAAATATAACTAACACCATTGCACTGCCACCGCAGAAAGTTGCCACCACGGAAGACGAAAAAACGAAAAGCGAACGGCACATTTCCTGTTTTCAAAAAAAGTTCGTACATTTGCAAATACAAACGTTTTCGCCCCGTCAAATAGGCAAAGCCAAATTCATTTGAACATTGCCGTGGCGAGAAAACGCACTTTTTTTGAGAAACAAAAAAATAAGTTTAACAATTTTATCAAACTAAAATTATGAAAGTAATAAACACAAGCAAGGCACCCAAAGCCATTGGCCCATACAGCCAAGCCATCGAAGCAAACGGACTCGTGATAACCTCCGGACAGCTGCCCATCGACCCGGCAACGGGCGAATTTGCACCCGGCGGCATCAAAGAACAGACACGTCAGTCGCTCACCAACGCAAAAGCAATTCTCGAAGAAGCAGGCATCAGCCTTGCCAACGTAATGAAAACCACCGTTTTCCTTTCGGATATGAACGACTTCGCAGCCATGAACGAGGTGTACGCAGAGTTCTTCAACGAACCATTCCCGGCACGCTCTGCCATCGCAGTGAAGACTTTGCCAAAGAATGCACTCGTAGAAGTGGAGTGCATCGCAGCAAAATAAGCTGACGAACAGCAAGGAAAGAAAAAGATAAAACCCCGAAGGCAGGTTCTAAAAACTACACGTCGGAGCAGCCCAATCTGCAAAAACGGTTTTTAGAACCTACCTTTTAATTGATATTAAGAACAAAAAACAAACCCTTTCACCGACTTTAAAGCCCGCCTTTTATGGCATTAAGAAAGAAAAATAAACCCTTGCACGGTTTTTAAAACCTGCTTTTTAATTGATATAAAGAATGGAAAATAAACCCTCTCACAATTCGAATACTCCGCTTTCACTCGTTGTTGAACTGCGACAAAAAGTAAAAAACAAAGCCTTTTGGATACACACAGGCTGTCTGCTCTTCCTTTTATTATACGCCCTCAAGCCCATAATCGGTTCGTCCGATACATACCGGTGGGCTGTATCGGTTTTAGAAATAATGGCTTTGCCGTATTATTGGCTTCCATAATCGCCGGATTTAAGCGAAAACTACAATTACGGCAGCGTTCTATAGCCTCTCGAAAAACAGCATATCCCTATCTCTTTATTTCCATTTTAGGTATAATTATAAGCTACATATACCAATCAACGCCATTGCCGTTTTGGATATTTATGCTCGTTTTGAACCTACTTTGCATTTTTCTTAAAAAGCCCATAAACCATAAATAGCCCCCAAAATCATAGGTATTCTAAAATACCTATGATACCTAAAACCCCTACGCCACCTATCTCCACCGCCACAAACACCCTACCGGCCCCCAACCCTATGATACCTAAAACCCCTACGACACCTACCTCCACCGCCAACAACACCTCGCCAGCCCCCAATCCTAGAGCCCCTAGAATCCCTAGGACACCTATTCCCCCCCGCCCCACACACCTCGCCGCCCCCAACTGCGACAAAAAGGGAGGGTCGCAACGACCTTTTGTTAAAATCATCATTGCCCCAAAAGAAAATATCCCTTACATTGAAAGCGCAAACTTATCAGTTCAATTAGAGTATCATTTTCTTAATCATTATAATAGATTATATAGGAACGGATAACTGTCTGATACTCAAAACTCCCCACCATCGACCACCGACAAATAAGTAACTTACCGCCGACAAATAAGGAAACGACTGCCGACAAATAAGTAATCTTGCTGCGACAAATATGTAACTCTGCGCCATCGTCGCACGACAGAAAGGGAGAATAGCTACGACAGAAAGGGAATTTTTCACTTTTTTGACGCCGAAAGTTGCCTTTTTTACCATCGAAAACTGCCCTTTTTGTTTCTAAACCGCCCCTCCCCCACCCTTTATATATGTAATCTCGCACTGCAAAACCGCCCGAAACGCTTTACATTTGAAATATTGCAACACACTGAAAACGTGATAGATACACATTAATAAGCACATATAGCGACAAAAAAGGAACAATATTTAGAACCATAAAAAACGGCATTTGCCGACAAAAAGGGAAGAAAGCGCATACACGTGCCGAATTCCTGATGCCGTTAAAGCGTGCTTCCTCGCATCGTCCATCGTTTTTGCGCTGCTCATACTTAACCGGGCAAGCGCGCAACCCTTCCCCCTTCCCAATTTTATTTGAGCATTGCCATGGCAAGAGAATGCACCTTTCGAGGAACGAGAAAAGAACGGAAAAAAGCCAATAAAAACGTAAATATTTTTCGTAACAATATCTATCGCCTAACCATCTCATCGTCAGCGCATTACAATACCTATTGTTTTGCGTTGCAAAAGCGGCTGTTTTGCACGGTAAAACCGTAGGTTTTACATCGCAAAACCTACGGTTTCGCAACGCCAAAGCGATTATATCACTTTTTAACAGAATTATCTTTACAATATTAAACCGAAAAACGCTCACTGTTTCATTGACGAACTTGCTTAAAAACATCTGCGCGATAGCCTGTTTAATCTGCTCTCTTATGCCGAACTCACGCAATATTTACAGCCTCTTTCCCTCCCCTCCTCACCCCCAAACCGCCTGCATCTGTGGGCGTCCTTCGATATTTACAGCCTCTTTCCCTCCCTCTCCTCCCCCCAAAACCGCCTGCATCTGTGGCCGTCCTTCACTGCCTGCGGCGTTCTTCCCACCCCTACCCCGTTCTATTTGCGTAGATTTCCTTTCGCATCGATGGCGCGTAAAATTCCCTTTTGCGCCGCCGCTCTTTCGTGTTAGAAGTGAAACCGCCCCACCCCTGCATTGCTGTCGCATCGTTCGCACCTTGTACGTTGCGTGTATTCAGGCGGATAAGAGCGTACTTGCTTGCGCCCCTCCTACCCACGTTGCATACTTCCGGGTGCTTATCAACGCACGGAACACGTTGGTTTACACCTCAATAACGCCGGCAAAACCCCAAGAATTGCCATCTTAAAATCATCGTTTCCCACCTTCAAAATTCTGCTTTTCCACCCTCAAATTCCCTTCATTCCACTCTCAAAATCCTATTTTTTCACCCCAAAATCCCCTCCATTTCACCCTCAAAATCCTACTTTTTTACCCCAAATTTTCCTCTATTCCATTCTCAAAATCCTATTTTTCCACCCTTAAAATCCCGCTCTTTCGCTCTCGTTTTCCTTCCATTTCCGCCTCTCTGCCGCCGCCCGACTTCCCCACCCTACAACCCTTGAAATGCGTTTCGGTTTTCTCTCCCAATTTGTCGCACATATATCGAAAAAGAACACTTCCCTTTTTGTCGCACCATACCGTTGCTCTCATTTCCGACAATCTTACTTATTTGTCGCCCATAACTGTCCGCCGAACCCCCACAAAACGCTCTCCTACCCGGCAAAAACATCTTTTCCCCACCCTTAAAGCCTATTTTTGCTGCGACATATTAGTAACAAATATCAGCGAAAAATACGCTAATGCAGAATATTCAATCCACTACAACACAGACAAATAAAGGAAAATGCTGCATTAAAACTTAAAGGATTTACAAAACTTTTCACTTTTTTGTCGCCGTTCCCCTTTAACACACCCCTTATCTACTATGTATATCAGCTACTTACGTTGCCTTTTACATATCCGAAATATATATTCCCATTTTGTCGTACCTATGCTTTCGCCGATATTTCTTCCCTTTTTGTCGCATAAAACCTGCTCGATAGCATCGCAGCGACAAATTTTCTACATTTCTTTTTCTTGGTTCTTATCGTTTTTTGCATTCTCCCCCACCCTGCTCTCGCAACCGTTTACAATATTTTTCACTTTTTTGTTGCCCATCGAAGCCGCTTTTATCACAGCAAAATATCTTCCGTATTTGTCGCACATAATTTTGAGTTTTCTATTTCGCTCGTATTTTTCAAGCGACGAAAATCGGAAATTTACTCTCCGGAATTTTCTGTTTTACAAATCGAAACTTCAATTTGCGCTTATTGCCGGCAATACCACGCTGCGACCAAAAAAGTGTTTCCGAATTTCTATCGTCGGCAGTTGCGAATTTCAAACCGGCGAGCAAAACTTGCTTTATCGCATTCGATACACCCACAAACTTGTTTCTGAAGATGCAGGCAATTTCCATTACGGACATAAGGAGCGCAATCAATCGAGTTTTCGGTATAGCCTTGCGTGCGTTCGTCATGCTGCTGCGTGCAAACCATATAATGTAAGGGCGTGCATCGTTGCATACCTTAAACAGAATAAAAATGCAATTTTGCGAAATGGCAGACAATATGCCGAAGAAGTAATAAATATGTATTTTAAACATCGCTTGCGTTGTTTATTAATCCATTCGGTTTTGCTTGCAAATATCATAATGATGCGTCGCAATAATATTAATAATGTGCGTTCGGCAAAGGAAGGCAGGTTAAGCAGTCTATATGGCAGATGTTTTCTAACCAAGACGTCCGATGAACCGGTGCGCATTTTTCCGTTTAACTTTCTAACGACAATTCCATGAGAAAGCGGCAATTGTATTTTCGCATTGCGAAACCAGCTGTTTTGCAGCGCAAGACCGTATTTGTTTAAGCATAAAAATAAAAGTAAAGTAATATAAATATATAAAAACAAAGAAATAAAAAGAATAAAAATAAGAGTTTTAATAAAAATATATACCGACATGTTATTTAGTTGTTTGTAAATATAAATATATAAAAATAAAGAAATAAAATAATAAAGAAATAAAAGAAGATTGTTATTTTAATATTCCTGTTTATAAAAACTTAAAAAACATTTTTGCTATTTAAATGTTTTGTCGTATATTTGTATTTGCAGATTTATTTAGAAGATTATGTTTTTATATAAATATATCTTTAAAAGTCTGCGGTGTTACGTTTGTAGCGAAGTAAATGCTGAGGTGTGCGAAGAGAAATGTTGTAATGTGTTACTATATAGAATATAAAGTAAATATATAAAAATATAAACGTATTCTTTTCTCCACTCTTCCTGCTCTTTGTCTTTCGCGCAAAGCGTTCTTTGAATAACTGTTTTAATATATTCTTGTTTATTTCTATAAATATATAAAAATAGATTTAAGTTTTTATTCTAACAAGTAAAAAGAGATTATAGCTATTTCTTTGAATACGTTTTTATGAAAGAATATAGATAAAAAGATATTGTAAAACATAAAAATAGAAACGTTTATATAAGTATAAAAGTAAAGAAAGAATAATATTTAAAAGTAGTAATGTAAAGATGTAAAACCATAAATATATAAAAATATGAAGATAAAGACATTTAAAATAGCGAGCCGTCGGGTTGCAATACTTGGCTGGTCGGTGGGTTTGGGCATCGCTTTGATGGTGTTGAAGTTTTTCGAGAACTTCGGCGAAAAGGTAGATGTGTCTGCCGTAGATGTGTTTAAGGTGGTAGACGGTGCAACGAATGTGTCGCCGATAGTAGGTGCGATAGGTTTGGGAATAGCACTTTGTCAAGTGGTAGCGTGGGAACAGCTTCGCCATGCTTTGCTGAAAGCCGATAAGTTTTGGTTGCAATTGGCGCAAATAGTGGTGATGGTGCTGACGCTTTTGGGCGCGGCGGTGGCTGTAATGCCTTCCGGAGCCACTCTGACAGCATCGGGTGCGATGTTGCAGACGGGGTTTGGCGCGTTCCAAGCTGCCCTGCCATTCTACAATAACTTTGCGATTGGCATTGCAAATTTGCTCTTGGGTGCAGGTTTGGCAATGAAATTTGCCGGTAAGGTGCGCCTTTACGGAGTTGCACTCTTGGTTTTGCCGGTGCTTTCGTTGTTGGCAGGCGAATTTTACACCTATTTATATACGAGCGTTGGCGGCTTGACGTTGCAGACGTTGGAAACCTATCGCACCATGATGCTTGTATTTCAGTTTGCCGTTCAGGCAGGATTGTTGGTGTTGCTGCGCCGCACGATGAGTGGAGTAGGGGAGGGCGATGCCGAAGTCAGCGAAGCATAAAGCGCATGAATGTAGCGATTTTGTGTGTTTAAAATCGGGCGGAACTTATCCGATACATGTTTAAAAGCAATTCCCCAAATAGGCAAACATGCAGCGATGCGCATTTAAAGGCAGCCAAAAAGTTAAGCAAATATGCAGCGATACACATTTAAAAGCAGCCGAATTGTTAAGCAAACATGCATCGCAATACATTTAAATGCAGTACGGAAAGCGAAAGAAAGATGCGATATTTCGCATTTATAAGCAGGCAAAAGGCAAAATAAGAGTGTATTGATGCGCATCTGATTGCAAACAAAAAGATAAATACAATATTACCGATATACGTTTAAAGGTAAATAAAAAGATAGAAAAATAATTTTAAATATAAATATATAGAATATTGATAACAATGCTTTTACAGCGTGTTTATTTATAAATAGATTTAAAGAAATAAATATATAAAAATATGTTCAAGTTGTTAATTGCCCATTTTGACGTTCGTCCCGTAGAGCAAAAGCTGCTCACGGTGCTGGAGTTTATATTTGGTTTCAGTCTTGTGGGCTTGTTTCTTGCCGTGTTAAATCAGAGTGGCGAGAAGCTCACTGCGGGCAGCGTGTTGGTTTCCGATAGCGTTTCCATTGTGTGCGAGTCGCTGGTTTGCCTGTCGTTGGTAGGTTTGTTGGCAATTTTGCGTTGCGCTTTGTGTAGGGTAAGGCAGGTAGGCGATGTTGCAAATCGTGTGCGTTTCCTGACGGTTGCCATCGTTTCAGGCATCGTTTACGTAGTTGCGGGCAAGTTCTCGCTGTTCTATTACGGTACGGAAGAGTTTCCTTTTCTCCTCGACTTGGTAGTTACGATAGCGAGAGTCATTTTTTTATTGTATAGCGTGTATGTGTTTTCGTGGATTCATTCCCACGCCGTACGACAATTGAAACGCTATACCAACCGTGCAACCGTGGCAATTTTGGCAGCAATATTCTTTGCTTTCGTCGCCGTGTTCATTGCATTTATCGACCTGCCTGTCGCTGTTATGGGTGCATTTTGGGCAATTTCGCTTGTTGCTCTCTGCTGTTGTTTCGTGCTGTTGAGCCGCATGCTGAAGTTCGATGGCGGCGCACGCTCATCGCGACTGTCAGTGTATGAAGTCGAAAGGGTGTGTACAAAACGTTCCATGCTGCAGGACAGTTTTCCGCCAACAGACGAAAATGTGTAACATGCAGATTGATAATGCGTTCCGCTTGGGGCACAATCGGTTGCACCGTAAGGCAGAAACGCATGACGAACGAGGCGCAAGTTCTTTTTAAAAATGGAAATATAATAATATAAATATAAAAAGGTATGAAAAATATTAAGGTAGTATTTGCCAATCAGAAAGGTGGAGTAGGGAAGAGCACGCTGTGCATGCTCTTTGCCAATTATTTAAGTTGGAAGGGCAAGCCCGTGTGCATTATCGACACCGACTTGCAGAAAACCATTCTGATGCAGCGACAAAAAGATGTACAGATTTACGACGAAGAAGAGCCATACGTTGTCCAGAGCTTCGACGTAAGCGAGCCGGAGCTGATGCAACAGCTCATGGATTCGGCATCGCAAGTAGAAGGTTACGTGCTGTTCGACTCGCCGGGTAACGTCAGCGAAGACGGTTTGGTGCCCCTTTTCACCAATGCCGACTACATCGTTTGCCCATACGAGTACGAGGACAAGACGCTCGACTCCACCGGAGTCTTCGTCCAAGTGGTGAATGCGCTCAAGGAAGTGAACCCCGACATGCACGCACAGATATTCTTTGTGCCCAACCGCATCGACCCCCGCATCGGTACGTCCGACGAGCAGCGTATGTGGAGCGACACCAACGACATATTCTCGCAGATTGGCAAGGTTACGCCGATGGTGAACAGTCGCGCCACGCTGAAACGCATCAACACCTTCGAACTGCTGGGCACGCAGCGCGAGGCAGTGAAGGGCGCATTCGAATATATGATACGCCGAATGAAATAAGGCATCGCCCCGCCGCTTTCGTCCGCCGGTTGTTGCGCTGCGGATATATAAAAAATTGTAAGTCAGCGTATTACATAGCTGCGTAGGCGAATAGGGTAGGGCACGATAGTCTGCCGAAACAAACGAAACAAAAATAAAAACGACATATATTATGGCAAAGAAAAAGACAAGAGTAATCATGCCCGGCGGCATTTCCGGGTTAGTAAACAAGGTGCAGGGCATAGAGAAACCTGTTATTGCGACTCCTGCAGAAACAGAGACGGAGGAGCCGACAGCCCCTGCGCCCACCCCCGCGCCCGAACCGGTGCACACCGAACCCGTCGTGAAAACCAACCCAACGCCGAATACCGACGAGAAAGACCGTTCGGCACCGGCAGCCAAGAAGTTGCCCAAAGCCGAAGGAAAAGAGCTTGCCCGCGAATACACGCTTGCGCAAGGCGGCACCGACGACAGCTGGCAAATGTTCCTCGACCTCGCCAAAGAGTATAAGTTGCGCGACTCCAAGCTCGCCACGGTGTATATCGACTCCGACCTGAAGAGCGTGCTTGACCGTCTGAAGTCAGCCAACAGCATCAAGATGCCATCAACGGCACTGCTCAGTTCCATCGTTGCCCGCTTCGTGTTCGACCACGAGAAGAACATCAAGGAAGCCATCTACGGCGATAGTTTGCTTTAACCCCAAGGCTGCAGGTTGCGTTTTTTCTTTTTAGAACCCCCCGGGAGTGGTAGAAATTTCGGGGGGTCTAAGTTGCCTTTTGCCTTTGGAAAGGGGGGTATAGAGTTTATAGGGGCTCTAGTTTTCCTAGGGATTCTAGTTATCCTAGGGGTTTCTGCGGTTTTAGGGGAGTTTCTGGGGGTTCTAGTTTTCCTAGGGATTCTAGGTTATCCTAGGGGCTTTTGTGGTTTTAGGGAGGCTTCTAGAGCCTCTAGTTTTCCTAGGGATTCTAGGTTATCCTAGGGGTTCTATGTGGTGGTTAATGGGCGCGCGCCTTTTGGCGTGCAGTTTTTGGAGAACGCAAAAAGCCGGCTTAGAACGCAACAAAGCCTGATAAAAGCCCGCAAAAGGATAGATTAAAACTGGCAAAAAGCCGGCTAAAAGCCCGCAAAGGATAGATTAAAGCTGGCAAAAAAGCCTGATAAAAGCCCACAAAGGATAGATTAAAGCTGGCAAAAAGCCGGCTTAGAACGCGAAAATAGATAGATAAAAGCCCGCAAAAAAAGCCGGATTACCTCACGGTTGTCCGGCTTTCTAACCTTTTTCTATTGCTTCTCTTTCTATAAATCGCTTACGAAAAGAGATAAATAACTATTATCCAATATATTTCTATGATACTTTTATTTTTTCATTCCGGTGTATGCTTTGTTCATTCCTTTCACTACTTCCGACGTAATGTTGCAAGCGTCGTCGGCATAAAGAATGTTGTCGCCGCTCTTTGCAAGTATCATTACATACTTCTTGTCTTTGTTAAAGCTCTTCAAGTAGTTGTGCACACTGTCGGAAAGTGCCTTGTTATAGTTGGCAACTTCCTTCTGATACTCTGCTCCCAAACGCTGTTGCAAGGCTTCGGCATCGGCAGCTTGCTTCTGAATACCTGCCTGAATTTGCTGTGCCTGTGCCTGTGTGTACTTGTTGGTCTGAATGTTTCGCTGGAAGTTGGCTGCTGCCTGCTGCAACGTCTGCTGTTTTCCTGCGAGCGTCTTCTGTATGTTCTTTTCCTTTGCTTCAAGGATTTTAGCCACCTCTTTCCAATAAGTGTACTGCGTCATTATGGAATCAATCTCCACGTATGCTATCTGTTGCGCGCCTGCTGTTGCGGTTGCTGTGGCAGGTTTTGCAGTTTCCTTGGTGTCATTGGCTTTTGGCTGATTGTTGCAAGACATTATTCCGAATGTCATTGCTGCGACAGCCAACGCACTTAAAGTCTTTTTCATCTTTATATTTGTTTTATTAATATCGTTGTTTCTTAGTATGCCTTGTTGGCAGCACGTGCCTCTCTGTCTTGGTCGATAACGCAATGTATTCCCTTTTTGCGCAGGTACTTGCTGTCGTGAATATGCTGCGACCGGAAGCTTGCGCCCTTCTTCAGAAACACTCTTACGGAAAGCAACACCATTGCAATAGCAATTATTAACACACTCAGCAGTAAAGTTTCAACCATTTTGCTTATCTTTGCATCTATATTTTTGGCAAAGGTAACACAAATCAAGAATATACCAAAAGAAATACTATAAAAAATGACAAACATGGAATTAAAACCTGCTCGCGTATTCGAGCATTTTGCGAAAATCAACCAAATTCCTCGCCCGTCGAAGCACGAGGAAAAGATGATTGAATACCTTGTTGAGTTCGGCAAGAAACGCAACTTGGAAACGAAAGTAGACAAAACGGGCAACGTGCTTATTACGAAACCTGCAACCAAGGGTATGGAAAACGCACCCACCGTGATACTGCAAAGCCACATCGACATGGTGTGCGACAAGCTCGTTGATTTGGATTTCGACTTCCACACCGATGCCATTCAGACCTATATCGATGGCGAATGGCTCAAGGCAAAGGGCACTACGCTGGGTGCCGACGACGGCATCGGCGTGGCTTACGAACTTGCAATACTCGACTCGGACGATATTGAGCACGGCAAAATAGAATGCCTTTTCACCGTAGACGAAGAGACCGGACTGACCGGTGCTTTCGGTTTGGAACCGGGCTGGCTTACAGGCGACTACCTTATTAATATCGATTCCGAAGACGAAGGGCAGATTTTCGTGAGCTGTGCAGGCGGTATTGCCACCGACAGCGTGTTCAAATTCGAGCGCGAAGACGCTCCTGCGGGCTACTTCTTCATGGAAGCAAGCGTTAAAGGACTTATTGGCGGACACTCCGGCGACGACATTAACAAGAAACGTGCGAACGCCATCAAGCTGCTCGGACGCTTCCTTTACATGCAGCAAAGCAAAATGGACGTGCGCCTTGCAGAGTGGAATTCGGGTAAATTAGATAATGCGATACCGCGCGACGGTAAGGTTGTTTTCGCCGTGCCGTCGGCAAACAAGGAAGACGTCATGGCAGACTGGAACGTCTTTACAAAAGGCGTCGAGGAAGAATACCACGTGTCCGACCCTAACCCGGTATGGGGAATGGAGAGCACAGAGGCTCGTCCGGTGGTCGAAAAGGAAGTAGGTCGCCGCCTTATAATGGCTGTTCAGGCAGTAGACAACGGTCCTTTAACCAACTGTCAGGACGAAGCCATCGCCTATATGGTAGAAACTTCGAGCAACATAGCCGTAGTGAAGACCGAAGAAAATGCCATCACGGTTATCGCTTCGCAGCGTTCCAACGTGCCGAGTGCGCTCACCAATATGGCAAACACCATCAAGGCGTGCTTCGAAATGGCAGGTGCAGAAATTTGCCAACACGACGCATACCCCGGCTGGAAGATGAACCCGAACTCTAAACTCGTGGAAGTTGCCGTAGAGGAATACAAGAAACTCTTCGACAAAGAACCACAGGTGCTCGGCATTCACGCAGGTTTGGAATGCGGACTCATATCAGAAAAATATCCCAATGTAGACATGATGAGCGTTGGTCCTACCCTTCGCTTCGTTCATACCCCCGACGAGCGTTTGCTTATCCCTACCGTACAAATGGTTTGGGACCACTTGCTCGCCGTCTTGAAAAATATAAAATAAAGGCACTCACTTCTAAAGAAACACACAGAAACGCGCCCGTTCTGCTCGCTCCGAGCAGGCGGGCGTTTGCTATATAATAATGTGAACCCGGCATAAGCGAGCAGGTTGAACAAGCAATCTCGCAGTTGCTTTTAAGCAATTCCGCTGCCGGCATAACGAGCGTTTTTCGGTTCAAAATTGTAAAGATAATTCTGTTAAAAAGTGATATAATCGCTTTGGCGTTGCGAAACCGTAGGTTTAACGATGCAAAACCTACGGTTTTACCGTGCAAAACCTACGGTTTAAGAACGCCAAACAATAGGTATTGTAATGCGCTGACGCATAGATAGTTATGCAATAGCTATTCTTGCGAAAAATGTTTACGTTTTTTCGGCTTCTTTTCGTGTATGAACAACGTGCGTTCGGCGAAAGAAAGCTGCCCCCACAATAGCCGTGTTACAGCACTTTTCTTAAATCTTCGATGTATTTGGCTTGTTGTTTCCTCAAGTGCATCTTTACAAATGGAAGCAGAAACCACTTCTTTTGAAATCAAAAAATATAACATTGTGTTTGGCAGTATGGAGGAAATGTCGTATATTTGCAGCGTAGACGAAAGCGTGAGAAAAGCATTGCCGATGCGGCAACAACCTCAGCGATTTTATGGCAACGTATATATAATAATGTAATAGAAGCGTGAGCATTGCTCTCGACAGCCATTTCAACAATATTACGACAACGTTGCCATATAATAATGTGGTGGAATTTGACTGTTTAGAAGGCTTACCGTTTCGCTGTGAAGAGAAAATATAAGACAAAACAATTATTTATAACCCAAAACACCCATACCTCCGAAGGTGTTCCTCTCAATAGGAAGAGGTTAAGGGGAGGCGCACAAAAACAATGAGACAAAACAATTTTTTTGCGACTATGGCAGGCAAAACGCTTGTGTTCGCAGCAGTAGTGATGATGGGTATCGGCTTTACGGCATGTTCGAGCGACAATAACGATGACCCCCAAAAAGAACAGAAAGACCCAAAAGAAGACGAACCCAAGCAGGAAACATTCACAAACACCGTAAACTTCGACGGCAAAGAAGTGAAGATAGCCGTTGCCGAACTCGCAAACGTAAAAGATAACATCTACTGGCTCACCTTAGGAGTGGAAGACGGCTCCGATGTAGCACAAATCGTGGTCAGCTTTATTCCCGACATTCATAACATGGGTAACGAGATAGACCTTTCTCAACAGAACGACGAGGGCAACATGAGCAACAGCTGGTCTATCATGGGACTGAACAAAGAACAGATTATCTTCTGCGGTCAGGAAGCCACCGACATTGCTTATAAGTTCAAGAGCGGCAAGATGAAACTTAAGTTGGATATGGCAACCCGAGAAACCGAACTGACTATAACAGATGCCGTAATCGAGACTTCGCACGAAAAAGGCTTCGGCGATGGCAACGAACACCGTTTCAGCATCAGCTATAAAGGTACGGCAAAAGAGCAGGCTGTTCAGATGTAACAACCTGTTTGGCAAGCATTCGCTGCAAAAACAAAGCGACAAAAATAATAGAAATAAAATATAAAATAAGTAGGTGTTCATAATTAATTGACATTGTATTTACGGCTATTTTCCGGTCAGTCTGCCGTCTTGAAGAAGGAGTGTAGCGGGCTACACGACTGATGAAAGGCGACAGAATGACGAAAAAGAGACGTGAAGACGATGGCAAAGTGAAAGCATAAAAGATAAAAGCAATATAGATACGTTTAATTTTGAACACCTACTTAAAAGCGCAACCTTTTATCGGGTTGCGCTTTTATAGTGTGTGAGTAGGAACTGTATTGTCAGATGGTTGTATCATGTGTACCATATTTCGCCTCCTATAAAGTTGTTGTACAATGTTTCTTCGTCTTTACGATTGTTGTTTTCTACATTTTCATCGTTCCTACGTTCGTCCTTTTCTACTTTGTAACTCTTGTACCATTCTGAATAACCCCGGCTTTTCATAATAATCTCCTTTCTTTTTTATACAGTTATTAAATCACCACAAATATACTACTTTTATCTCAAAATAGCAAGTGTAGTTAGCAAAATGGGCACGTTTATTAATGTTTTTTATACAATAAGTCAGATAAATTGGTATTTTCTTTACAATTGTTCTTTTATTATTACAAAATATGAACGAAGTTGTTGAAGCTCCGAAAACTACCCGATAAAGGAAAAAATGCTTTTTTTGAATATTTTTTGTATTATCTCTTTGTAATTCAATTATTATTTTTACCTTTGCAGTATCGAATGGTTCGCGAAAGCGATTAATAGGGAATTGGGTGCGAATCCCAAACAGTCCGGCTGCTGTGTGTTGCCTCCTTAGACACAAACAGATGCCACTGAGTGTACAAAAGCTCGGGAAGGTGTTTGTGATCAGGCAACGAGTCAGAAGACCTGCCATTACGAACGACTTCAAATGTAGCCTCTTGGGATAGGCGAAGAAGCAACGACAAGCATGTACGACAAACAGAAGCAAACCGCTAAGGCTGCGTGAGTATGCCTCGCAAGCGTGTAATATGTTCCCCGGAAATGGTGGGAAGGCTCTGTTGTATGCTTAAACGGAGAACGCTGAATATCTAAACCGAAAAACGTTGCACGTTGGTTAGGAATGTATTGAGCGTTTATCTTGAAAAGCGTTGTACATTTAAAAAACTGAAAAAATTGAGGTTCCAATACTTATGAGGGTACGGACAGCTCTGCGGAGCATGTTTGAAACCAATGCGAGTGGAAATCTACTCTGCGCTGTTTAGTATCTCGTTGAAGTGTAACTATTAAGAGAAAACGTCATCGCACATAGTTATTGATTGTTGCAGAGAACGTTTTCGTTCAGCCAAATGAGCATTGCCAAATTTATTTGAACATTGCCATGGCGAGAAAACGCACTTTTCGAGGAACGAGAAAAGAACCGTTTTTCGCAGCACCTTCAGATGGGTTCGTAACATCGCACATAGTTACCGATTGTTGCAGAGAACCATTCGGTTGGGAGCAAGTCGTTGCCGGTAACAAGCGAAATTAATTAGGTTGTGAAATGAAAATAATCAGATTGTGAAATCAAGTTAATCAAATTGTGAAATTAAGTTAATCAAAATGTGAAATGAGAATAATTGGGATAAGAGATGAAATGAATTAGGTTATGATAGGTTAATTAATAAAGAATGATACTGTTACTTTTCTAAGTACAGTTATATGAGTTTATATTTTCGTATTTTATAGTTGCTTTGATAGCAACAGAAGTTTTAGAAAAGAAACAAGGTATTGTTGTGAAATAATACAATTCTTTAATTCCTCTAAACAGCAAAAAGCCGTATGTCGAGATGACACCCGGCTTTTTTTATTTCGTTTTTTTTGAAAATAATTGCTCATTTTGTTCGTATATACAAGAAATTAATGTATTTTTGTAGGGTGTTTGTGCCAATATGGCGAATACCGGTAAAAACTTTAGAGGAATTTTACCGCATGTTCAGGGGCAAGCCCATGGTTGCATAGAGGAATAAAAATGAATGTAGAGAAAATATTTACTAACATAATAACTAACGCATTATGACTTTTTTAATGATTGTTGAGCTGCTTGTGGTGCTCATCGCCCTTTGGATTGGCGCGCGCTACGGCTCGTTGGCACTTGGTGCTATTTCCGGTATCGGCTTGGCCATTCTTGTTTTCGGGTTCCAACTTAAGCCCGGCGAACCGCCTACCGACGTTATCTACATCATCATAGCTGCCGTAACGTGTGCCGGAATATTGCAGGCTTCGGGCGGAATGGACTGGATGATACAGATTGCAGAAAGGTTATTGCGCAAGCACCCCGACCGTATTACCATTCTTGCGCCGCTCACCACTTTCTTCCTTACCATTCTTGTGGGAACGGGGCACGTTGTCTACACGCTCATGCCCATTATCTGCGACATTGCATTAAAGAAGGGCATACGTCCCGAACGTCCTTGCGGCATTGCCAGTATCGCATCGCAAATCGGTATAACGTGTTCGCCTATCGCTGCCGCCGTGGTAGCCTTCGCGGCTATTTCAGCCGACAACGGTTTCCAAGTGTCCAACATTCAGATTATCATGGTTTCCATTCCGGCTTGTCTTATCGGTATCTTGGCTGCCGTGGGGTATAGTTGGAGGCGCGGATTAGACCTTGACAAAGACCCTGCATTCCAAGCAAAACTGAAAGACCCGAAGCAGCGCGAGTACATCTATGGCTCTACTGCGACCACCCTCGATAAAGAGATTTCGAAGGAAAGCAAGCGCGCCGTTTACATCTTTATGGGTGCATTGGCGATTATCGTGGCAATTTCGCTCACCGGTATGTTCGGTCTGAACGTATTGCCCGAATACAGCAACGTGAAGGCGGCGCACCATGCGACATCTTTGAACGTAACACCTACAACGCGCGATACGGTTTGCGTGCGTTCGTTTGTGGCGGTAAACGGCAAGAAAATGTTTCTCGAGGACTCCAAAGCCGAAGAAGCTGCTTTGGCAAAGGGTATGACTATCGAACACCAATCGGACACGTTAAGGGTGAAAGCCGACCCCAAGACGGTGAACATCAATGTTAAGAAGCTCGTAAGAAGCAGCATCGTGGTAGACGGCGTAACCGAAAAAGGCAAAGCACCGCTGACGATGAACATCGTTATACAGATAATAATGCTTGTGGCGTGTGCCCTGATGATAATATTCTGCAAGGCGAAACCAAAGGCAGCCATTGCCGGACCGGTATGGCAAAACGGTATGGTGGCAGTGGTAGCCATTTACGGTATTGCGTGGATGAGCAACACTTACTTCGACAACTACCAAACGGAGATGCAACTGTTGCTGGGCGAAATCGTGCACCAATATCCGTGGTCTATCGCCATTGCCTTCTTTGCCGTGTCCGTACTCATCAACTCTCAGGGTGCGGTAGTGGTCAGCATGTTGCCTCTGGCTTACGCGCTCGGCATTCCGGGCTGGATTCTTCTTGGCGTCATGCCGTCGGTTTATGGTTATTTCTTCATTCCGAACTATCCGTCAGATATTGCCACCGTGAACTTCGACCGTTCGGGAACGACCGTCATCGGCAAGTATTTGCTGAACCACTCGTTTATGATACCGGGGCTTATCCACGTTATTGTGGCAACCATTGCAGGCTTTGCCATCAGCTACGTTTACCACTTTTGGCTCGGAATGTACTGATATAATCTCGGAATGTACTGATAAATAAGGTGTATTGCCGTATGTCAGGATTTGTCGGACGGAAATAATTAAACCCCAAAATAAAAGAAGGCGCAAACACGATGAGCAGTGCTTGCGCCTTCTTTATGTATATCTGTGCATGCACACGGCATTCACGTGCGCTGCGGAACGGTTCTTTTCTCGTTCCTCGAAAAGTGCATTTTCTCGCCATGGCAATACCCAAATAAATTTGGCATTGCTCATTCGGCTGAACGAAAACGTTCTTTTTAAAGTTCGAACTTATAACCGAGTGTAATTTGGAATACCGAGTTTTTGTAGTCTCTGTTCTTGAACACCTTTGTCAGACCCCAGTTGTAGCGCGCATCTATCTGCAAGTTAGACACTTCGTAAGAAATACCTACAGGGATAGAAAAGTCGAAAGACTCTATTTCAGGGTCCATGGTTGCCCTTCTGATAACCTTTCTTTCCGTAGTCTTCTCGGTTATTTCGCTGTTCACTTTAAAGCCCGGCTGAACGCCCAACTTCACTGCCAAGCCATTTGCCACATAGACGTTAGCCATGATAGGAACGTTAATGTAGTCCAACTTTGTGGTTTTTGAATGCTCTTTATTTCCGGTTGTCCATTCTCTCTTTACACCCTGCATGGAGTAGATACCGCCAATCGACAACGAGAAGATGTCGGAAGCCTGATATTCCAACTCCAAACCTGCTGCCAGACCAATGCGCGCCTTTGCGTTGTCGTAGTCCGTAAGGGTTGCAATGTTCATACCAACCTTGGGTTGCAAGTTGATTGAACCCACTGCGTGCTGTGCATAAGCACCCACAGAAGCAAGCATAATAGCTGCTGTTAAGATGATTTTCTTCATTTTTCCTTTTATTTTATGAGTTAAGTAGGTGTTCAAAATTAAACGTATCTATATTGCTTTTATCTTTTATGCTTTCACTTTGCCATCGTCTTCACGTCTCTTTTCCGTCATTCTGTTGCCTTTCATCAGTCGTGTAGCCCGCTACACTCCTTCTTCAAGACGGCAGACTGACCGGGAAATAGCCGTAAATACAATGTCAATTAATTATGAGCACCTACTTATAAATTAACTGAACACGATGCAAATGTACGATATTTTTTCTTTTATCATCAAATGTTTTCATTGAAAGAAGGGTAAAAATAGTAAAAAATAATAAAGAGTAAATCGGTCGATTTCTTAATTATAACGTGCGTTCGGTGTAAGAATTGCGCCGGTATATTATTCATAAAATACTTCAAGAAAGAACCGATTATAATGTAATATGCCTACAATAAAAAAGCGGTGAAACTATCCCATTACATTCTTTTACAGTTTTTGACTTGCATATTTAAGGAATAATGTTTACCTTTGCACCAACTTATGAAATGGTAAAATAAAAAGAGTGTACCACGAGGAATTAAATAACTTAGAGGAATACCACTTATATTTATATAACAAAGGTATAGGCAAGTTGCAAGGAAACAAGGGTTTTCGTGCAATTTTCAGCTTATTATATCCGGTGGTTCGAATATTTTGCCAACACATAGGCGCAGCGTCGCCACACCATTGCACCCATATTTTAATGTACGCACGCAGGGTATGCGTGCAATTCCGACAGGAAAAGGAAACCAAACGATGTTCTTTTCCTGAATTGTTGTGTCCGTCAGCCCGGTAGAACAGGCAATATCAAGGACACACCGCCTGCGTTTTAATCCCAATTATACAGACTTATAAATCAAGAAAAATTAATATTTTATTTTTATTATGAAACAAACAAAACTTTTATTTTCATTGTTGTCTGCTGCCCTTTTATCGGGTTTGCCTATGCTGACGATGGCACAGGGGCAGGACGCCAACTATAAATGGAACGGTAATCCGATAGCTTCGGTAACGTCTGCCACCGATGACGACATAAAGACGGTCTACCTTTACAATGTAGGAACCGGCAAGTTCCTGAACGCCGGCAGCTATTGGTCTACCGTAACGGTGGGCTATAGGATTGGAATGGGCATCAATATCACGAACTCTGCCACCGCTTCCGGCAAGTACCAGATGAACGGCGACACACAGACAACCGAAGGACAGAAGATTGCTTTCGGGCGTAAGATGGACACACCGGGACCCGACAACCCCGAAAACTACAACCACGTATATGTAGACAGAGGGTCAATGCATAACGGACACGTAAACGGTATTCTCGATTGGAGTTTTGATGAGACCGCCGCCGGTAGCAAAACCTACATCATTCATTTCGTTAATGATGAAGATTCGGAAGGCATGGGAGGAAAAAGATACCTGCGATTGAACCCCGGCAACGGAGAAGCTAAGCTGACAATGGAATATCCCAACAATGTAAATAGAAACGACCCGTACTACCAATGGAAGATTGTAACCCGAAAAGACCTGAAAGATGCTTTCAAGGCAGCGTTTGCTTCCGATGAAGCACCTGCCGATGCTACTTTCCTGATAGAAGACCAAAACTTCAGCAGAAGCCATAAAGCGATTGCTAAATGGGTAATCTCCAGCGGACTGACAAGTAAGCCTACGGACAACAATTATAGTTTCCTCTCTAACGAAGGCACTTATTACGTCGGCATGGGGTCTGCCAGAAGCGACCGTTATCAATCCAAATATGCAGCCTATTGGATAGGAAATATCCGCAATATCGGGGACAACAACCACGCCAACGGCACTGTAACGCAGACCGTCAAGATACTGAAAAAGGGCTGGTATGTGCTCTCTTGCGACGGATTTTACAATGCCGACAATGGCAGCAACATGGTATCGTCGTTCTTTGCCAAAGTAAACGGCACCACTTCGGGCGTGTCTAACGTGTCGGCAGTGCTCAATAGATTTAACGATGAGTTTAGTTACACTGTGGAAGAACTTACCAAAGTCTATGGCGGTGATGATGTGAATACAGAAAGTCCCTATGTAAAGGCAGGCAAACTGTTCGACGATGGCAAGTACAGTAACTCGTTGATGGTTTATGTACCGGCCGACAACACCGACCTGAAAATCGGTGTCGAGGTAACCGGTTCGACCGGAAGGCTCGACTGGACAACCTTCGACAACTTCCAATTGAGGTACTGTGGCGACCGCGACATGGTGCTCGACGAGGCGCAGACTTCGCTCGACTATCTCAGAAAGCAGGGTCTTGCCCCCAACAGTGCCTATACGCTGATTTTAAAACGCACGATGACGCCCAACCTATGGAGCTCTATCACCCTTCCTGTTGCCCTCACGGCGGCACAGTTCAAGACTGCTTTCGGCGACCATGCTAAATTGGCACGCCTGAAAGGACAGGACGAAAACATTCCAACCCGTATAGATTTCGAGTCGGTTAGTTTGTCGAACGATAACGCAACCGTTATCGAACCGAGCAAACTCTATATCATGAAGTCTGTTAAAGCAGCCAATGTTGCTACCGGAAGTTACGAGAAAACCCTCAACGACCATACCAAAATCACGGTTACGGCACCGTATTTCACCATCAACAACGTAGTGCTTACCGGCATGCCGAGCGAGACTTTTGCCGAAAGTTCTAAGTCTACCACCACCGAAGCGGGCAATATTCAGTTCTGCGGTACGCAAATCAACCAAACCACAAAGTTCGTTCCTGCCCACTCGTATGTATTGGGAGCGAAGAAC
Source organism: Prevotella falsenii DSM 22864 = JCM 15124 (assembly GCF_000613945.1). Classification (GTDB taxonomy): domain Bacteria; phylum Bacteroidota; class Bacteroidia; order Bacteroidales; family Bacteroidaceae; genus Prevotella; species Prevotella falsenii. The sequence goes on from NZ_BAJY01000007.1 coordinate 83,628, forward strand.
GGAAAATGGCATTACACGTCGTCTGCCCTGCCGATAAAGGGTTTCAGATGCTGGATAGCTACCAATGTAAACGGCACAAGTCCTGCAAAAGACCTCACTTTTGCCATCGACGGCACCGTAGAGGGCGACGTTACAGGCATAGAAGGCATAGAGAGAGATTTACCGCAAATGCGTATGAACGGCGCAGTCTACAATCTGCAAGGGCAGAAAGTGGCTGACAACGCAACAGACCTGAACAGTCTGCCCACCGGTATTTACATCGTGAACAACAAGAAAGTATTGATAAAATAACCCAGAAATATGAGAAGAAGATATATAATTCCTGAAACCGGGCTTTATTCTACCGACATAGAACAGGAGCTACTGGTAAGATTTTCACAAGTAGATAACGATGGCGACGGTAAAACCGACCAGCGACCTATCATCGACGGCGACCCCGAAGATGGCGAAATAGGTGGCAAGGGAGGCTGGTTCGATGACGATTTCGACTATTAGGCAACGCCTGCACTTATTGAAAGATGAATATAACATTCGGATATGTCTCACCGCATCGGCGGTGAGACTTTTTTTATTTTACCCGTTTTATAAGCCGAAAAAGTGTAAATATTATTCGCAATAGCATCTGCCGCCTAACCTTCTCGTTATCAACGCGTTGCAAAACCTATTGTTTGGCGTTCTTAAACCGTAGGTTTTGCAACGCAAAACCTACGCTTTTACCGTGCAAAACCTACGGTTTCGCAACGCCAAACCGAAATCATCACTTTTTAACAGAATAATCTTTACAAAACCAAAGCTGTTTTTCGGCACCGGTCTTGAGTATCGACAAGCATTTTGGGGTTTAACAAAAAACAGCTGAAAAATTTGGATTTATCAATTTTAATATCTATTTTTGCTGTCAAAAGCATATTTAAGATACTACTAATAGATACACTAAAATTATTTTAGAACTCATATTCCCCTTTGTATATAAGGGTTTTCTATGCAAAACTTAGTGCGATTTTATCGCACCGGTACTAATTGTTTAATATAAATACTGTAAACTATGATGTCAAAAAAACTCTTTTTATTGGGGGGCATGATGGCAGTGCTGTTCATGCTACCTACTGAAAGTGTCGCACAACACCATTTCAGTAAACCACCGCTAACGCCTAAAAAAGTGCGGCAACTCACAAAAAAAGAAGTGATAAGCTATGCCGGAACGCAAATCGCTGCGCCGGCAAACTTCGTCGGGCAACGTTCTTACACCGAGCAATCGCCCATTCCTTGGCTGAACAAAAAAAGCCATGCGCTCAACAAACCTATTATTACGACGCCCGACGGAACACAGCTTTGGGGAAACGTCATATATGCAGACAGTTGGAAAGAGAGTTCGGAACTTCCACCTACGGGTATGTACAGCTTTACAGCAACGGAAAATCCGGTCATGACGCCGATGGTATAGTCAATTTTCCTGCTGCTACCGGAGGAGGAGTCTATTATGATGGGAAACTGAAATATCTGTATTACCTCAATTCTTACGGATACGTCATCATGTTCCTCTATACGTATGATACCGAAACATGGCAGATGCCGACCAATCCGGTGCAAATTCAGACTTACGAGTTTTACGCCGTTTCGACCACTTACGACCCGATAACCAAAAAGGCTTACGGCTGTTACTACAACCAAGACGGAACGCAGTTGGAGATAGCACAGGTGGATTACGAAACCATGACGCACACAAAGCTCGCCGCCACCGATACCACTTACTACGGTTTCGCTGCCAATAAACAAGGAGAAATATATGCCATATCGGAAGGCGGAAACCTGTATAAGGTAGATAAAACCAATGGTGCTGTAACAAAAATCGGCTTTACAGGCGTTAAACCCGATAAGTATGTACAGAGTGCCGCTTTCGATATGAGGACCGGAAAGCTCTATTGGGCTTCGCAAGAAACAAACGGTTCGCACCTTTACGAAGTAAACACGCAGACCGGAGCAGCAACACGCATCGGCAGTTTCCCAGACCATGAAGAGGTAACATGCCTTTACGTACCATGCCTTTGGCAGAAGACGGAGCCCCCGCAGTGGTTACCGACCTTGCACTCGCATTCGACAATGCTTCTAAAAGTGGCAGCGTAACTTTCAAAGCTCCTTCCAAAACATTCGCAGGAAATCCGCTCACGGGTAATCTCACATACAGAATAAAAGCCGACGGCAACGAAGTCGGGATAGGCAGGATAGAGGCAGGCAAAACCGTAACAGCCAATGTTACAGTACCTTCTACGGGCGATGTGCTGTTTACGGTTACGACCGAAAATGCCATCGGAGTAAGTCCGGAAGTGAAACAAAAGGCATGGATAGGCTACGACATACCGGCTTCGCCCGTTGTAACATTAAAAATAGGAGCAGACAACAAAGCCACTGTGTCATGGACAGCTCCCGAAGGACTGCACGCAGGATACCTCGGTGCATTGAAGTATGACGTGGTGCGCTATCCCGACAGTGTGAAAATAGCCAATCAAACAACCGCAACGACAATATCCGACCAACTTTCCGTCGGTCAGCTGAAAGCCTATTCGTATGGCGTTACCGCTTTCACAAACGAGACAAAGGGCGAAACAGGAATGTCAAACTACGTGGCTATAGGCAATCCTATCGAAGTTCCTTACTTGGAAGACTTCAGCGATGAGGGTTCGTTTGCCCTATATACGGTTATCGATGCCAATAACGACGGCAAGACGTGGGAATGGTTTGAGGGTGCTGCAGGAACCAATGCCAACAAAGAAAAGGCTGCCGACGACTGGCTCATAACGCCGGCTGTTCACCTTGCACCCGGCTATCTGTATAGTGTATCTCTCAAAGCCCGCTCAACATTTGCTACCTTCCCGGAACGCTTCGAGGTGAAGTACGGAAAAGGAAATACCATTGCCGACATGACAACCGAACTTGTGCCGGAGGAACAAATCAGCACGCCGAAGTACAAAACATACGGCAAAGAGATTGTCGTTACCGATGATGGAAACTACAATTTCGGTATCCATTGTGTAAGCGAAGCGAATATGTACAGCTTGCTAATCGACAGTATCAACATTGTAAAGAAGGCATCTCTTGCCGCTCCCGACTCGGTAACGAACCTTGTTCTTACGCCGGGCGACATGGGAAAGATGGAGGCAACGATAGCATTCCGTACACCGACACAAACCATTGCCGGAAATTCTCTGAGCAGTTTGACTAAGATTGAGATACTCCGCAACGGACAACTCATACACACTTTCAACGCTCCTGCAACGGGAACCCAACTGTCTTATAAAGACGAAGGTGTTACATTAAACGGCATCAACAAATATACCGTCATACCTTACAATACGGAATCGGCAGGTCTTCAATACGAAACTTCAGCGTTCGTAGGCGAAGACGTACCTGCCAAACCTATGGCAAGGCTCATCGACGGACAAACGAAGATAACCATAGAATGGCTGGCATCGAGCATCGGAAAGAATGGCGGATACGTAAATGCCGACAAACTTAAGTACACCATCTATGCCATTGACAACAGCGGATATAATGAACTCATTGCCGAGAACATCTCCGGCACGAGCTACGATGTTCCTTTCAATACCGACGAAGGCGACCAACGACTCATTCAATACACCATTCAGGCAGAAGGAGTAGGGGGCAAAAGCGGATTTGTAGGAACGGAAGGAATCGTCGTTGGTGCTCCTTTCACCCTGCCGTTCCACGAAGGAGTACCGGGCGGAAAGATGACGATGCCGCTTTGGTGGATAGAATCGATGGACGACATGAACCCGTTCAGAATGTTCTATGGCATGTCTTCCGACGAAGACAACGGTTGTTTTGTATGGTATTCTATGAAGGAAAACGAATGGACATCTATGAATACGGGAAAGATAAAGACAGCCGGCGGAGGCTCGAACCTCAGTCTTGCCTACGACTACTATGCACTGCCGGGCAGAAACGTAAGTCTTGCCATAAAGGCACAGAAGGCTGACGGCACGGAGGACGTGCTGCGCGAGATAGACTTCAGAAAACTTACCGGAGGCGAAGCATGGGCGACCGACATTGTGCCGCTTGCGCAGTATGCTGCCGAGCGATACGTCATACTCAAGTTCAAGTACACCAGCAACGAGAAGAGGCTGCAGCTCTATTTAGACAATATCAGCGTGCTCAATTTGGACAACAACAATCTCAAGGTGGCAGTAGATGCACCGGAGAAAGCCACTTCGGGCACGACAGCCGACTTCAAAGTACGCGTTGAGAATACGGGTAAAGCCGTTACGAACGGCTATCGACTGACTGTAACCGTAGACGGAAAAACTTTCAAGGAAGAAAACAACGAGTCGCTTGCTCCGATGAAGCACCGCGACGTTCGCATGACTATACCTATCGGTGCAGCCGAGCAGGGCAAGAAGGTTGTCAGCGTGGGCATCGACTACACCGACGACTATGCCGACGACAATGTGGCAGTAGCCAATATCAACGTTGAACCGTCGAAACTGCCACAGCCGAGAGCCTTCGAAGCCAAAGCAGAAGACGGGAATATTGTCAGAATGACGTGGCAAGCCCCCATGGAAACAACCGAAACGGGAACGGAAGACTTCGAGGCATACGCACCGTGGATTATGGAAAACATTGGCGACTGGACGGTAATCGACGGCGACAAACTTGAGACTTATAACGTTTTCCAAAACACTTCATGGCCGCATATCAACGAGCCACAGGCGTTCCTTGTTTACAATCTTGCCAACTTGGGATACGATGTAACTCAAATAAACCCCGACCATGTGCCCCACAGTGGCAATCAATGCCTCATCAGCGTCAATGGAAACGGAGTAAACGACAACTGGCTCATCAGTCCGTTGCTTTCGGGAAAAGCACAGAAAATAAAGTTCTACGCATCGAGCATGAACCCCAATTATCCCGAAACATTCGAGATTATGTACTCTGCAACGGGCAAGAATACCGAAGATTTCAAGAAGATTGCAGACTTCCCCGATGCTGAAGGAGGTTGGAATGAATATTCCGCAGAGTTGCCCGAAGGTGCGAAATACTTCGCCATTCGCCTGATTTCCAACAACCGCCTTGCCCTTTTGGTAGACGACATCACCTTCGAAGGTGCTGCCATCAACCCGACCGGCTACAACATTTACCGCGACGGAAACTTACTGAAGACGATGAATGCCGAAGCCCGTGCAGCCGAAGACCATACCGACCGCAACCATACTTACGGACTTACTGCCCTCTATGCCAAAGGCGAATCGGTGCCGGTAACTTCTAATGTTACTGCCATTACCACCATCGAAACCGCTAACGGCCGGCACTATACGGTTTACACGCTTGACGGAAAGCACGTAGGAACCCGGCTTAATTCGCTCAACAGCCTGCCTTCCGGCGTCTACATCGTCAATGGAAAGAAGATTACCGTTAAGTAATCTTCCCGGCTGAAAGGTACGAAGAAAGTACGTACACCCATAAAAAAAATGCTAAAGCATTGCGCTTTAGCATTTTTTTGTTCTTGTTCTCCTTTGCCAATCCGCCGTGCGTAGGCACGTTGGTGGGTAAAGGCTGGGGGAAAGCGGCTTATCGCTTCATCATAAAGATTGGGCTGTCTGCGTTTTCAATGTCGTTTATGTGCAGACGCCGGTCCGGCGTAGCACCGTTTAGGCTGCGAGGGGCGTTGCCGTTATCTTCTTTCGCATTGCCTTGCCCTCCCGACTGGTCGATAATTCCGCTTGCATCTGTTGTATAATTCATTGTTACAGCCTTGCCTTCGGGTGTGGTCCAATTGCCTTTGAAGGTTATGTTGCCGTTGTCGAGGGTAACCGTTATCGAACCGCCGCTGAAGAACCCATAGGCTTCGTAACCCTCACCGTCGAACACTTTGTAGAACGAACCCATCGGATAGAGCCTGCCGCTCCGCTTGTACATCATTCCGCCGATATACTTTCCTTGTTCGTAAACGGCTCCGCCAACGGGCATCACCACGTCGTACGTTCCCACGATGGTATTTATGTCCATGGGCACGGCGTATTTTGTCAGGAGCACAAGGTTGATATAATCGCCCGCACCCACAATAAATCCTTCGCCATCTACCTCGCAATTCAAGAACGAAAGGGCGTAGTCGCAGTAGTTGTCGGTAGCTCTGACATACCTTCCGCTCATGCTTTTAGGGGCGAAGGCTACGTTTTCCGTTATCGAGTTGTAGCTCTCGCCCTGCGCTTTGTTCACGAAAGTGAGGTTTCCGTCGTATGCGAAGCGTATTCTTCCGTGTTCTCTCAGCTCTCCTTCCACCAATAGTTGGTAGGTGCCGTCGGCTTTTTGCTCTACATTCAGGGTACACATCTTCAGCGAATCGAGAAATCCGTCCACCTGTCCGGCATCGTTCACCTTGTTGGTTTCTATGTAAACGCTCTGCTTGCGGTATATTCCGGCTTCGCCGACGTTCTCCACCAACGAGTAAGTTCCTGCCGGAAGTGCGGCTTTGTCGGCATTTTTCGATGCTGCCGCCATTACCGTCAGTCTTATGTCGTGCTTGTTAATCTCTGTCGGCAGACCGCCTTTGGATAGGTTTCCGTCGCACAAATGAATTGTGTATGCGGCTATATTGTCCTTTACGGTTCCGTAGTAGATGTTGTAAGTGTTGGTTGCTTTCACGTCGGCATAATAGGTGGAAACTTCTTTTTTGTCGAAAGTTATTTCCTCAACGTCGTTGCATGGGATTTCTTTTACTTCGCCCGACTTCATGCGTACTTTCATTAACCAGCTGTCTTGAGCAAGCGATGTCGTTGCGATACAGCACGCGGCAAGTGCCACGAAAGCTTTTTCTTTCATTGGTTGTTGCTTTAAAAATTTTATAGTCTAATTATGTTTTTGCAAAAATGCGTTAGTTTTATACTTTAATGGGCAGAATAGCACCATACAATAAATATACTTTTGTGCAAAGAAAGCGATTAACGGCGGTATAACCAAATGTGCCGAGTTAAAAAATACTAACTTGCGATGCAAGGAACATGATAAATCACACCCCTGCAACGCAGCAACGGTAATAACAAATCTAAGCCAATGCGTCCTAATGAACCGATTTGGGTTTATGGTTAGAATAGCTGACGTTTTTAGCAAAAAACACTCTGATTTTGTAAGAATAATTCCGTTAAAAAACGATATAATCGGTTTTGCGTTGCGAAACCGTAGGTTTTACAACGCAAAACCTACGGTTTTACCGTGCAAAACCGTAGGTTTTGGAATGCGAAACAATAGGTATTGCAATGTGTTGGTAGTTAGATAGTTACACGAAACAACTTCTTCAGAAAAATATTTACAATTATTATGGGTCTTTGAACCCCTTTTCAGCCTGTTTTATTCAGTCGGAAACACAACATCGTCAGGGCATTTCGCCTTGCTTGACAGGCAGGTCGGATTTGCTCGTAACATCTTCGGCAAAGTGTTCTCGTTGTATGCTTGAAATACTTCTGTAACATGCTGTGGTTGTTCGGAAAACTTACGGAAAGTTGAAGAACATCAATCTTTTTCCCCATTTCGTTTGTGTAGTTGAAATAATCTTTCTATTTTTGCAAAGTGGGGTAGGTATTTACCCGCAAGAAAACCAAATCTAAAAGCATATCATGCCTTACACCTTGTTTTAGTATAGCATAGGGTGGGGCAGCAAAGCAGACAATGTCCGGAAATAGAAAGAACAATCTGAGGAGTCCACAATAAAATGCCTGTACGATGAAAAAACTTTCAACGATGCTTCGTGCTGCATTTCCTTCTTCGCAGCAATGCCTGCCACAGCACACAAAGCTGAGGCTCGACACCGCTTGCACGGACAAGTTGTGGGGGTAAAGCAAAATAACTTTAAACACATAGATATATGGAAATCAAACGAAACCTATTTGCAGCCTTTGCGCTACTGATGCTCGTGCCAACCTTTACATGGGCGAAGCCGCGCACAAAGGCAGAAATGAAGCGAACGGCACTAAGCGCAATCAACCTGCAAGTTGCTGAAAGCAAACACAATCTGCGTGCACCGCAGCAGGGAGGCACAAAGGCAGCGAGCCAATTGCGCGAACTGAAGCGCACCGGCACATACACCGTATTCGGCTATAACGACGGCGGCTTTGCCATTATTGCGGCTGACGACCTTGCGCCGGAGCTGCTCGCAGTGTCCGACACTCGTTTCGAGCAATCGGACAACCCCGGTCTGAACTGGTGGCTGAAGGCTGTAGACGAAGTTATCACCACTGCCGTGAAAATCAACAAGCCGCTGGAAACAGTGTCGCCCGTATTGAAAGGCTATCCTGCAGAGGTGTCGCCGATGATTACAACCAAATGGGGACAGCAGGCACCATACAACAATTTGCTGCCCAGCGCAAAGAGCGGCAGACTGCTTACGGGCTGTGTGGCAACGGCAATGGCGCAGGTGATGAACTTCTTTGCCTATCCGGAACACGGCAGGGGCGAAAATACCATATACTATCCTTACGGCGACACCAACGGTGCGGCTATCTCTGCCGACTTCACCAATACGACATACGATTGGGCAAACATGAAGGACGACTACAAAACAGGCTATACCGATGTCGAAGCCAAGGCTGTGGCAACGCTCATGCTCCACTGCGGTGTAGCTTCCGACATGCACTATGGCGGTCCCGACAAAGGTAGCGGCACCGTTATGCCTGAATGTGTGAACGGCTTGAAACGTTTCTTCGGATTTACCGAAGCCGAAGCCATGTCGCGCTCTAAATACAACGCAGGACAGTGGATGGAACTTGTTTTTACCGAACTTGCGAAGGGTCGCCCCCTCATTTATAGCGGTGTAAGCCCCGGTTCTACGGGCATCGACGCCGGACACGCATTTGTTCTGGACGGCTATAACAGCAGTGGCTTGGTGAGCGTGAACTGGGGTTGGGAAGGAAAAGATAACGGATACTTCAGAATAGACCTACTGAACCCGAACTACATGTACTCGTTTAAAGACCACCAAGAGTTTGTTCGGGGTGTCTACGGACCTGAGAAGCAGCTCGAAAAGCGCACCATCGAACTCCCACAGGCAGGCGTATTGGGCGAGAAAATCCCTGCAAACATGCGCACGAAGATTAGCGACCTCACCCTGAAAGGCAACATCAACGCTGCTGACCTCAAGGTTATTCGCGAAATGGCAGGCTGCGACGATGCCGGCAAATCTACACGTGGCGAACTCTCAATGCTCGATTTGAAAGAAGCACGGTTTGTCAGCGGCGGTGGCATTTACCTGCAAGATGGACAGCTTACCACTGCCGACGACAACCTTCCGGAACGTTCTTTCTACGGCTGCAAGAGTCTGAAGAAAGTTGTTCTGCCATCTGTCATCAAGACAATCTCCGACGGCACATTCGCATACTGCCGCTCGCTCGAAACCGTAGAGAACCTACCAACTAACGGCGGCGACAATTTCGTTTACGACGGTGGCGTGTTCTATAACAAAGAACGCACCGAACTCATCAGCGTAATTCCGTTCACGCAAGACGACATCACCGTTCCGGAAGGCGTAACCACCCTGCACAACTATGCCTTTGCAGGTTGCAAAAACTTTAAGAAAGTCGTGCTGCCCAAGACACTTGCCGCCTTTGGCAAAGAAAGCATGGCAGCTTGCGCCAGCCTGACCGAAATAAAGATATTTGCAAAGCAGCCCCCAACGCTGGGCAAAGAGGCATTCCGCGATACCCGCACCGATGCTATCCGCCTGTTCGTTCCGGCAGGAAGCAAGGCAAGCTATAAGGGTTGGGCAAACATAACCGCCAAGAACATACGCGAATTTGGCACGATGCTCATTGTTCACGATGCGACACGCAAGTACGGCGAACCCAATCCGAAGTTCAATTACACCGTCCGTGGCGAGTTCCCGGAGGGCAAACCGGAAATCACTTGCGAAGCAAACGAGAAGTCGGCAGTAGGCAAATATGAAATCCGTATCGACTATGGCACCCTCACCGACAAGTCCATCGAACTCGTAGGGGGCACGCTCACCGTCGAGAAAAACGTCCTCGCAGTCAGCGTCGAAGACGTTATCCGTGCCGTAAACACGCCTAACCCGGAATTCGTTCTCCACTACGACGGCTTCAAAAACGGCGAAACCGAGCAGGTGCTCACCGTTCGTCCGACGGCAACCACCACTGCCACCGAAGACAGTCCGATAGGCGAATACGAAATAACCGTTAGCGGTGGCGAGGCACAGAACTACACCTTTACTTACACGAATGGTAAGCTCAAAATTGTTTCTCCTGCCGACGGCATCTCTCCTGCCGAAGCCTCTGCAACCGCAACTCCGCAGCCTGTCTACTCGGTTTCAGGCACAAAGGTAGGCACAACCGCAACCCTCTCTTCTCTTCCTCGCGGTGTTTACGTCGTGAACAAGAAGAAGGTAGTTGTGAAATAAGCGACACCGGTTGCCCCCGCCACTGCCAAAGCTCCGGCTTATCGGAAGAAAGCAGTTGTGAAGTAAGTGGCAACAATTGCGTCCTCCACTGCCAAAGCTCCGGCTTGTCGGAAGAAAGTAGTTGTGAGATAGGAGGCACCGGTTGCCCGATGTAGGTTTCTTATCATGAGACAGCGATAATCTCATTATGATACAGCGATAATCTCATCGTGCAATAACTACGAATTATACCCAACAAAAATGCTAAAGCCCCTCGCTTTAGCATTTTTTTATGTGTTTACCACCTATCACCTTCAATCATCTTTGTTTTTTAACGTGAGTTCGGCGTAAGAGTTACGCCGGAATATTATTCATTAACGTGAGTTCGGTGTAAGAATTACGCCGTCGTCCTAATGAACGGTTGGGGTTTAACCTTCCTTTTGCACTTCGTCTTTAATAATGGCAGCGATGCTTCTATCAGGCGTTCGAGCGGCACACCGCTTTTTTCGCTCATCATCTTCACATCGGCGCGCGACACAATGAGCTTGCCCAAGGGCGACTGAAGCATGCGGAAGGCTGACGCAATCTCGGGTAAACGCTTTTTCAGGAAGGGATATTGCTTTAAAAGCGTTTTAAGTTTGGTGTCCGGCGTTATGGTTGTAATCGGCTCTGCGCTGTCCTCCGAGTCGGTATCGGCTGCCGTTTCTGTTTCCGTAGATACCGTTTCTTCCTCCGTAGGTGCCGCTTGTGCCGCCTTGTCGGTGGCTGCATTGCCCTCGTTTGCCCAAGTCAGCAACGTCTGACTGCCCTCCAATTCACGGATATGCGTGCAGTCCTGCATAATTTCCAGTACACCTCTGAAGCGTCCCTGCTCGTCTCTCACAGCCACATAAACAATGTAGAGGAACACGCCGGGCTTGTTAATCCAGAACTCCGCCTTCTCTTGTTCGCCGCTTTTCAGCTTGTCTATCACTTCGCGAACAATGTGCGCGCTCTTCTTGGGGTGGCAGTTCATCACCTCACGCCCTATCACATTCTTGCTTCTCGGGAAAATTCGGTGCTCCGTATCCGAGTAGAAACAAACCAATTCGTTCTCGTCTACGAACGAAATATCGAAGGGCAGATGCTTGTATATCAGGTTGATTTGCTCCAAAGAGAGCTTGCCGGTGGTTACGTCGAGCTTGTCTTGAGGGGCTGCACCATACCCGTATTTCGCCAAAAGTGCCTGCAAATCCTGTGCAAATCCTGCACCGACGGTGTCTTTAGGCGCAGCCGCTGCCGCTTTTGGAGTGTGCTCCACGGTGAAGAAAGCAAAGCCAATCTCTTGGTCGCCCTCCTTCATTTCTTCAAATTCGGCATCGTTTATGAGCACCATCGACGTAGGATAGAGAATTACTTCCTCCTTGTGCATCAGGTCGCGGGCATATTCCAACAGTTCCTGCTGCTTGGCAACGAAAGCTTCTTCCTTGTCTTCGGCAAGCAAAGTCGCCGACTCTCTGATGATGTCGCGCACGAAATCGTCGAACGTCCACATCACGGTCGTGGGGCGCGTAAAACCTTTCTGCTCCAACACCGGATAGAGTTGGTTTTGCTTGCGCTTGAAGTGGAGGGGGTATTGGTTGAGTTTTTCGTATATTTCGAGCCATTGATTTTTAATCACAGGATACTGAACCAAGTCTTCAACGGCAAGCAGCAGCTTTCGCATCTCGTCGTTTTCGCGGTAGTATTGCGCAATGGGGTGGTCGTCGGGCAGCTCCGGACGCGAGTAGTCCATAAAGCCGTCGAGCAGTTCCAGCGTCTTTGTCATGTTCACCCGAATACATTCGTGGTCGTCTTCCTCCACCATTGTCTGTTCTATCAGCGCAATGTGGAAAGGCTTTATCTTGCCCACCTGCTCGCCAAAGGTTTTCCGTGCCTCTTCGAGCGTTATCTTTCCGGTTTCGTACAGCTCCTCTATTTCAAGGATTTTATCTAACTTTTCCTGTTCTATTTTTGGCAGATTTGCCTTCATTTTGTGCTCCATCTGTAAGTCGTTTTTAATATTCGCACGACAAAGATAGCACCTATCGGCGAACGAACAGAGTAACATTTGTGCCTTTACGATATTAAAATAAGTTAAACCCCAATCGGTCGTTAGGACGCATTTGCTTATCTTTGTTATTACCGTCATGCTTCCTTACCGGTTTCGTCCGCTTGCCGGCATCTGCGCAGCCATTACATCTCGACGTAGCCCGATACGCTTTCGGAATACGAAACAATAGCTATTGCAATGCACTGATGAGCAGAGCGTTAATCGATAGCTGTGCTTACGAAAAGTATTTACGCAACGATAACCTTACTCCTGCATTATCGTTTCCGGACAAAGCCCCATGACGGCAACTATAATCCTGCCGTGAGGAACTTTCTCAAATGAAGGTGGGTTACACCGTTATCGTCTGTCTTGCTTACCAATGGTGTCATCGAAATTACATACTTGGGGTAGTTGTCCTTAATCGAATGAAGATTACCGAACTCACGTTCGCGGGTTGTTGCATCGGCAATAATATACGAGACTTGCACGTACACTCTGTAACCGCCCGGCTTGTTGCATACAAAATCGATTTCACCGGCCTGCAACTGTCCCACAGTTACCTCGTATCCTAATCGCACCAAATGGTTATAAACAATGTTTTCTATCACCTTTTCTATATCGCCCTCTCTCGATTCGCCGCCAAGCGCGTTACGAATGCCGTTATCTTCAAAGTAGAATTTGTCGTTACTCTCAAACAATCGTTTCCCGTGAATGTCGTATCGGTTCACCTTATGAATGATATAGGCATCGCAAAGAAACTTCAGATAATTGATAATAACGGTAGAAGTTATTTTCTCGTCCTGCGATTTCATATATTTTGCAATGCTGTTGGCTGATATTATCTTACCGGTATTGTCTGCCAAGAAACGCACAAGATTTTCGAGAAACGGCACATTGCGGATTTGGTTACGCATAATTACGTCTTTCAACAGCACCGTATGATACACGTCCGTCTGATACTCTCGGGCATCTTCTTCATCGAGTCCCATCTTCAAAAGTCCGGGTAATCCTCCCAACTGAATATACTTTGCCAGTGTATCGTCCGTATCGGGCAATTGGTGGAACTGCATAAACTCCGTGTAACTTAGTGCCTGAACGTAGATTTCCTTATAGCGTCCGCCTATGAGCGTACTTAAATCGCCACTCAGAATCTTTGAGTTGGAACCCGTAATGACTATTTCTATATTCGGTTCCTCGTAATAACTGCGCACGCTTCTTTCAAATTCATCGACATCTTGTACCTCGTCTACAAGGATATAGTTCGTCTTTTCCGCATCAAGATGTTCATCAACATAGGCATTCAGTTCCTTGTATGTCTTGATGTCGTCAAACTCTTTCTTCTCCTTATCAATATAAATGATGTTGGCATTGTCCGATATTTCCACCTTGCTTTTAAACAGACGCAGAATGGAACTCTTGCCAACACGACGCTGCCCCGTCAAAATAATGATGGTATCTTTGCCAAGATACTTCTCTATTTTGTCCAAATAACTTTGCCTAACTATCTCTTTCATATCTTCTATAATCTACAAACACTGCAAATATACTAATTTTATCTTTTATAAAAGATGAATTTACGGAATATTTAAGTTTTATCCATTACAAACGCAAATAAAGCAAACGATTGGAAAGAAACACAAGATGGAGATGCTATGTTCCCACTAACCACCCATACCAATGCCTTTGCAGCACTGAATTAAAATAAACTTCGCCACCTTGTAAAAAAACTGTTGTGATTTATTTTCTTTACAAAATAAATTCCGTAATTTTGCTTTCGTTTATTGGAAACATCAGCAAAGCAAATTAATGTAGAACTTAAACTAATATTGAAATTATGAAGAAAAACTTACTCAGTGTAACGCTTGCCTTATTGTTTTCGGCAGTTTTCTCTGTCGGTGCGGGCGCAACGAACAGCGGAGACGACGAAACCGTAAGCGCAGATGTATTTCTGTTTCGTTTCAATCGCGACAAAACCGCGTTCTCTCTGTGGTTTTGCCACCGCGCCCAAGCCACAATGACGCTGCCCGACAAGGTTTATTACGACAGCCAAACGAAGACTGCCGACCTTAAACCCTTCGGAAAAGCCAAGGCTTACCCGGTAGAAAGGATAGGAGAACGTACGTTCAGAGGTAACTCTGAAATACAATCCATCACCCTTCCGGCCTCTTATCGCAATGTTGAAGGCACAGCCTTCATGAATTGTCCGAACCTTAAAACCTTTGTAAGTTTAGGCAAAGACGTTATTTACGATAAGAGTGTATTTGCCGGTTGCAGTGCTTTGGAGAACGTAACCATAAACGCGCAAACCATTGGTGCCCACATTTTTAACGGCTGCGAAAGGCTTGTCAGTCCGCATATTACGGGTACTTTAGACCACATTCCCGACGCTGCTTTCGAGAAAAGCGGCATCAGAAACATCAACTTTCTGCCTCAAAGCATTACCGCTATCTGGCCCGGTGCTTCAATGAGTCAAAGTTAGAGGGCGACCTTGTGCTTCCGGCACGTTTCGCAGTCATAGGAAACGGTGCCTTCGCATTGACGAATATCAGGAGCGTAACTATTCCCGAAGGTTACAGGGAGCTAAGAGACGGACTTTTTGCAGGCTGCAAATCGCTCACCAAAGTGTCGTTGCCAAAGGGTTTGAAAACCATTGGCAGCATGCAATTCTCCAATACGGGCATCAAGCAAATCTATATTCCGAACTCGGTAACCGACCTCGGACCGTCGTCATTCTACAACTGTTTTAGTCTTGACTCGGTTCATCTTCCCGACAATTTGGAAAAGTTGGCAGTTGCAACCTTTCACAACACAGCACTCAAACATATTTATCTGCCGGCTTCCATAAAGAACATAGAGCGCAACTGCTTTGAACTTTGCCGGCAACTCACAGATATTTACTGCTTCTCTGCAACTCCTCCCACAGCCCACGAATACAGTTTCACCGACTACGACAAGCCTACAATCCACGTTCCTGCGGGCAAACTGGCTGCCTATAAGAATGCTCCGATATGGAAGAAGTTCAAGAAATTCAAGGAAATGTCGGCTGCAGCAACCGATATTTCAACCACTCGTTCAGATGTATTGAGCCTACGCCGTACAGCTGACGCGGTGCACGTCAGTGGCATACCGACCGGTACTCTCGTGCAAGTCTATGCGCTTAACGGACAACTGATAGCCGAAACCGTCAGCCGAAACGCCGAAACCGTTCTGC
Organism: Prevotella falsenii DSM 22864 = JCM 15124; assembly: GCF_000613945.1. GTDB lineage: Bacteria > Bacteroidota > Bacteroidia > Bacteroidales > Bacteroidaceae > Prevotella > Prevotella falsenii. The sequence goes on from NZ_BAJY01000007.1 coordinate 99,303, forward strand.
CGGTAAGCACGGCATACCCCGTTATAGTGAAAGCAGGCACGCAGACAGTAAAGCTGAAATAAACCGTAACCCATGCTTGAACCCCATATAATAAAGGTCGGAACAATGCCATTCCGACCTTTTTTTACTTCACGTGAGTTCGATGCACGCTTCGCTTACAACAACGAAGATAACCTATTCATCAGCGAATTGGGGTTAAATGCGCAGGTAGAACGTTGCTCTGCCCATACTTTTTGCAGCCGTCATCGTTTTTTTTGCGCTATTTCTTGTTACTTTCTTACTTATTTGGTAACTTTACACACAATATACAAACTACCTGTTTATGCTACCTATTGAATATAGTTATACCTTGTGCATGTCGCTTTCGCTCTTGCTTTTCTTCGGCGTGAGCTTCATTGTAGGCAGATTGCCCGACCGCGACATTTTTAAAAAGTATCGCCGTTCGCGCACCATTATGGCTGCGCCCTGCTGTTGCTTTCTGCCAACTACTTGATACACCTCACCTTCAGTCCGCGTTTTACCGATTCAACGTTTGCTATTTTCATTAATCTTTGTACCTATTCGCTGGCTGCTTGGTTCTTCGGCTCGGCTCTGGTGATGCTCCTTGTGAAGAACTTCGTAACGCAACGACGCTTCATTTGGCACATTGCCGGCTGGTTTGTCTACGTTGCTGTTGCCACAACACTTTTTCTTTTGCTGCCCAAAGGACAGCCACGCACTTGGCTGCTCATCGGTATGGCAGCCGCCTTTATGGCCTATTGCTCGTGGTTGGGTACGATACTGCTGCGTGCCTACCGCCATGCCGTGCGCACGCTCGACGACTATTACTCTGACGAAATTGCGGTGTATATCCGCTGGATGTCCGTCTTTACTTATTGGGCAGTGGGCTACGGCATCAGTCAAGGGTTTCTTACGTTCATTCCCGACCGCTATGTGGTGCTGTGGCTCCTGTCTGCCATACCTTTTTTCATCTATCTTTATGTTTCTTATAAGCATTATGTGCTGTTCTACGAGAAGGTGGATGTGGCGATAGAAAACGATGAGGAACGGGAAGATTTTGCCGAAACGGACTTCTTTCCTCCGTCTGCCGACGAGCCCGCCGAAGACGAACAGGAAGACAAAAAGCTCGAAACGCTGACGCAGGCGTATAGCAACGAGCGAATAGCGGAAGGACTGGAGCGGTGGATTCAGCGCAACGGCTTTACGCAGAATGGGCTTACGCTCGCCGATTTGGCGCACGAACTGTACACCAACCGCACCTATCTGTCTACTTACATCAACGGGCATTTCCACATGTCGTTCCGCGAATGGATAGGCAGCCTGCGCCTCTCGTATGCCAAGAACCTGCTTCTGAAAGAGCCGAACCTTTCTGTGGGCAAGGTTGCACAGCGTGCCGGGTATCAGTCGTTGTCGCATTTCACATCGTCGTTTACCAAGTCGGAGGGACAGGCACCGAGCAAATGGAGAAAGGAAGCGTGGCTGGCTGCCGCTGATTCGTAAGGCTTTATTCTGTAAAGATAATTCTGTTAAAAAACGGCAATTGCGATTTGGCGTTGCGAAACCGTAGGTTTAACGATGCAAAACCTACGGTTTAACCGTGCAAAACCTACGGTTTTGGAACGCGAAACAATAGGTTTTGCAATGCGCTGGCAGTCAGATGGTTATACGATAGCTACGCTTGCGAAAAATGTTTACGGTTTTATGGGCTTTTTTTATGCTTTTTCTTGGTTTCGTTTACGTATTTCTTGGCTTCTTTTCGCTTTATAAACAACATGGAGTCGATATAGGAATTTAAGTCAGAAGAGGCTTCGCCTGCTTTCCGGTGATAAGCATATTAATCCCGAAGAGGCTTTGGTTGCTTTCCGGTGATAGGCATATTAAGCCGTAACCACCTTATTTATATATACAGCCTTTTATGTTTATCTTCTTTTCAAAACCGCAAATGTGCCGAAAACCATAAGTTGTTGCCGTGCTTTTTCCCTATTTGGCAACGATAAGAACGGTTTTTTTAATTTTTTGATAAATATTTCTAACGAAACGATGGTTTTATCAAAATAATTCTGTATCTTTGCAAATAACACATGGTACTGTTTAAAGAAAGGAGTAAAGAAATGACAAATAAACTATTAAAATATTGTTTTGTTGTATTAAAAGAAAGACAAAAATGTATTCATTAGTGCCGTAATAATTCAATACGGCGCATTAACTTAAAATTCATAGTTATGAAAAAACTTTTATTTTTAACCGTTGCAGTTGTACTGGGCATGTCAGCCCATGCGCAAACGAGAGAATTTAAGCAAGTCCTAAGTACAGCAGGAAATGCACAGTCGTTCACTTCATATAAGGCGCAGCTGCCCAAGAAGATAGACCTGCTGCCAATCAGGCTTGGTGGGGATATGGTAAGGAAACCGACAAGCGTACTGCACTCGGCACACAAAGAGCCGAAACTTACGATGCTGCTTTCTTCGTTGCCCCCGGCAATAGTGCTGTTGTGGGAAAGACCATCAAGGCAATTCGCCTCTATCTCCGCGATAAAGTGAACACAAAAGACCTCAAGATATGGATTTCAAAGAGCCTGCCTGCAGACGGCAGCAAGGCAGACTATGTTCAGAATGTTGATATATCGTCTCTGAATGCGGGCGACGAGGGCGAGGAAAAAACAGGACTTGCCAACGACATCGCACTCACCACACCATACACTGTAGGTGCTGAAGGTGTCTATGTAGGTTATTCTCTCACCATTACCAACGCTTTAGCCGTAACAAAGTTCCCTCTCGTTATATCTGACGGTAATATGCAAGCTAATAGCCTCTTTGTTCGCACCTCGGTTTCTGTAACCGATTGGACTGATGCTACGGGCGATTTCGGCCCTTTGTATGTATGGCTGCTCGTAGAGAATACCGACCCGGCAGGCATTGGAGGTATATCTGAGAACACCGGCGAACTGCAGGAAGTGGCACGTTACACCGTAGACGGTCGCAGAATCAGTACTCCGCAGCGCGGTCTTAACATCGTTAAGATGTCCGACGGCTCAACTGCCAAGGTTTTGGTAAAGTAAACATAAACGCATAAGGCATCTGCGAGATGCCATAAACAAAAGGGAAAGCCCCGACCGAATGCAAGTTTGGTCGGGGCTTTTTAAGCTTAATCGGTTATTCATACACTCAAAATATAAGCGTGTGGGAACGTGGGTTACAGCATGCGAAGGAATGTTCGGCAGACTTATGCACTCAAAATATAAATGTGTGGGAAGGTGGGTTGCAGCATGCGAAAGCAGGTTCGGAAGACTGTTTCGCAGGTGTTTTTAAAGCAAGTCGGCTGATGAACCGGTGAGGGCTTTTCGGTTTCACCTTGTAAAGATAATTCCGTTAAAAGACGGCAACTGCGTTTCAACACTGCGAAAGCGGCTGCTTTGCGATGTAAAACCTACGGTTTTACCGTGCAAAACAGCCGCTTTTGAAATACAAAACAATAGTTTTCTCAATGCGCTGATAGCGGGAAAGTTATGCGATAGTTGCGCTTGCGAAAAATATTCACGCTTTTCTTGCGGCGGTTTATCGCATTTCTGCCACCGACAAGACTATCTTCTGCCACCGACAAAGCTATTTTCTACCACCGGTGAAGCTATCTTCTGCCACCGGCGAGGCTATGCGTTGGGGGTTGCGAACGTTATGGTTTACGTTCCAACGGTTTAGTAAACCTTTATTTCCTGCTTACCTTCCAATGCCGCCAAGGCGTTCTCTGTGAGGGCGAGCATTTCGTCCTGTCCGGGATAAACCACCACGGGGGCGAGGTAGCTGATGCGCTTTTTCAGTTCGCCGACAAGGTATTCGCTGTAACACATACCTCCTGTGAGGATTATGGCGTCTATCTTTCCGCAGAGCACAGCACCTTCGGCAGCAATTGCCTTCGCCACATTCCATATCATGGCAGATATGATGAGCTGTGCGTGGTCGTCGCCCGCATCGATGCGTTTCCTAATTTCGCGGAAGTCGTTGGTGCCCAAATGTGCGAGCAAACCGCCTTGCGAGCATATTTTCTTTATCATTTCCTCCTCGCTGAGACCGCTGTGGTAGCACAGACGAACGATTTCCAGCATCGGCAACGTGCCTGTACGCTCCGGCGAGAACGGTCCGTCGCCCGACAAAGCGTTGTTGGCATCGATGGCGCGCCCTTGCTGATGGGCTGCAAAAGAGATGCCGCCACCGAGGTGAGCAATAATAAGGTTCAGTTTGTCGTACGATGTATTGTGTTCGCGTGCATAGCGGCGACCCACTGCTTTCTGGTTCAGTGCGTGCCAAATGCAGATGCGCGGCACTTCGGGCAGTCCTGTAATGTGTGCTTCGGGTGCCATTTCGTCCACCACGCCGGGGTCGGCAATGAAGCTCTGACAGCCGGGTATCATCTCTGCAATCTCGTATGCCAGCTTGCAACCGAGGTCGCACGGGTGTTGGTGAGGAGCTGTTCGCTGGTCTTCAATCATCTCCGGGCTAACTCTGTACACACCGCTTTCCACGGGTTTTGCCAATCCGCCGCGCCCTACGACAGCATCGAAGTCGAGCGGAATGTTGCGCCGTTCAAGTTCCTGCAATATGTGTTGCTTGCGGAACTCGTATTGGTCGAATATGGTATGAAAGTGTTCAAGGTCGCAACGCGCGTGCTTAACATCTTCTACGAAAAGCGGTTCAAGGTCGTGGGCTACTGATATTTTGGTAGAAGTAGACCCCGGGTTAATCGCTAAAATCTTGTATGCCATATAGTATTATTTGTTTGGTTTAGAGATGATGGTGGCGAGTGCCATACTGTAAAACTTCGATGTTACGGTGTCGCCGCGGCTTGCCAGCACCACAGGAACCTGCGTGCCCTGCAACACGGCTGCTGTTTCGGCTGCTGCAAACAGAGTAATGGCTTTGTAGAACACGTTGCCTGCCTCGATGTCGGGGAAGATTACGGCGTCGGCTTCGCCCCCTATGGGCGAGTCAATCTTCTTGTCTGCCAATGCTTCTGCCGAGCACGACGTCTTCAAATCGAGCGGTCCGTCTACGATGCAGTTGCCGAAAGCACCGTCGGCAGCCATCTTTTTCAGTTCCAAATAGCCTTCAGTGTAAGGGAAGTGCTTTCCGTCGGGCTTTTCAGAGCAGTGAATGAGCGATATTTTAGGCTGCTCGATGTGGAACGCATGGCAGAAATCGGCAATGTAGCGTATCTGTGCCGTGCGCTGTTCCTGCGTGGGGTGGGGGATAACGGCAGGGTCGGTAAAGAACAAAAGTTTCGGATAGGTGGGCAGTTTGGCTGCGTGATGTGTGTCAGCACGCTGCCTTTGGGCAATATTCCCTTTTCTTTGTCGAGAATGGCACGCAGCAACACGTCGGTATTCACAAAGCCTTTCATGAGCGCATCGGCACGTCCTTCCCGCACAAGTGCCACTGCCTTTTCGGAAGCGTCCTGCGGGCTGTCTGCCAAAAGTATTTCATACTTGCCGTTATACTTTTCGGCTGTCTGCTGCGAGCACACCAGAATGGGGTTTGCAAACCCGGCTTTATGTGCCATTTCTACAGCTTCGAGGGTGTGGCTGTCTTCCGCCCACACTACGGCAACATTCTTTTTGTTGCCTGTTTCGTTCAGGTTTTCCACCAATTGGGAAAAGTCTGCAATTCTTTTCGTGTCGTTTTTCATTTTTTCCTTTTTTCTTTTTGTGAAAAAATTCCTCTCTTGTTCTACAACCGCAAAGATACAAAAAGGTTATTTATTCAACAAAATTCCATTTTACAAAATATGTTTTTTTTGATATTTTAACCCAAATCGGGCATTAGCGTCCTTAATTGCTTTTGTTCGATTGTTGAGCAGATGTGCCGGCATTTCATCGAAGGCGTAGCGGGCTACGTCGAGATGGAATGGCTGCGCAGATGCCGGCAAGCGGACGAAAGCGGTAAGGAAGCATAACGGTACTAACAAATATAAGCAAATGCGTCCTAATGCCCGATTGGGGTTAAAGAATTTGAAGCAGAGCATTCGCAGTATTTTAGTATTTCGGAAGATATACGTAACAAAATGAAGACATACGGCTATATTATTTACTTTTTGTTATTTGTCGATTTGCTTTTTGTTTCTTCTCGGTTTGCTTTTTGTTTCTTCTCGATTTGCTTTTCGTTATTTGCCGATTTACTTTTTGTTATTTCCCGATGCTGAACTTTTTCTCTTATTTTGTAAACATTATTCTGAAGAAAAATGATAATTTCGATTTGGCGTTGCGAAACCGTAGGTTTTACAACGCAAAACCTACGGTTTAACCGTGCAAAACCTACGGTTTAAGAACGCGAAACAATAGGTTTTGCAACACGCTGACGGACAGATGGTTACACGATAGCTACGCTTGCGAAAAATGTTTACACAAATTGCAGGTTTTTGAAGTATTTTTCCGACCATTTTGCACAACCCGAATTTGAAAGTCTCCGAATAGTTTCGGTTTTATGCACAGAGCGGTTCGGTTTAGTTGCTGCGGCTTTAACAAACTGTTGCCGTTGCACCCTTTAAATGCTTTCATAGTGCGTAAGGACTGTTTGCAAACCTTACAGAATGTATAAAAATATCAATATTTTTTAGCTTTTTGTTTGCATGGTTGAAATAATATTTATACTTTTGCAAATGCCGGCAGCCTTTACCGAGAAGACAGACAAGTTGAAAAAGCATATATCGGCTTATACCTTATTTATATATAACATAGGGCTTATTTATATATAACATAGGGCAAGGCAGAGCTATTACCGGCAATTTAAAAGCGGAAAAAGCAATCTGATAAATCCAAATTTAAATATTTATACGATGAAAAAACCTTTTATAACGCTCGTTGCTGCCATCGCGTTCTTTGCAGCAATGCCCGCAGAGGCACAGACGGCTGATGCAGAGTACAACCTGTACGGACATCTTGTGGGAGCAGACGAAAACAACGGTATCTATAAATTTACGACGGCGGCTGCCTCGCCCATGACGGTGGTGCAGAAAATTGCCTACTTGCCCTACTACGGCATCGTAAAAGTGAAAAATCGCTACTACTTCTTTGTGAACGACGACACGGGTTATGGGGCAGAAAAGTATATGTACATATACAACGCCGACGACTTTACGCTCATCACACGGCATAAGGTGCCTGCCGATATGGTATCTATCAGTTGTCCCATTGCCTACGACGAAAAGACCGACAAGGTTTATTCGGTTTACAAAGACGGCTATACTTACAAGCTCTGCACGCTCGATTTGGACAAGCACGAGCGCAAGGAGGTGGGCAAACTGGGCAGCAACTTCCTCGCAATGGCTTTCAACGGCGAAGGAAAACTTTACGGCATCAACTCGGCAGGCTATGTGGGAGAACTCTCAACCGCCGATGCCGCCTTCACCGAAATACTTTCGACGGGCATGAACCCCCTCTACCAGCAGTCGGCGGCATTCGCACCGGACGACAACAACACCATGTACTGGGCAGCCACGCTCGACGATTGGGGCGGCACACCGGGCATTTACAAGATAGATTTAAAGGCGAAAACCCACACCATGCTTCGCGAATTTAAGCACGAAGAGGAATTTGGCTGGCTCTATGTGGGCGATAAAGTGGCGGCAGAAGGTGCTCCGGCAGCCGCGACAGACCTTGCAGCGAAATTTGAAAAGGGCGAACTGAAAGGCAATATCGCCTTTACCGCGCCCGAAAAGACACACGGCGGACAGACGCTCGCAGGCGAACTTGCCTACAAAATCTTCGTAGACGGCAAGGAAAACACTCACGGCAGTACGCAAGCGGGCAAGGCAACCACCGCCGAAGTTACCACTACGCAAGGTCTGCACGATTTTGCCGTCGTCTTGAACAATGCGGAAGGCGATGGCGACAAAGCCGAAATAAAGAACATATACGTAGGGCACGACACGCCGAAGCAGGTGCAGAACGTGCGGCTTGTGCAGGGCGACGACGCCGAAAAGCTCACCCTGACATGGGACGCTGCCACCGAAGGCATGCACAACGGGTATGTAGACCCGGCGGAAGTGAAATACCAAGTGCGCAAAATGCCCGCAGGCGAAATGGTAGACAACGCTGCCACCTCGCCATACACCTACACCGTGGCGCAAGAGAAAGCCGAAAAATGCTTCTTCGACGTAACTCCCTACATCGACGAAGACCACAAAGGAGTGCCTACGGCATCGAACAAGATAATGATAGGCAAGCCTTTTGAAGTGCCTTACACAACCGGTTTCGATACCAACGACGAGGTGTTGCTCTTCACCACCGAGCACATCGGCGAAGGAAATGCCTACTGGGACTGGGACTACGAATATAAATTCATGAAGATATACAGTTCGACGGCACCCAAAAACGACTGGCTTTTCACGCCCTTTATTGCTGTAGAAAAGGACATGATATACAAGCTGACTTACGACGTGCGCACTGTAGGCACCGAAAAATATGAGGTGAAATACGGCTTTGCACCCGAAGCAGCAGCCATGACCCGGCAGTTGGTGGCAGACACCGAAGTGGAAAGCGACAACTTCGACACACGTTCCGTCGAGTTCACTGCCGACAAATCGGCTGCCATCTACATCGGTTTCCATGCCAACACCACCGATGTGGAGAAAGGTATGAACCTCTATCTCGACAACATACGCTTGGAAAAGGTGGGTGCAACCGCCATCGGCAGTACGCCTGCCGCCACCGCTGCCATTGCCCGACTGCGCATTGCCGACGGAGGATTTTATGTTCTCGACCGCGACACCCGCGTCAGCGTGGTGCGTACAGACGGCACCGTCGTGCTCGACCGCACCCTTCAAGTCGGACAGCACGTAGCCCTGCCGAAGGGCATCTACCTTGTGCGCATCGCCGGCATCACACACAAGGTGGTGGTGAAGTAGGGTTGGGCTGACCGCGCAACCATTGCCGTTCCCCCTGCCAAGCGCAAACAACCAATATAAATACTGTGTAAGACGCCCCTCGCTGCTGCCCCTGCAGTCGGCGTCAGGCTTCTTGCACAGCCTATAACCATTTTTT
>NZ_BAJY01000006.1 GCF_000613945.1 Prevotella falsenii DSM 22864 = JCM 15124
TAGAAGTGTATGTTGCGCTGGTCGAAATAAGGCGTACAAGTTTCCCACATGCTGGTGTCGGGATAGAGCCTCTCCAACTGCTGCCAAATGGCTGTTCCTACACCCTTATTTTGGTTTCCCACTTTGACATAGAGAAAGTCAAGATGATTGCGACGTTTATCCTCGCTTATGTTAATGATGGTTCCCCCTACACGTACTCCATCTACAATTGCCTCATAAGCTACAGTACCTGCTGCTTGGAGAGAACGGTCTATATCCCTCTCAGGGAGTACCTTTCTTGAATCTGTGCCGTAATTGTCCTCAAAACCTTTCTGGAATGCTTCCTGCATCTCCAATTTGAAACCATACAACTGATTTCCTTCTATTTGCCTTAACTGTATGTTCATCTTGAATGTTATTTATTGAGCCACTCTTTCAGTAGTGGAGCTCGCTCACGACTACACATCACATCAATATTCTCGTAGCCCCGAAGAAGAATACGGAGCTTCCCTGCAAAGTAAATCTTTACTCCATCAACACTGTCAATATGAACGATATATTGCCGGTTTGCTCGGAAGAAGCGACGGGGATTCAGTTGCCGTTCCAATTCGTCGAGCGACATGGAAAGGCTGTAGAACTTTCCTGAACGCAGATACACCCGTGTGTCCTTATGTTCGGTGCAGATAAAACTCACATCGTTCACATTGACTATCTCGAAGCCATCTTTGTAGGGAATGAGGAAACGCTCACGATACTGATAATTGCCGGCACGCATCTGTCCGACAAGTTCCTTTACCCCCTGCATATCGGAGGGTTTATCCTGATGGCTGTTCCCACGAAGTTTCAGAATACGGTCAAGTGTTTGATGTAATTCTTCTTCTTCAATGGGCTTCATCAGATATGCCAACCCGTTGTATTGAAAGGCTTTGAGGGCATACTCATCGTAAGCGTGGTAAATACCAGACTTGTGGCATCGTCCAACGTGTCGAGTGCATCGAAACTGATGCCATCGCTCAGACGTATGTCAGCAAATACGAGGTCGGGAGCCGCCGGCCCTTGATGGGCTGCAAGCCATTGGCGTGCTTCGGCTACCGACTCCAGCGGTCCCTCTATGGTCATCGTGGGGTCATAGGCCGTGAGCATGCGTCGCAGGCGGTTGTAATTGCGGAATTCGTCTTCTATAATCAGCATTTTCATCGTCACTAAATTTTTATGAGTGGCAGTGTAACCGTGAAATGATGTCCGTCGTTGCAGACGGTGGGCTGTGCATCGGAAAGCAAGCGGTAGCGTTCTCGCAGATTGGAAAGTCCTATCCCGGTCGATTCCACCGCCGAGGAGAGGGGCTGTATGGGATTGCTCACCACTACCTGCTGCCCTTCAATACGGATATTGACCCTAAGCGGGCGAGCCGTGCTGTGGGCATTGTGCTTGATGGCGTTTTCCACCAATAGCTGAACGACCAATGGCGGCACACCGAGTGTCTGCACGGAGGCAATTTCGTCTTGCGAGGGAAACGCCACGTGGATGGCTGTCCCAAAGCGGGTCTCGACCAAGCGGACGTATGAACGGAGCATACGCAGTTCGCTTTCAAGGCTGACCAAGTGGGCATTCATATTGACCAGTTTGTAGCGATAGACCCGCGAAAGATTGTCGAGAAACGCACGTGCCTCATCGCGGCTTTCGTCGATGAGGTCGGCGAGAATGCTGAAGTTGTTGAACAGGAAATGCGGGTCAACCTGTGTTTTGAGTGCCATCAGCGAGTTTTGCAGGTTGATTTCCCTTTGTCGGATATTCTCTATTTCCAACCGGTGTTGTTCTTCTGTTGCCTTCTTATACTTCTCTTGAAAGTAAATGCTGGCGTGAATGCCCGATATGAATGTGGCCACCAGCGAAAAGAGATAAACCGTCTTGATGTACTCTTGCCGAGGCAGTTCGCCCCATATCAGCACCATTCCCTTGGTCAGCAGAATGGCTGCAAGGGTATTTGTGGCAAGCAGCATGACAGCGTAGAGAAACAACTTGGAACGGTAATGGTGCAAGGGCTGGAAAAGGCGGATGAACAGATGGTTGAACAGCAAGGACACGCAGAGGAAAGCCGCCATGACCGCCCCGTCACTCAGAAAGTCGGACAGTGAGTAGGCGGTCTTGAAATCTGCCGTGTCGCCATAGTCCAGCACGCCCCAAAAGGTGAACGAAACCGCAAGGGCTGTCAGCCATAGCGAGGCATAGAGCAAAAGTTGTAACCCCTTTCTTTTCATCGATGCTTGTTTTTTTGATTGCAAAGATAGTCAAAAACCTGCATACAAGGAGCAACAGAATGTCCGAAACGTATAAATCAAGGCTTGAAGCGGTATTCTCCGCTTCGAGCGGCATTTTTTCCGTTTCAGCCATTTAGCCTTTCGCCATTGATGGGAATAGGCGTAACTTTGCTGCCCGAAAATATGTTGTAACAATTAAAAGCGGAAGAAATGAAAGTTAGATACTATGTGGGCGTGGCAGCAGTCCTGATGCTGTCAGCCTGCCAACAAGGGAAAACCTCGGAAGCCACAACCTCTGAACAGAAAACAGCAACCATTATTGTTAAGGCGCAACCTGCCACACTCACTCTGAAATATCCTGCCATATTGCGTGGAGAGCAAGATATCGCCATCTATCCGCAGATAGAAGGAAAGATAGTGAAGGTTTGTGTCGAAGAGGGACAGCGTGTACAACAGGGACAACCACTTTTCGTCATCGACCAAGTGGGCTATCGCGCATCACTGGCCACGGCACAGGCCAATGTTCAGGCAGCACGGGCAAAGGTAGGCGATGCTCGTCTGAGATTGGAGAGCAAGCAACAACTCAAGCAACAAAATGTGGTATCGAACTTCACCGTGGCACAGGCCTCTTATGCCTTGAAAACAGCACAGGCGGAGTTGGCGCAAGCCAAGGCCGAGCGCAACAACGCTGCCAACAACCTGTCTTATACCGTCGTGCGCAGCCCGTCGGACGGTGTGATCGGGACTTTGCCTTATAAGATTGGGTCGCTTGTTTCGCCCACCATGACACAACCACTCACATACGTATCGGACAACGCACGAATGATAGCTTATTTCTCGCTCAACGAACAGCAACTCACCTCCTTGTTCTACCAATACGGCAGCAAGGACAAAGCCTTGAAGAACATGCCAGAGGTACAATGGGAGATGAGCAATAGCCATGTGTACGAACATCGAGGAAAGGTTGCTACTATCAGCGGTATTCTTGACCCACAGACCGGAAGTGTGAGTGTGCGTGCGGCTTTTGCTAATGAAAACAGGCTGCTCATCAGCGGTGCCACAGGTAATGTACTTCTGCCCATTAAGATAGAACGTGCTATCGTCATTCCGCAAACAGCCGTCAGCGAATTGCAGGACAAGATGATTGTCTACCGGATGGTGAACGGACAGTCCAAAATGACGCAGATTAAAGTCTATCCTATCAATGACGGCAAGACCTATATCGTAACGGAAGGCTTGAAAGCAGGGGATAGAATCAAGAAACATTAAAGAATACAAGATTGCAATATGAATCTCAAGATATTTATTCAGCGTCCCATTTTCTCGGCGGTCATCTCCGTGCTCATTGTGCTGATGGGCGTCGTATCGCTCTTCTCCCTTCCCGTGGAGCAATATCCCGACATGGCGCCCCCTACGGTGAACGTGATGACCACTTATCCCGGAGCCAATGCCGAGACCGTCATCAAGAGCGTGATTACACCGCTCGAAGAAGCCATCAACGGTGTGGAAGGCATGACTTATATGACCTCCTCAGCCAGCAATACGGGCGAAGCGAGCATTACAGTGTTCTTCAAAAATGGCATCAATGCCGACATGGCTGCCGTCAATGTACAAAATCGTGTGCAATCGGCTCTTGCCAATATGCCTGCCGAAGTGACGAAACAGGGCGTGATGACCGAGAAGCAACAGAACTCCGAACTGATGACCGTCAGTCTGTACAGCGAGGGCGGGCAATGGGATGAGAACTTCCTCAACAACTATATGAACATCAACGTAGTGCCACGTCTGAAACGCATTTCTGGCGTAGGCAAAGTGATGCTCTATGGCTCCAACTACAACATGCGACTGTGGCTCGATCCAGGAAAGATGGCGCAGTACAAACTCATTCCTGCCGACATCAACAACGCGTTGGCGGCACAGAACATTGAGGCTGCCACCGGGGCTTTCGGCGAGAATCACGACAACACCTATACTTATACGATGAAGTATCGTGGTCGTTTATCCACTCCGGAACAGTTTGGCAACATCGTTATCCGCAGTTTGGACAATGGGGAGATTCTCCGTCTGAAAGATGTGGCAAAAGTGGAAATGGGAAGCGAAACCTACAGTTATACCAATACGCTCAACGGAAAGCCGGCAGCTATTGCCATGATACAGCAACGGGCAGGAAGCAACGCCTCTAAGATTATCAAGGAAATTAAGGGTGAGTTGAAGCAAATGGAGCCACAGTTGCCTGCGGGTATGAAGTTCCAGAACATCAACGATGCCAATCAGTTTCTCAGTGCATCCATGAATGTGGTGGTGCATACGTTGTTCGAGGCTTTGCTACTCGTTGTTCTGGTAGTCTATGTCTTTCTTCAGGATTTGCGCTCCACGCTGATTCCATCGGTAAGTATCATTGTGTCGCTCATCGGTACCTTTGCCTTTATGCAATTGATAGGTTTCAGCATCAACCTCCTTACGCTCTTTGCATTGGTGCTTGCCATCGGAACGGTAGTGGACGATGCCATCATCGTTGTAGAGGGTGTACAGGCCAACTTCGATAAAGGCTATCGCTCGCCATATTTGGCAGCCCGTGATGCAATGGGCAACGTGGGCAAGGCCCTGTTTACGTCTACCATTATCTTTATGGCGGTATTTATTCCCGTCAGCTTGATAGGCGGAACGTCGGGCACTTTCTATCGGCAGTTTGGTCTGACGATGGCTGTTGCCGTCGGCATTTCCGCCGTCAATGCCTTCACACTCTCTCCAGCACTCTGTGCGTTGTTGCTGCGCCCTTATATGGACGAGGACGGACAACAGAAGAACAACTTTGCGGCACGTTTCCGTAGGGCTTTCAATGCGGTATTCGAGGTGATGAGCCGAAAGTATGCGCAGGGAGTCTTGCGCTTTGTCCGTCATAAGTATTGGGCGTTTGCCATCATTGCCGCTGCCAGTGTTCTTTTGTTCGTTTTGATCAAGAGAACGCCAACGGGCATTGTCCCCGATGAGGATATGGGTATGCTCTACATCAACCTCACGACGAAACCGGGCACGTCTCTCCATGAGAATGAGAGAGCCTTGAAGAAATTGGAAGAGAAAATCAAGACCATTCCCGGTGTAGCACATTATGCAGTTACCAATGGCTATTCGTTCACCTCTTCAGGTTCGAATGCAGGAATGATTTTCGCCCCACTGAAAGATTGGAGTGAACGGGGCAAAGACGAGAGCGTGGCTGCCATTACCGGGAAAATTAACGAAGTGGCACACAGCATTCCCGAAGCCAATGTATTGGTGATGGCTCCGTCTATGATTTCGGGATATGGCATGAGCAACGGTTTCGACCTGAATCTGCAAGACCGCACAGGGGGAAGCATTGAGCGTTTCCAACAAGTGAAGGACAAATTCGTAAAGGCTTTGAACAAACAACCCGAGATAGGAATGGCCTATTCGGATTTCAGTGCCGACTATCCTCAATACTGGGTGGATATTGACGCTGCCAAATGCCAGCGAGCCGGCATTACACCGAGCGAGATATTGGAAACGGTGGCGAGCTATTATGGTGGCAGTTATATATCAAACTTCAATCGTTTCTCACGCCTTTACAACGTAACGATGCAGGCAAGTCCCGAGAGCCGTGTAACGAGCGAATCGCTTAACCATATCTTTGTTCGCCTCTCAAACGGTGAGATGGCCGCTGCGTCCACTTTCATGCGCCTCACTCCCACTAAGGGACCACAGAGCTTGAGCCGCTTCAATCTGTTCAGTTCCATCAATATTACGGGAACTCCTGCACCGGGACGGAGCAACGGCGAGTCAATGAAAGCTGTGGAGCGTGTCGCCAAAACACATCTACCATTGGGCTATACCTACGAGTGGGGCGGTCTGAGTCTTGAGGAAAGCCAATCGTCAAGCAACTTTGCGTTGGTATTCCTCCTTAGCGTACTCATTATCTATTTGGTGTTGGCTGCACTTTATGAGAGCTTGGTGCTGCCACTGGCTGTTATCCTCACCGTACCCGTAGGTATCTTGGGTAGTTTTCTGCTGGCACAGGCACTTGGACTTCAGAACGACATCTATATGCAGACGGGTGTCGTTTTGCTCATCGGTTTGCTTTCCAAGACGGGCATTCTTATCACAGAGTATGCCGTGGAGCATCGCAGAGAGGGTATGGGACTGGTACAGGCGGCTTACAGTGCAGCGAAAGACCGCTTTCGTCCCATTCTGATGACTGTACTTGCCATGATTCTGGGTATGTTACCCCTAATGGCGGCTTCAGGTGCAGGAGCCAATGGCAGCCGTTCGCTGGCGAGTGGTGTCGTAGGTGGAATGCTGGCGGGAAGCGTTGCCTTGCTTTTCCTCGTTCCGGCACTGTTCGTAGTGTTCCAGTGGATACAGGAGCATTGGATGCCACACCTCTGATCGACAATAAAGAAATCATTCAAGACAAGTAAGTATGAAAAAGATAATATATGGTATGGGGTTAGTGATTGCCATGGCTTCGTGTGCAACTTTCAAGAACTATGAGGCACAGCAGATAAAGACAGATAACATTGTCAGAAAGGAACTGACCGATAGTGTTACCGTCAGCGATACCACCGCCCTGCTGCACTGGCAGGATTTCTATAAAGACCATCGTCTGCAAACATTCATACGCGAAGGACTGGAGCGAAACAGCGAATTGGAAACGGCACGGCTTCGCACCGAAGAAGCCATCGCATCGCTTCGTGGGGCGCGAGGGTTGCTGCGCCCATCAGCGAGTATAACGGCCGAGAGCAATGTCAGCAGCTTTGAAAGGGCGAAGCCTGACAAGACTTATTCGATAGGTACAAGCATCAGTTGGGAGACCGACATCTTCGGGAAACAACGCAATGCGGTAAAGGGAGCTATGGCGAGCGTAGCAGAGCGTGAGGCTTACCGGCAGTTGGTACAGACACGTCTCATTGCCACCATTGCCCAATCTTATTACACGCTTGAAATGTTGGATGCCAAACGAAAAGTGTTGCAAGAGACCATCGAGAGTTGGCAACAGCAAATTCTCGTCATGCAGGCATTGATGGAGGCAGGAGAGGCAGAGCGTGGCTCCATAGCACAGGCAGAAGCAAGCCGTTATGAGGCACAGACCCTGCTCGAACAAATCGACAGACAACGCTTTGAAACGGAAAGCGCACTCTCGATATTGTTGGGCAGGACATCTGATGCCATCGACCGAGGTTCTTTCTCTACGCAGGATTTCTCTTATCATTTGGTGCATCATCTTCCCATCACCGCCCTTGCTACTCGTCCCGATATGCGTCAGGCTGAAGCTGCTCTCCGCTCTGCTTTCTATCAGGTCAATGTGGCGCGCGGTGCTTTCTATCCTTCGTTGCGCCTGTCCGGAACATTGGGATGGATAAACAATGGCGGTACAGGTATCGTCAATCCCGGAGGAATACTCCTGCAAGCCGTCGCTTCACTGGCACAGCCGCTCTTTGCCAACGGACAGAACCGTGCCAACCTTGCCATTGCCCAATCACAACACAAACAGGCCCTTGTACATTTTTCTCAAACGCTTCTTGAAGCGGGTAACGAAGTGAACAATGCCTTGAAAGCCTATCATGCGGCAAACAATCAGACGCGGCTTCAGCAACTACAGATAGAAAAGTTGCAAGAAGCCGTCAATGCCTCCCACGCTCAAATGCTTTATGGCGATGGCAATACACTTCAAATAATCGTGGCTCGCCAGTCGCTGCTGACTGCCCGGTTGCAACAACTCTCTTCCGAGTATGAACAAATAGAGAGCTATATAATCCTTTTCCGTGCATTGGGAGGAGGATATTAATCCATAGTATATGTATAATCAACAAACAGTATTTGTGGATTTTTTATCACAAATACTGTTTGCAAATAGTATATATTAAAATTATTATTTGTAATTCTCCTCTAACATCTTTTCCAAATCCGAAGCCTTATAGAGGATTTTCCCTGCAAACTGCGTGTAGGGGATAATCCTCCTGTCCCGATAGTCCTGTAAGGTACGGGGACTGATATACAGCCGCTCGCACACTTCCTTACCCGTGAGGAAAAGTTCTCCAGCAAAGAGTGGCTTGTGCGTTTCTGCCACTTCCACAATTCTTTTCCCCACACTTCTTAGTGCCGAGACAACCAGCTGCATCTCGTCGCTTTCCATGTTCAAATCTTTTGCCATTTCCATCATCTACTGTTGTTTTTAGGTTTGTCTGTTCTTGCAAGGAGCAGTTGTTCCACATCCTCACGCTTGTAATAGCACTTGTGCCCGATTTGCGTAGACGGCAGCACGCCTGTATCGCGGTAATGCTGCAAGGTGCGCTTGCTGATATTCAGCAGCCTGCACACATCGCCGTTGTGCAGCCAATCGGTGTGTTTACTCTTTTCTCCGAATGCTTGGTGGCAACATTCAGCAAGGCTCAAGATTTCATCTCGCAGCTTTGCCCAATTGCTTTCTGTAATGACATAATAGTTCATAATCTTATCTTGTTTTATTGTTTGTTGTTTCAGGCTTTTTTCCTGTTTCCTCTGGCAAAGGTAATGACGTATGTACGCCTCTCAAAGCAAGCAGGGGCAGTGGGGAAGTATCGGGAACAATAGGGAAAAGAGCAATCCGTTCCATCGGTTTGTATTTGCGTTTTCCTGCCCCGTCTTTTTCCTTTCATTGCAAAATTAAGATAGGACATTTCTTATTCCATCACTTTTCATTCAACTGGCAGCTTGTGGCGCTATGGCAGGGACAAAAGAGACAGATTGATATTCTCGTCATTACCCAAATGAGGATAATAAGATAAATCAAAGCAAAAGACTGCAATCTGAAAACAAACAACGACATCAATATTTCAGCCAATCTTTTCTTCTTACCATCCGATTTTTGCTTAGTGAGGCGATAAATGCTCTTCTTTTTGACTTGCTTCCCTAAGAATTTCGCCGCAGACTGATGCAACATTATGCAAGACACTTCTGAATGCTTGGAAGTTACGCATTCTCACCCTAACTTCACTCTTGGAAACCAATTCAAGGAAATAATGAAAAGAGAAGCAGATGCAGGCAATATAAACGACAGGCGAAATCACAATCGCAAGAATAGCTCGTCCAAGAACGCAGAGATAGAAACCTACCTATCCATGCACTACGAGTTCAGATACAATACAGTATTGGGCAGAACTGAATACCGAAGTAGGAACAGCGGCATATTTACAAAAGTCGGTCGTTATGAAATCAATACGCTCCGTAGGGAACTCGATTGCGAGGAAGGCATATCGACTTCCTCCGAGAACCTGTATTCCATTATCGAGAGCAGCTTTTCTCCGCGCATCAATCCCATACAGGAATATTTCAAAGGATTGCCGATGATAGATATAGGCGATGATAATAGCTGTGGTGGTTGCAATGGTAGTGTTGTTCTTTCTTCCTTTTCATTGAAAGCTATTTCTGATTTGGCAAACTGTGTGGTTGTCCGTAACTCCAAAAAGTGGCTGCCGTATCTCACCAAATGGCTTGTGGCAGTGGTTGCCAACGCGATGGACGACCGTGAGTGCCGCAACCATACCTGTCTTGTGCTGACAGGCGAGCAGGGCAAGTTCAAGACAACTTTCCTTGATTTGCTCTGTCCGCCGGCATTGCACGGTTACAGTTACACGGGAAAGATATATCCGCAGGAGAAGGACACACTTACCTATATCGGGCAGAATCTTATCGTAAACATTGATGACCAGCTCAAAGCCCTCAACAAACGGGACGAGAACGAACTCAAAAACCTCATCACCTGTCCGATGGTCAAGTACCGTATGCCCTATGACAAGTATGTGGAGGAACATCCTCATTTGGCGAGTTTCGTGGCATCAGTGAACGGTAATGACTTTCTTACAGACCCGACAGGCAGCAGACGTTTTTTGCCCTTTGAGGTCTTGTCTATCGACATCAACAGGGCAAAGGCTATTTCGATGGATAAAGTCTATACAGAAGCCAAAGCCCTGTTAAGGTCAGGTTTCCGCTATTGGTTTGACGATGATGAGATAGCCGAGCTATATAGGGAGAGTGAAGACTTTCAAGTACAGACCGCAGAGATGGAACTTTTGTTGCGTTGCTTTGAAAAGCCGGCGGAGGATGAAAGTTATTCGTTAATGACCACTACGGAGATACTCACCTATTTGGGTATTTATACCCACCAGCCACTTCTTGCCAAACGTATGGGCGAAGCCTTGAAGAAAGCAGGATATATAAAGGTGAGTAAGCGAAGAAACGGTGGAAATCCTATCTATGTCTACAAGATTAGAAAAATCTTGCCATGTCCACTCATTCAAACTTGTAGTAGCCAAATGTAGTAGAATGTGTAGTATATCCACATACTACTAACTGTTGCTGATTATCAATCATTTATATTAAAATAGTATGTAGTAAGAAGAAAGATGGAAAAGTTTGGAAAGGGGAAAATAGAAAAGAGAATTTCATTCAAACAACATTCAAATATCATTCAAACCAACCATTGTCATTCAAACAAAAAATTATTCATTCAATTCAATTAAAACATATCACAATGAAAGAAGAAGATTTATCACTCATCAAGCGATACCCCATTGTGGCGTATCTCGAAAGGAAAGGCATCAAGCCTGTACGCAGGACACCTGCCTATGCCCTGTACCGTTCACCACTTCGTGAAGAAACACATCCAAGTTTCAAGGTGGACACAGAGAAGAACCTCTGGATAGACTATGCCGAAGGCAGGGGTGGAAGCATCATCGACCTCTGTATGCGATTGGAGAACTGCACGCTCTCGGAAGCCATCTGCCGTTTGGGGCAGACCACTTCCTTTGATACAGCGTGCAACAATGTCGAGCCCTCAAAGGAGAAGGCATACAGCAGCAATGGTAGTATCAGACTACCAAAAGAGGAAATGGCAAACGGGGCAAGGAGACTGATAGATGTATCAGACACCTTACCGTCACATTTACAGGAGTATCTTACAAAGGTGCGCTGCATCAACTTGGAAAAGGCGATACCCTTTCTCAAATCCATCAGCTATGAGGTAAGGGGAAGAAGATACGAAGCCATCGGCTTTGCCAACCTCTCTGGCGGCTATGAACTTCGGGACGACAAGACATTCAAAGGAACGATTGCCCCAAAGGACATCACTCCAATATTTGAGAACAAGGCGCAGCCCGTCTGTCTGTTTGAGGGATTTATGGACTTTCTCTCTTTTCTTTCAATGAAAGAAGAAGTGAATAACCAGTGTCTTGTGATGAACTCTGTGAGCAATGTGACAAGGACAGTCGACTATCTGAACGCCCACAATCTAACTCATATCCGTGCTTTCCTTGATAACGACGACGCGGGACGGAGAGCAACACAGGAGCTGATAAAGGCAGGTTTTAAGGTAGAAGATATGTCTGTACATTACGGGGACTTTAAAGACCTCAACGAGTATCATGTTAGCTGTGTTCGTGAGAAAGAGAAGATGAAAGTGCAAGAACAGACAAGGATGTCGGTTACGGAGCAAAATCAAAACAAGAAATCAAAACTAGTCAAACTTAAAATACGATAGAGCAATGAAAAAGATGAAAGCAAGCAGAGAGGAGATAGACCAATCCATAAAAGAGGCGTTCAACATGAACAGGCAGGAAAGTGATGAAAGAGCAGACAGGAAAAGTCTTTCATATTACTTGGGAGAGAAAGACGAGGAGGAAGAACACCCACAGGCAAAAGCTCCATCAAAGGAAACTGATTGCCAAGAAGCAATAGCTTCCGAGTCTGCGCAGCACACAGAGAATGCAACCGTTCAACGGCGTATCAGTGCCAAGATGAGACGGGGAACGCTAGAAGCCTACAAACAGGCTTTTCTTGTTCCTACAAAGTTGAACGACCGAAAGGCGGTGTATCTGAGCAGGGAGACACAGGAACGTGCGGACTTCATCGTACGCAGGTTGGGAGACAAGGGAGCCAACGTGTCAAGCTTCATTGAGAACCTCGTGCGCACGCATTTGGATGAATACGGAGAGGACATAGAAAAATGGAGGAGACTGTAAAGCGCAGGAAAGGGTCGACGGTTTTACTCAAAACCCACGACCTTTTTTAGAGAATACGATAACGGCAATTTACTGAACAGGCAGAACGGTGGGAATGCCACGAACGCAGTTAGACACGGAATGCGGTGCATTCGTTTTCATGCAGAAAAATGCTTTATGTGTAAACAGCGTATTGGGTAGCATTGCAAGACGTCAGTTTGTACCCACAAACTGCGCTTGCTCCCCTTGCTAAGCCATCGGGGAGATTAGACCGTAATCACTCCGTTCTCATCGGTCAGCCAGCAGAAATTAAGCAACAACGAAAAGAGGACTTTTATATGAATAGATACAACAGCAAGACT
Source organism: Prevotella falsenii DSM 22864 = JCM 15124 (assembly GCF_000613945.1). Lineage (GTDB taxonomy): Bacteria > Bacteroidota > Bacteroidia > Bacteroidales > Bacteroidaceae > Prevotella > Prevotella falsenii. The sequence continues at coordinate 12,589 of NZ_BAJY01000006.1, forward strand.
GCCCGATGGCAGCAACGGGATAAAGAAGAACAGCGGATGAACAAGACGGAGTTCATCAAGGTAAGGTGTACTTTAGAGGAGAAGCAATGTATCAAATCAAGGGCGGAAAGTACGGGGCGGAAGTTCTCCGACTATTGCCGTGAGATGCTCCTTAACGGTGAGGTCGTTTCTGTTCCCAAGATGACCGACAATGAAAAGGAAGCCATAGAAGTGTTGAGACGAACTGCTACTTCTTTATACATATTTCCAACCTTATCAAGGTAAAGGATGATGCGTGGGTACTGATTACTCAAAGCCTTTCCTATTTGGCAAGGGAAGCATTTAAGCGTTTCTTTAATCCCAAATACCGTATTGAGGAAAGGGCAATTAAACTCTTAAATCTGATGGAGAATGATAGGAAAATGTAAGGCAATCGCGCATGGCAGCAATGCACTGGAATATATTTTCAGAGAGGGAAAACTCGATAAGACGCTTCTCTTTCACAATCTCTGCGGCACTACGCCCAAGGAGATTAACGAGGAAATGAAGATGGTCAGCGATTACAACACACGGTGCAGAAACAAGTTCCTGCGTATCGAAATCGGCATTGCACCACAGGACGAGAAAAAGCTGTCTGTATCCGAACTTATGCGGATAGCCCATTTGTTTGCCAAGCGAATGGGACTTGACAACCACCAATGGTTGGCGGTAACGCACAAGGACACCGACAACAGGCACATTCATATCATCGCCAATCGTATCAGCCTGTACGGAGAAGTCTATGATACCACCTTTGTGAGCAACAAGGCAGCGAGGGTAGCGGAGGACATCAGTCGGGAGAAAGGCTTGACTATCGCAAAGGAAGTAAAGGCGAAAAGGCTGCATCAGAATTTAAAAGCCAACCCAACGAGAGAACAAACCAAACAGCAGATACAGCAAATCTGCTATGCCCTACTTGAAAAATACAAAGGCACAGGCATCACAGGGCACTCCATGTTTCTCTATGGCCTTGGCAAGAGTGGAGTAGTCATTGAACGTTTGAAAAACAAGCAGGGCAAGGTCTATGGCTTGAAGTTCTCATGTGCAGAACAATCGTTCAAGGCTTCTGAAATCGGAAGGGAGTTCGGTTACCGTTCCTTGCAGAAGAATTTTGAGATAACCAACAATATAGAACCAAAGAAAGCTACGGCAATAGAAGATGAGCCGGCAAAGAACAAAACTCAATCCCATACAGGTTATCAACTTGTTCCTCCCAGCCGTCGCTATATCTCACCTGCCAACACAAATGAAAGTTCATCTATTGCACAAGCCGTAGGCAATGTGGCAAGTACTGCCATAAATGCAGCCGAAGAAATCATTTCCGGAGCAGGCGGGTTAATCAACCCACAGACACACGGCGAAGACTATGTCGAGACAGCATGGCAGCACAGGCTCAGAAACCAAGCCAAGAAAAAGAAGAAAAGAGGGAGAGGATTGTAACCACTTTTCTCTATTCCCAGTCTCTATCCCAAAACGGAGACAAAGCAAAAGAGAGGAATCTTCATCAAAAACGCTTGTTATTCAAAGCAAATGATTATCTTTGCAAACAGAATAACAAGCGTTCTTTGTTAATGCAGAAACTTGCGACTAAAAGTAATTCGCTCGTTTCCAAATCGTTACCTATTTAGTTCACACAACGAGGTAACTTCTTTATTTTCAATTAGATACATTTTAGGAAATATCTCTGTACCCTGTAAAACAGCCGCTTTTACAATGCAAATAAACTGGTATTGTAACACATTGGTAACAAGAACGTTAAGTGATAGTAATTCTTGTGGAAAATCTTTACATATCACAAACTCTTTTCACCCGTAAAATAAGTTTTCTCTCAATAACTTTCAGCACTTCCCTGAAAGTACTGTCGGCACTTCTTTTCTGTTCCGAATACAAAATAAAAAAAGCCTCAAAGCTGAACTTTGAGGCTTTTAACAATGGGTTTGTACACCCTTAGGGACTCGAACCCTAGACCCACTGATTAAGAGTCAGTTGCTCTACCAACTGAGCTAAGGGTGCATTGAAACGAAACTTGCACTTAAGGTGTACACCCTTAGGGACTCGAACCCTAGACCCACTGATTAAGAGTCAGTTGCTCTACCAACTGAGCTAAGGGTGCATATTTCGTTTTTGCGAGTGCAAAGATAGCAATTTTCCATTAACCGACCAAACAAAATTATCTTTTTTTGGAAATAAATTTATTTACTCTGCCTTACTACCAAACATTCCGAAATATTATAAACAAAGATGTCTGATTGTAAGAAACAAGATGGTTCAGCACCAAGAATAACTGCAAAATATAGACAATGAGAAACGAAAACAGAAATTGAGATTTAGTTCACAGTATTTCTCTTTCAGTGTAAAGTATTCTGCACTTTCAGCACAACGGCTACACGCACAGTACAAAACTTTTGTGTACCGATGTCGTACCTACTTTGCACTGACACAGCAACGGTTTTGCACTGACAAAACATCGTTTCCCTTTATTGCCCAGTAGGTAATAAAAAGGAGTGAAACCCAATAAAAGGTTTCGCTCCTGTATTTGTTTTATGATGTTTTACGGCTTATCGTAAATTGCGTCCGTGGCAATTCTTGAACTTCTTTCCGCTACCGCAAGGGCATGGGTCGTTTGGACGTGGCATCTTTTCAGCCATATATGGTGTACGACGTTGCTGCTGTGCCGTTTCGCGAGTGTCTTGATGAGCGGCAGCTTGCTGATTTTGGTCAATCAAGTCGTCTTTCTTCTCATCGTAACGTTGCGTGCGTTGCTCCGGAGCAGCTTCTTGAATTTCTTCTGCAGGCTGCATATCAGGAATTTGTCCGCGCATCAGAACGCTTGCGGTGCGGTTGTTCATATCGTTAATCATATTGTCCCAAAGTTTCACACTCTCAAGTTTGAAAATGAGCAATGGGTCTTTCTGTTCGTATGAAGCATTCTGCACAGAGTGTCGCAATTCGTCGAGCTGACGCAAGTTCTCCTTCCAGTCATCGTCGATGAGGTGCAGGAGTATGACTTTCTCGAACTGTCTAACCACCGATTTAGCTTCAGAGTCGTAGGCTTCCTTCAAGTTGCAAGGTATATTGTAGACACGCTTGCCATCTGTGATTGGCACCATAATGCGCTCGTACATAGCACCTTGGTTCTCGTAAACCTGCTTAATGATAGGCCATGCCACGGTTTGAATGCGTTCTGTTTTACGTTCAAAGTTCTCGATAGTAGCCTGAAAAGCACGTTCTTCCAATTCTTCCTTACCTGTATTCTCAAATTCAGTTTCGGTGAATGGGCATTCCATTGCCAACACTTTGAGGAACTCTTCTTTGCAACCTTCGTAATCGTTGTTCTCAATGATACTTACACAGCGGTCCCAGATGATGTTTGAAATATCCATACCAATGCGTTCGCCCATCAAAGCGTGGCGACGCTTCTCGTAAATCACGGTACGTTGCTTGTTCATAACGTCGTCGTATTCCAGCAAACGCTTACGAATACCGAAGTTATTCTCCTCCACTTTCTTCTGCGCACGTTCGATACTGTTTGAAATCATAGAGCTTTCGATGCGTTCGCCTTCCTCAAAACCGAGTCTGTCCATGACCTTTGCGATACGTTCAGAACCGAAAAGACGCATCAGTTTGTCTTCCAACGAAACGTAGAAAACAGATGAACCCGGGTCGCCCTGACGTCCTGCACGACCACGCAACTGTCGGTCTACACGGCGACTTTCATGGCGTTCGGTACCGATAATTGCCAAACCACCGGCTTCTTTCACTTCTTGCGAGAGCTTAATGTCGGTACCACGACCTGCCATATTGGTAGCAATGGTAACGGCACCGAGTCCGTTGGTAGAGCGTCCTGCCTCGGCAACAATCTGTGCCTCTTTTAAATGTTGCTTGGCATTCAATACTTGGTGCGGAATTTTGCGCATGCTGAGCATCTTGCTGAGCAACTCACTGATTTCCACCGAGGTAGTACCCACCAAGCAAGGACGCCCGCTGTTGCGCATTTCTTCTATTTCGTCGATTACGGCAGCATATTTTTCGCGAGCCGTTTTGTAGACACGGTCTTCCATATCCTTACGTTGGATAGGACGGTTGGTAGGAATTTCAACAACATCGAGCTTGTAGATGTCCCAAAATTCGCCTGCTTCGGTAGAGGCAGTACCGGTCATACCGGCTAGTTTATGGTACATACGGAAGTAATTCTGCAAAGTAATGGTAGCGAAAGTCTGTGTAGCAGCTTCTACCTTTACGTGTTCCTTGGCTTCCACAGCTTGGTGGAGTCCATCGCTCCAGCGACGACCTTCCATAATACGACCTGTCTGTTCGTCTACGATTTTCACTTCGCCATCGAGAACAACGTATTCATCGTCCTTATTGAACATGGTGTAAGCCTTGAGCAACTGCTGCAACGTGTGAACACGTTCGCTCTGTACACCATAGTTACTCATCATATCGTCTTTCTTGTCGATGTAGGTTTGCTCGTCTATTGCCTTTTCTTCCTTTTCCTTTTCGAGTTGCGAAAGTTCTGTTGTAATATCGGGAAGGACAAACAGCTTATCGTCGTTTACCTCTTTAGCCAACCACGCCGCACCTTTATCGGTAAGGTCGCAAGAGTTCATTTTCTCTTCAGTAACGAAGTAAAGTGGCTCTACTGCCTTTGGCATTTCACGATTATTGTTTGCCATATAGAACTCTTCGGTCTTCAGCATACCCGATTTAATGCCGTCTTCCGACAAGAACTTAATGAGTGCCTTATTCTTTGGCAGTGCCTTGTGCGAACGATAAAGTGCCAAAAAGCCTTCTTCGAGCATTGCCTGACGTTCTTTTTCGTCCTTGCAGTTAGCTGCGCTTGAAATCTTGGTGCGCGCTTCTGCAAGCAGTTCGGTAGCTTGTTTGCGCTGAACTTCAAAAAGTTTCTGCACCAATGGCTGGTATTCTTCAAACATCTGGTCGTCGCCCTTTGGTACAGGACCGCTAATAATAAGAGGTGTACGGGCATCGTCTACCAACACAGAGTCCACCTCATCGACGATAGCATAGTTGTGCTTGCGCTGCACGAGGTCGGCAGGCGATACTGCCATATTGTCGCGAAGGTAGTCGAAACCGAACTCGTTGTTTGTACCGAAAGTTATGTCGGCTTGGTAAGCACGGCGGCGTTCCGGCGAGTTGGCTGATGCTTGTCGATACAATCGACCGACAAACCGTTGAATTCGTACAATGGACCCATCCATTCAGAGTCACGTTTGGCAAGATAATCGTTCACCGTTACCACGTGAACGCCATTTCCTGTCAAAGCGTTGAGGAAAACAGGCAAGGTAGCCACGAGGGTTTTACCTTCACCCGTTGCCATTTCGGCTATCTTACCTTGATGGAGTACCGTACCGCCAAAAAGCTGAACGTCGTAGTGAACCATTTCCCACTTGAGGTCGTTGCCGCCTGCTGTCCAATGGTTGTGGTAGATAGCCTTGTCGCCATCGATGGTTATGAAGTCTTTTCGTGGGTCGGCTGCAAGCTCACGGTCGAAGTCGTTTGCCGTAACAATGGTTTCTTCGTTCTCTGTAAAGCGGCGAGCGGTATCTTTTACGATAGAGAAAGCAATAGGCATAACTTCGTCCAATGCCTTTTCGTAGTTATCCAATGCTTCCTTTTCAAGTTTGTCTATCTTGTTGAAAATATCCTCACGCTCGTCAATTGGTGTATCTTCAATGCTTTCACGGAGCTTTGCTATTTCCTCGCGTTGCTGTTTGCCGGCGTCTTGAACATATTGTTGTATTTCCTTTGTTTTAGCACGCAGGTCGTCGTTGCTAAGTTCCTTGATAGCCGGATAGGCAGCTTTAATTTTATCAACATACGGTTGAATGAGTTTCATATCGCGTGTTGATTTGTCTCCAAATAGAGACTTCATTAATTTTGTGAAGTTCATTTTAATGTCTGTATTTCAGCGGACGTGCTTGTTTGTCATTAATTTAATCTGTTATAAGTCCACTGTGTGAATATTGTTTTATTTTCTCGCTGTAATTGGTTACACTTATCAAAGCGTATTTATGAGATAAAACGACTCGGTGCACGTATTAATATAGCCGAATTGACCGAGGGATTCGGCAAATAGCTTGATATTGTTTTTCGAGGTTTTCCTAATTTTCCTACGTTGAGTACAGCTTTCCGTCTCTCAAACAAAGCAAGACGTGTGGCTGCAGGCTTGTTTTCTTCTTCCTTTGAAATATTCTTGTAGGCTTCGATAATCGACAGTATGTCAGTCTCTACACCCTTCAATTCAAGATGATTGCAAAACTCTTCCAAGGTAGAATTGCCCATTGCCGCCTTCAGCGCAGACTGGTATGTCTGTGCTTCTACGCCTGTTGCTGCTAACACTACGAGCAGTGCGGTAATGTATTTATTCATCATTTTGCTTTGTTTTCTATTGTCTTTACATAGACATTTTTAATCAACCATCGATGGAAGATACAATTGAATAGCAAGAATAGTGCCACAATTAACACCGGAACAGGAATTTTTTGGAAAAAGCCACCGATAAATCCAATTATGATTGACACTTCCCAAGCTGTCCACCACCAATGGTTCTGCTTGTGTCTGATACTCTTTACAACCGAAGGAATGAGGAACAATGCCAACGGATTGAACAAAAATATTATCATATTGAGGCTTACAGAGGGGTGATGAGAGAATATCATAATGAAAAGTAGAAGTCCTATGATACTTGAAACAGCCATCAGCAGAATGTCCCAGCCCCATAAAGCCATTTTCTTTTTATACTCTATGAGCAATATGGAAATAGCAAGAACGGCGAATACAATTGCAACTTGAAAGGGTGAAATAAAGATACTTTCCTCTCCTGAAGGTTTGTTCGGTTGCAAGATAACCGATGTCTGCTTCACCAAAGGCTGTCCGTTGTGTATTGCATTTGCGATGTATTTGCGTAGGTTATCAGGTAAAAACAGTTTCTGTTCTTCTGTTTTAACGGGCAAATCGGCAGTTACACCTAATAATATATCTTCGCCAAACTGCGTCCAAGCATCGTTCTTGTTCCATTCGTGTATCATTTCACGAAATGAAGGCAGGGGTTTTGTATTTTCAGAGATATATTTAGTGCTACCGCTTAAATGGTCGAGAAGCATATGTTGTGCTCTTGTGGTGCAATTGTCGTAAAAGAAATTGTATCTATACACAACATTCTCGGGAAGCAAATTCTTTTTTAAAGCAAGATAAATCTTATACTTTTCCTCCTTGGTAAGGTTCAATACCTGTTCAACAATGCCCCTACCCTCGTGTGAATATACGAAAAGCATCTCTTCCATTGTAGATATGCCAATACTATAATCGGTCAATCCCAATACGAAACGAGGAATAAAATAAGATTGCTCAAACGAAAATACGCCATAATTTACAACAAGGTCGTTACCGTTTGCAACATCGTTATAGCGTATGGCTGTGTGCCCGTATTGCGCCCACACTTCATTGCCGGGCGTACAAGTTAAAAGAGATATTTCGACAGAGTCCGAATAGGTCAATAATTCCGATTTTGCAGCCAGTGGCAAAACTGATAGCAAAATGCAGACAACTATATATCGAACGAGCTTTTTCATTTGTTTGGCAAAGGTAATGAAAAACTGTGATACCGCAAAGAAACCTTATTAAAAATCAAAATAGTATATAGAATTTCTATGTTATCATTTTTTTTTAATAACTTTGCACTGTTTATATTTTTTGAAATTACAAACAAATGAAGAAAATACTCACAGCAGTCCTCTGCGTAGCCTTAGCAATTACGGCAATGGCACAGAGTGCACTAATTCTCCATATAGTCAATTTGGATTAGGAACATTGTCTCCACAGTCGTCAAGCTTCAATCGCAGCATGAACGGATTGGCATACGGTTTCCACGAACACAACCAAATAAACTTTCAAAACCCTGCTTCATACTCAGCCTTGGATTCGCTTTCGTTTATATTCGATGCAGGTGTAAGTTTGCAAATGACCAACTTTGAGGAGAATGGGCGCAAGAAGAATGCCAACAATGGCAATATAGAATATATCAACGCAGCCTTTCAGGCTTTTAAGCACGTAGGTGTCAGCTTCGGTTTGATGCCTTATACAAATGTAGGATACAGTTATACAAACCGCAGTAATGTAAACCCCATTCCCAATCCATCGTTGCCGGAGCCTACATATTCTAATACTTTCACAGGAACAGGTAGTATAAGACAGGCTTATTTTGGGCTTGGTTGGGAGCCATTTAAAGGACTTGCCATCGGTGCGAACGTTGCTTACCTTTGGGGAGACTTGGAACGTACTGTCGTAAATAGTTACAGCGACTCGTATATAAACACGCTGTCGAAAACTTATACATACGAAGTTAAAAGCTATAAAGTTGATTTCGGCTTGCAATATACGCAGAAACTTTCTAAAAAGAATGCCATTACTTTGGGCTTGACCTATTCTTTAGGACACAAGCTCAACTCTGATGCAGTGTGCAACATTATATCCAAGAACTCGCAGACTGCTGTGAATGACACAACAAACTATGCAATAAAAGACGCTTTGAGGCTGCCTCACGTTTTCGGTGTAGGCTTGATGTGGAACCACAACAACCGCCTGAAGTTGGGAGTAGACTATCAGTTACAGAAGTGGGCAGATATTAAAATGCCACAGTTCAACGTTGTCAATGATAAAGCAAGCTACACGCTTGAGGGAGGACAACTTAAAGATATGCAAAAGCTGACATTGGGTGGCGAATACTGCAAAGGCGAACGCTATCGCAATTTCTTCAGCCAGTTGCACTACCGTGCAGGTGTAAGCTATTCTACACCTTATATAATAATAAACAAGCAAGATGGTCCAAAAGAAATATCTGCAAGCGTTGGATTAGGCATTCCTATCGCAAACAACTATAACCACAGGAGCTTGCTCAACATCGGTGTAGAATGGGTGAACAGAAATGCCACAGGTTTGATAAAAGAAAATATGTTCCGCATCAATGTAGGTCTTACTTTCAACGAACGCTGGTTCGCTAAGTTTAAGGTACGATAAAACCTGTTATACTTGCAATATGAAACAAAGCAAACTTTTCATCTCTTGCATGATAATTGCTTTATGTGTCATACCCTTTTTGGCTTCATGCAGCGAAAAACGTGGAAATACAGCCCCTGCCATACACGAGCGCGATTCTGTTCCTATCATGACAACATACGGTGTCAATACGTTGATTTCCGACTCAGGGGTCATCAAGTATCGTATTATTGCCGAAGAATGGGAAGTGAACGAAGTTAAGAACCCTTCACGGTGGACTTTCAACAAGGGTTTATTACTTACACAGTTCGACCTTAAAAAGCACATTGTGGGATTTATGCAGTGCGACACGGCCATCTATTACGACAAAGAACGCCGTTGGGAACTTCACGGACACGTGCAGATAGTTACCGCAAAGAAGGTGAAATTTTATAGCAGCGAACTATTTTGGGACGAACGAAACCACGAAATATGGTCGCGCAAGTATTCACGTATAAAAACTCCTGACAAGGTTTTGGAAGGCAACTGGTTCAAGAGCGATGAGCAAATGACGGTCTATGAAATACGACAAACGAAAGGTTGGGGTATATTCAACGAGCGGGAACTTGTACCAAACAGCGACGGAGCAGTGTCGATGCCGCCTGCGCCGACAGACACAATGGCTCACAAGAACTTACAAGGAGTAGTATTAAATCGATAAGGAGAAACATTGAATATTAGTTTAATAATAGGAATTTTAGTGTCATTGACATTGTCTGCATTCTTTTCAGGAATGGAGATAGCTTTCGTTTCAAGCAACAGAATGCTTGCAGAAATGGACAAAGAAAAGAATGGCTTTGCACAAAGATGCCTGCAAATATTTTATCACAACCCCAACGGCTTTGTTTCAACAATGCTCGTAGGTAACAATATCGTGTTGGTTTTGTATGGAATATTGTTTGCCGACATCTTCAACGCCACACTCTTCCTGTCATTTTCACCCATCACGCAGGTTGCCTTAAACACCATTCTTTCAACCATTATCGTTGTATTTACAGGCGAATTTATTCCGAAAGTATTGTTTAAAAGCAGTCCCAACGCGCTGCTGTCTTTCTTTGCCCCACTCGCTTATCTGTTCTTCATCGTATTATGGCCCATCAGTCGTTTCTCTACTTTTATATCGCGCATCATGTTAAGAACCATAGGCGTGAAAGTTGATGAAGTGAAAAACGATGGTACTTTCACTAAAGTAGATTTAGATTACCTGCTCCAAAGTTCCATCGAGAACGCAAAAGACGATGGAAAGTTGGAAGAGGAAGTAAAGATATTCCAGAACGCATTAGAGTTTACCGACACGAAAGTAAAGGACTGTATGGTGCCTCGTACAGAAATAAAAGCTGTTGATATAACCTGTCCCGTTGCCGAATTACAACAGAAATTCATTGAAAGCGGGAACTCCAAGATTGTTGTCTACAAAGACGACATCGACCATATAGAGGGTTATATCCACTCTTCCGAAATGTTCAAGAACCCACAAGTGTGGCACGACCATATCCGAAAGATGCCTTTTGTGCCCGAAACAATGACAGCCCAAAAGCTGATGCATACCTTCCTGCAACAGAAAAAGAGCCTTGGCGTGGTTGTCGATGAGTTTGGCGGAACCAGTGGAATTGTTTCGTTGGAGGATATTGTAGAGGAAATATTCGGCGATATTGAAGACGAACACGACAATGCAAAGTACATTGCAAAGAAAATTGCAGACAACGAATACATTCTCTCCGCTCGTTTAGAGATAGAAAAGGTAAATGATATGTTCGATTTGGACTTACCGGAAAGCGATGACTATATGACCATAAGCGGCTTTATACTGCACGAATACCAGAGCTTTCCTAAATTAAACGAATTAATTAAAATAGGGAAATATGAATTTAAAATAATCAAGAATACAATGACAAAAATAGAACTTGTGAAACTAAAAGTTAGCGTTTAGCGCATTTTCTTCGGTAATTATTATTTTAATTATCTTTTTATTTGTATTTTTGTACGCAATTTTTGCACTGATAAAGAAATAAATCAAAAATAAATAAAATAAAAAAAATGGCAGCATTAGGAAAAATCAGACGCAGAGGCATCACGCTGATTGTTATAATCGGCTTGGGTCTTTTTGCATTTATTGCTGAAGAGGCTTTCCGTTCTTGTAACGGTATCAAAGGCGAAGCACGACAACAAGTGGGCGAAGTCTTGGGAGAAAAAATCAACGTGCAAGACTTTCAGAAGCTCGTTGATGAGTATCAAGACGCCATCAAGTTCACAATGCAACGCGACAACTTGTCAGAGAGCGAACTCAATCAGGTAAAAGACCAAGTTTGGCAGCAGCTGGTAACAAACCACGTACTTGAAGCTGATGCAAAGAAAGTTGGCTTGACTGTTACCGAACAAGAATTGCAAAACGTTCTCAACGAAGGTACAGACCCAATGTTATCTCAAACTCCTTTCATCAACCAGCAGACAGGACGCTTCGACGTAAACGCATTGAAGCAGTTCATCGATGCCTACAACAAGGCAAAGACTGCAAATCCGCAGCAGGCTGAACAAATGAAGACAGCCTACAACTATTGGATGTTTGTAGAAAAGAACCTCCGTTCACAGCTCTTAGGTCAGAAGTTCCAAGCACTTTATGCAAGCTGCGTTCTTTCTAACAAGGCTGAAGCTAAACTTGCTTTCAACGACGAGAACGAAGAAGCGCAGGTGCAGTTGGCTTCAATGGCATACACTTCTGTGAAAGATGCTGACGTGAAATACACCGACGAAGACTTGAAGGCTAAGTACGAAGAACTGAAGCCAATGTTCCGTCAGACCATCGAAACCCGCGATGTGAAGTATGTAGACTTCCAAATTTTGGCAAGCCAAGCCGACCGCAACGCTATTGTAAAGGAAATGAACGCTTACCAACAGCAACTGGCAACAGCAGCCGACCCGGCACTTGTTATCAGCAAAAGCGGCAGCCAAATACCTTACATCGGCTTGCCGGTAAGCAGCAATGCTTATCAGGCATATTCTGACATTGCAGGCAAGATTGACTCTTTGAACGTTGGAACAACAAACGTTACAGAAAATAAGGAAGATAACACATTGAATATTATCCGTGTTCTAAGCAAGGAACAGTTACCGGACTCTGTTCAGTTCCGCCAAATCCAAGTTGCTGCAGCAACAAAGGAACAATCTGCTGCAAAGGCAGACTCAATCCAAAAGGCATTGGCAGGTGGTGCAGACTTTGAAGCAATTGCCAAGCGTTACGGCCAAACAGGCGAAAAGGTATGGTTCACAGGTCAGCAATACGAACACGCTACAACCATGAACCAAGACAACCGCCAGTACATCACAGCCATTATGAATGGCGAAGTAAACGGTGTTCAGAACTTGGCACTTACACAAGGCAACGTAATTCTTCAGGTGCTCGACAAAAAAGCGATGAAGACAAAGACCAATGCTGCAATTATCAAGAAAGCCATCGACTTCTCTAAGGAAACCCGCAGTGCAGCTTTCAACAAATTCTCTGAATACGTTGCAAAGGGCACAACACTTGCCGAATTGGAAAAGAACGCAGCAAAATATGGCTACAAGGTACAAGAAAACAAGAACGTAACCACTGCCGAACACTATCTTGCAGGCGTTCACGCTACTCGCGATGCCTTGAAATGGATATTCGAAGCTAAGGAAGGCGATGTTTCTCCACTTTACGAATGTGGCGACAACGACCACTTTATGGTGGTAGCATTGACAAAGATTCACCCACAAGGCTATCGCCCATGGGACGACGCCGAAGTAAAGGAAATCTTAAAGCGCGAAGTTATCAAAGATAAGAAAGCAGAACAGTTTATATCTAAGCTCAATGGCGTGAACACCATCGCCGCAGCGCAAGCCAAAGGTGCCAAGGTTAGCGAAGTAAACCAAATCACTTTCGCTGCTCCGGCCTTTGTTCAAGCTACCGGTGCTACCGAGCCGGCACTCTCAGGAGCAGTTGCAGCAACAGCCGCAGGCAAGTTCTCTAAGAAACCGGTTAAAGGTAATGCAGGCGTATATGTATTCCAAGTAGTGAAGAAAGCAATGCGCGCAGGCGTTAAGTACGAAGAAGCAAAGCAGATGCAAATGTGCATGCAGCAAAATATGCAGGTTGCAAGCAGTTTCATACAAGACTTAGTATTGAACGCAAAGGTAGTAGACAATCGCTACTTGTTCTTCTAAGAACATAAATTTACACATTATATATAAGGTGGATTTGCTTGTCAAGTCCATCTTATTTTATATCATCATTTCACAACTACCGACAAGTGGCTTTCCTTTTTTATTTCAATGCATATAATTGAAATTAGCCACAGTTTTGTAAAGAAAACTCCCTTAAGATTTACCAGCCCCTACAACAAGGCAGCAAGGAAAGGCAAAGGTTGTGTGTTCGCGAAGAAGTTTGTAAAGTACATCGAGGCAGGGGCTAAGAAAACGAGATACTTCGCCTTGCTGTACGATGTGGGCTGGCTGCTTTGTGTCCGATAGTTTATTCCCCCACAGGAGGACTATCAAAACCAACTCTTTCCTATTGGTGCATTAACTATAATACACAGTTAATGGAGATAAAATAAGAAAAAAATCTTCTAAAAAAAATAGTTTTTTTTATTTTTTATTTGTACTTTTGCGAAGTCATCATTTTACAATAAACGTTTCACGTCAAAAAGAAGTTCAAATGGATTTCATGATATGGAAAATAAATAGCTAATCCTTAATCTAAAGATTTAGATATGCTATGTGAAAAACCGATAGATAGTAATAACTGAATATTAACTAAACCAAAAACAAATGAAAAAATTTCTATTATCTTGTATTGCACTTGCAATGACAACTTTTGCTACAGCACAGAACGGTAGCTTAAAGCTGACAGAAGCAGATTTCACTCTTGCTCAACCCATTAGTTCTGTAAAGTATCAAAATAACGCTAAAGCTACAAGAGCTAACTTGCCCAAGAACCAGCGTTACATGGGCAACTACACTAGCGACAACTATCAAGAAAAAGGTATCGGCTTTACAAGCAATGAAGGCGTACTTACCTTGATGACAGCAGTAGACAAAGACCTTGTTAGTGCGTTCGATAAAGGTAAAGTTGTTGGCATGCGTGTCGCATTGGCTGCCAATGGTGTTGGTGCTATCACGGCAAAACTGTTTACCTATAAAACTGTAGACGGTAAAATACAAACAAGTTTAGTAGCTGAACAGAAGATAGAAAATACCAAGAAAGGCTGGAACGACGTTACCTTTAATACACCTTACACGCTTGACTTCAGCAAGATAGAAGGCGTAATGTTAGGATACACCTATACACAGAAGAAAGGAGAGTCAGAAGAATGCTATCCTATCTCATTGCTGAAGGAAGGAACGATTGTTACAACATACGTTGAATTCAACGGTAAGCTGTACACCTTTGATTCAGAAAAAAGAGGAAACCTTTGCATTCAGGCACTTGTAGAAAAAGACTATCCTGCAAAAGACATCGCTATTAAAGGTGCCGTATATACTAAGTTCATAAAACGTTCAGGCAACACAAAGGTTTGGTTGAAAGTTTCTAACTCAGGTACAGACCCTATCAATTCTTATACCTTGGTAACATCAATCGATGACAAACAAGTAAAAGAACAAACAATAACAGGTGTTATAGATGGAAATATAAAGAGCAATGAGATTGAATTCTCTACAGCAAATATCGACTTTGGTTCGCACAAGCTTAAGTTCGCTATCACAAAGGTAGACGGTGCTGCACCAACCGGCGACACAAAAGACGATGTTTACGAGTCGGATATAAACATCTACGATACAGGCTATAAGAGACAAAAGCAACTCATAGAACAGTTTACCGCTGTAACTTGTACTTATTGTCCTACCGGTTCAAGACTTTTGAAGAAACTGCAAGAGAAGCGCAAAGACTTAGCATGGGTAGCACTTCATGGTCCAATGGGGCAGAACGACCCATACCAAACAAACCAAAGTATTGCTATCATGAAGGCACTTGGTGCAAATGGATATCCAATGGCAGCATTTAACAGAACTCTTATGGATGGTGCACTTACAACAGTAATTGCTTTCAAAGAGGGAGCAATTAACCAAGCTGTTGAAATGTTTAGCAAAATTTTAGACCAAACAGACGAAGAACTCCCTGCATTTGTAAATATCGACATTGTTGCAAAGGCTGACAAACTCGCAAATGGAAACAATCAAATGGTCATTGACGTGAAGGGTACCGGCGTTAAGAGCGCAGCTGACTTCCTCAAGGATTATGCACTTTATGTTTATGTAACAGAAGATGGACTCGTTAATCCACAGATTGATAATGGACAAACGATTAAAAACTATGTTCACAACAACACATTCCGTCAGTGCTTGACAAACATTAATGGCGACAACATTGCTTGGACCGGCGACAACTTCAACAAGCAATTCACTTACGATGTACCTGCCGGATACAATGCAGAGAAGATGCACGTTATTGCTTTCGTAGCTCCTAAGTTGGGCACTACTCCTATCTCTGAACTTGTTGTAAACCAGACCAATATGGTTGAAGTTACTACTACTGCAGGCATTAAAGATGCAAGCATGGATGCTGATAATGAAATCGTAGCTCGCTACAACCTCGCAGGTCAGAAGATTGACACTCCACAAAAGGGTGTGAACATCTTGAAGTACAAGAACGGCAAGATTGAAAAGGTAGTTGTAAAATAAGTCAGGAACGCAATATAATAACAGAAGTTATTATTGCAACCTGTGAACCAAACCCCAAAAGTCAGACATAAAACTTTTGGGGTTTTATTATGACAAACAAGAGAAGAAGTAAACATGACGCATCATCTTTGCTAAGATACATGCATTGTTAGATAATGGTCGTTCTTTCCGGAAAAACAAGAGTAACTAAAAAGGGCTGAAATCCAAGTGAGGCTTTCAGCCCTTAACTTTTATGTGTGGAAAATGTTTACCGGACAGCATATAAAAGCCACCTTCATTGCAATGCAACGAGGTGGCTTTTCTCTTTTTATACAGTAGCATCGCTATGCTTTAATTGGCGTTTTGTTCTTATAAAAGGTTCCATATAACCATCTGTTGAAAGACGGGTACCATCGGTACTACGCAGCGGCATTTTTCGTAACGGAGTTACGACGATTACAGTAACTCCGTTGCGACGATTGCCGTAACGGAGTTGCGATGAATGCCGTAACTCCGTTAAGACTTTAACAGCTGTTTAGCAGGGTATTTTTGCGAGACTTGCATCATTGCAAATCCTTAATATAAAAGGTCGAATACCAGTGGCAGATGGTCGCTAAATCCGCCATTATAGCGCATGCCATTGTAAAATCGGCGAGGCTTTACACCTCCATATTCGGTATCTTCTTCGAGCAGGAAAGTTGCATCGTTTATTCTGCATTGCTGTATTTGGGGCAGTAAGTTCTCGCTTACAAGTATTTGGTCTAAGCTGCCCCATTTTCCCCGATAACGGTAGGTTCCTTTTGCGCCGTTCTTTCCTGTAGCATTGCGCGATATGTTTGTCATTCCGTGTTCGTAGATTTTCCGTAACGATTTATCGTCAGCATAATCGTTGAAGTCGCCCATTGTTATTATTTTAGCATTCTTTTCAGTTGTTTTAATTGAGTCGATGGTGTTGCAAAGTTGTGTGGCAACGTGTATTCTGAATGGTTCTGAAAAGGTTGCACCGCCCGAACGGCTTGGTGCGTGGACGAGAATGACGTGCAGCGTGTCGCCATTCGCCAACTCGCCCATAACGTGCAGTATGTCGCGAGTAGGTTTCATTTCTTTTAATGGAGGGATATGAATGGTGTCGCCTTTCAAAATTCGGAAGGTGAAAGGCGAGTAAAGTAGGGCGACATCTATGCCGCGCTTGTCGTTCGAGGCAGTCATAATGTATTGGTAGCGTGCTTTTCGCAGTAGCGAGCGTTGCGTAAGGTAAATCATGGTGCTGTCGTTTTCTACTTCGCACAGTCCTATCAAGTCAGGCAGATAAGTCCTTATAGAATCTTCGCCACACGAAATAATACCTTGTCCTACTTTGTTCAGCTTCTCCCAATACTTTGTGCGTGTCCAATGGCGAGGCGAGTTAGGTGTAAATTCCAAATCGTTTTTCTGCAAATCGTGTTCTGTGTCAAACAAGTTTTCTACGTTCCATTCTACTATGCGTAAACGTTCTTGTGCCACCAATGTGCAAGAAAGAAAGCAGAAAACCAACAAGCACAGTTTTTTCATCGGGTCAAGCACTTACTTGTTGAGGATAATAAGTTGCTGGCGTACGCTTTCTTCGTGTATGATTTCGAGAATGCGAGCTGCAAATTTAGCATCTATTCCGCTTGCATTTGCCTGTTGCGAACATTTCTCCAACATTTCGTTGTAGCGTTCCGATTGTAAAACCGTCATATTATGTTCTTTTTTAAACTTGCCTATTTCTCGACAAAGTTTAAATCGTTCGGCAAGTAAATTGATGAGCGAACTGTCCATTTCGTCTATTTGTGAGCGCAGTTGGTGCAGTTCTTCGCTTGTTGTGTGCTTGCTGCGCACGATAAGTTGCGAAAGAATGAGTTCTAATTGCTCGGGCGTTACCTGCTGTTCGGCATCGCTCCACGCTTTATTGGGATTGCAATGACTTTCTATTATCAGTCCGTCGGCACCTAAATCCAGTCCTTGCTGGCAAAGTGGTGCTATGAGGTCGCGTCGTCCACCAATATGGCTGGGGTCGCAAATAATGGGCAGGTCGGGTATGCGGCGATGCAATTCGATTGGAATTTGCCACATTGGCAAGTTGCGATATATCTTTTTCTCGTAACTTGAAAAGCCACGATGTATAACACCCAACCGTTTTATGCCTGTTTGGTTCAGGCGTTGCAATGCGCCAATCCATAAATCAAGGTCAGGATTTATAGGGTTCTTCACCAAAACAGGAATGTCTTTTACGCTGCACAACGAGTCGGCTAATGCTTGCATGGCAAATGGATTGGTTGTTGTACGTGCACCAATCCAAAGAATATCCATATCGTATTTTAAAGCTAATTCCACATGTTCGGGCGTTGCTACTTCGGTGGCGATAAGCATTCCCGTTTCGTCTTTCACCCGTTTTAACCATGGCAATGCCTTTTCGCCGTTGCCTTCAAAGCCCCCGGGCTTGGTGCGCGGTTTCCAAACACCGGCTCGAAATATCTCGCAACCCCTTGCCGAAAGTTGTCGGGCAGTATTCATCACTTGCTCTTCGGTTTCTGCCGAGCATGGTCCTGCTATTATGATGGGTTGGTGTTCTTTATGTGGGAGTCCTAACGGTTGTAGTTCCAATTCCATTTTTGTAGTCTTGAAGGAGCGTGGTTTATCACGTTCCTTCATTTTGTTATTTATAATTTTGTCCGATATTGCAGAGGCGTTATTTATCACGTCTCTGCGTTTAGTTCTGCTACTTTTGCGGCATCGTCGGCAGCTTCGTTTGTTTTTCCCATCTCTGCATACAGTTCACCACGCTCTGTGTAGGCAGGAAGAGAGAACGGATAGGTATCGATAACTTTTGTGTACCACTGTATAGCGGCGGCGTTATGCGCTAAAGCGTGTTCCAAACGGGCTTTCAGCAACAGCACATCTTCGTTGTCTTCCGTGTGTTCAAGCAACCAAGCAACATCAGCTTCGGCTTCTGCAAATTGCTGTGTGTGCAAATAGGTTTCGCCACGCAGCAAGTAGCGTTGCCTTGCTTGCTGTCTAACGAGATAGCCTTTGTTGCCATGGCTATGGTATTAACGTCGTCGCCCTGTCCCTTGCAGGCTTCGGCATACAGATAGTGCGCTGCTGCATTCTCTGAATCTATGAGTATCGCCTTTTCGCAGGCAGTTGCCATTGCACCATAGTTCTCCATCATGAAGCTATATTTGCCATACGAATGAATATCTGAACATTGTCGGGCTGTGCCTTGCTTAGTGTTTGCAGTTCTTCATAAGCCTCCGAAAACATACCTTTTGAGGCATAGACGATAGAAAGGTGGTCGTGAATTTCCAAGTCGTCTTTTATTTCCAATGCGTGCTTAAAGCATCTCACGGCATAATCTACCTCGCCTGTCTTCATGCTCTGACGCCGTCATATTTCAATACATCGAAATCTTTTGCTTCGTTTTGTACTTTTACTTCTTCTTTGGTTTCTTCTTTGCTACCAAATAGTTTCTGAAAAAAGTTCATACGTGTTTAGGTTTATTTATGTGTAACGAAGGAACGAACCATCGTCTTCAATTTATTCGTTATTTATAATATGCAAACTTACATATTTTTTTCAAAATATCAACCTGTTTACAGCAATTTCAATGTGTATTTAATGCAGACATAAAGCAACAGAGCACTGAAGAGAAAAGTGCCCCAAAGTACAAGGTTGGGGTTTACAATCAACAAAATTTCTATTAGAACAAGCATCAGAATAGTAATTACTTTCAGCCAACTGATGAGTTCTACTCCGATTTTCTCTTGCTCTTTCCGACTGTGTTTCTTCGAGCTTGGAAAGTTGTAGAGTTTAGGATTTCTCTCCAACCACCACATCAACAGATAGGTGAGCAAGGCGATAGCAGGGAGTGTAAATAGTTCCCATTTGGAGCCATAGTTGTCCACTTCGCCGTGAATGTTTATGTGTAACGGAATGATTTCAACATTACTGAAGCCAACAATAATGGCAAAAGCAAAGCCGATGCCTAAAGTTAAGATAGGAAGAACCTTTTTAATAATAATATTCAATATCATAAGTATGTAAGTTTCTTAACTAATCAAATTAAATTTGATTAGTGCAAAAATACCAAATTAAATTGTAATGGAGGAACAAACAAGTAGATTTTTTGTATTATTGGGAGATGGAGTATTCAGCTGAGGTGGGGAAAGTTCAAATATTGAACTTGCGCTATCGACAAATACAGATACTCTAAAAACGTGAGTTCGATATACGAAAGCAGGTTAAACCGGTAATCTCACAGACGCTTTTAAGCAAGCCCACTTAATGAAATAAAGAGAGAGGTTTTTCGTTTAGTTTTGTAAAGATAATTCTGTTAAAAACTGATAATTGCGTTTTGGCGTTGCGAAACCGTAGGTTTTGCAATGTAAAACCTACGCTTTTACCGTGCAAAACCTACGGTTTTGGAACGCGAAACAATAGGTTTTGTAATACATTGATACATAACAAGTTATGCAACAGCTACTCTTGTGAAAAATATTTACGTTTTTATGGTCTTCTTTTCACTCTTTTCTCGTTCCCGAAAAGTGCGTTTCCTCGCCATGAAAATGCTTAAATAAATTTGGCATTGCTCATTTGGCGGAACGAAAACGTTCATGAATAACGTGAGCTTGGTGTAAGAATTTGAAGACAAATATACTTCGTTACTTTTTGATTATAAGCATATTAAATCACAATCAATTCTTCTTTAAATATCTTATAAATAAATACCGGCGTAACTTTTATATCGAACTCATGTTCTAATACTGCTAATATGGTTTGGATATAAGATAAAAATATGTTACCTTTGCAGTCGTTAACTTATTAAAATAGAAATGAAAAAGACAATTTACACATTACTATCTGTCGCAATGGCTGTATGCTTTGCGAGCTGTGGGAAAGCTATCTTGGAAGAAGGAATAGGGAAAGAGAATCAAGGTAAAGGTAAGATGAAAACGGTTTCGGTCAGAATAAACGAGGAAATAACGACTTCTGAAACACCTTTATTTGCAAATGGAACCCGGGGTGCAGGGAAGAAACTGTATGGCATTAATGTTTTTCAGAAGAAAGCAAACGGAAAGTCTTACACCAAATATGCCTACGGATTGTTTGATGACCCTTCAAAAATAAAAATTGCTTTAAACGAGGATTGCCTCTACCGCTTTGAATGTCTGATAGTTGAAGAGGGCGAAGACGGTGTCTATCTTTCAATAGATGGCTATATGGAACCTTTTGTGAAAACAAACAAAAAGCCGACTAAAGCAGACAACTTGTTCGTAAAATCAAGTTCGGTAAGTTTTGCATTTCCTCCACAAGGCAAAACTACTGTTACGGGAAATAAACAAGTTTGGTGTCCTAAACTGATAAAACAATATGGTACATTATCGGACTTCACCCCTAAGACAACCGATGCCGTATCGTTAAAAGTAAAACGGGCAGTGTTCGGATTGCATCTAACCATTGCGCCACCCGAAGAAGGAACTCTCGAAGTCAGCTATTTAGACGATTACAAGGAAACGATAAAGGCTTCTGATACAACTTTCGACCATCAGGCTATTTATTCTTTTACCCAGACAGATAAAGCAACAGAAGATGGTTATAGCGGTAAATTTAACTTTGTGTTGAAATGGACAAAAGGCGATGGAACGATAAAGACAGAAACGAAAGGGTTTGTACTGAAACGCAATGTGATGACAAATATTAAGATTGTAATTAAAAGTCCCGACCCATCAACAGTTTCTATTGAGGAAGAGACTGATGAGATGTCGAACGAAAACATGGAATGGACAATTAAAGCATAGCGGTTTTACTGTATAAAAAGAGAAAAACCACCTCGTTGCATTGCAATGGAGGTGGTTTTTGTATATTAGAAAGGTGATAGGAAAGTTACTAAAAATTCCACCAATGCTTTTTCTTTTTAGGTTGTTCGTAAGCAGAATTATTATGGCTGTAACGCATACTTTCCCACGTTTCGTTATGTTTTATCATGTGGTAGATAGTTCCCCAATCGGGCAATCCGCCTATATTACGGTCGTCGATAAACATATCTACCTTTAATTTTCGCGAGAAATGGTTATTCTTTGACGGTTCTTCCTCCGGATAATCTTTATTTACTGTCCAAAAATCAACACCACGTTCATGGCACCAGTCTACAGCCTCTTCTAATAGTTTGCCCTCTCTGACGCTCCAAAGTATAAGCTGATGCCCGTCTTTTATCAATTCTTTTAAAGTGTCAATAGCAAATGGAATTTCGTTTCCAATGCGCGGATACCTATGTTCCACTATTGTTCCATCAAAGTCTACTGCTATAACCATAGTCGTATAAAGAAAAAGAAGTGTGGCAATGTATAAACGCTGACACACTTCTTGTATATCATTTACTTAATTATTATCGTTTAATAGAATTATCGTTCTTATTTCCATACTTACTATTGCGATAATCTCCGAAACTTCCATACTTACCGTATGTACCATATTTGCCGTATTTTCCTTGTCCGTAGCGGCCATACTTCCCATAACGACCGTAACCGTAGTAGTAGCCATACTTCTTTTTCGACATATCGACACCGTTGAGAACGATATTCATTTTTGGAAGTTTCTTTTCCTCTGAAAGCTCGTTAATCATATCGAAAGACGACTTCAATGTATAGTCGGCACGGCACACATAAATGGTTGTATCTACAATTCTACCAATCTGCAATGTATCGGTAACAAGTCCGATAGGTGCAGTATCGACAAGTATATAGTCGTACTCTTGACGCAATAGTTCGAACACTGTATTCAAAGAGTTACGTGCAATCAATTCCGTTGGATTTGGAGGAATAGGTCCTGCCATCAATAAATCCAACTGGTCGTTCACACCCGATGGAGTGATTTGAGCATTCAAATCTTCCAAAGTAGGCTCATTCTTCACCAATAAGTTGGTAATACCATGTTTATGGTCATTTATCTTGAATTGTTCAGCGAGGCGTGGTCTGCGAATATCCAAGCCTACAAGAACAACCTTTTTGCCTAACAATGCAAAGCTGACTGCAAGGTTGGCAGCTGTAAAGGTTTTACCTTCGCCTGACGTTGATGATGTAAAGAGAATAACTTTTTGATTTTCTTCCAATACAAATTGTATATTGGTACGCATTGCACGGAACACCTCTTCCATTTGATTGTTTTGATTTTCGTGTACCACAATATCTGCCTTACCCTTTGCAGCCTCACTTGCAACAGGAACATCGGCAATAATTGGCAACTTGGTAAGTTGTGCCACATCTTCGTGTCCTTCTATCTTATATCTAAAGAGCTGTATAAGGAACAAGATAAGCGCAGGCAAAAGAAGACCTATTGCTAATGCGATAAGGTAAATCATTTGTGTATTCGGACTTACTATACCTGCAAACTGTGGTTCATCAATCAACTTACCTTTATCTACAGTTGCTGCAAGAGAAATGCTGTTCTCTTCACGCTTCTGCAACAACATCAAGTATAATCCTGACATAACTTCATGCTCACGACCGATAGACTGTATCATTCGTTCTTGTTTGGGAGCTTCAGCTACTTCCGAATTATATTTATTAAACTGACCAACAATAGCATCTCGCTGAATTTCCAAATTGTTGCGTGCAGTTTCAATAGCGCGACGAATGTTTATATTAAGCGTTCTGACTTGGTCAGTAAGTGGCTCTACTACCGGCGAATTTACAGATGCACTACGAAGAAGGCGATTTCTTTGCAACACCAGCTCGTTGTATTTATCTATAAGACTTGATGCAGTAGCATCGCTCAAACCGATATTTGAAGGTATCACCTGTGAGAAATCTTTTGAAGAGCCCTTTACTTCCGAAGCAATACTATTGAATAATTGGATTTGAGTTTCCAATTCTGCGAGTTTTTGTTCAGACGCTGTTTGGTTCGAAAAACTGCTTGCAGCATTCATCTGCAGTTCTACCATACCGTTTTGCTGCTTATAGTGTTGCAGCTTTCCTTCGGTTACGCCCAATTCCTGACTGATTTTGCCAAGACGAGAACTGATGAAACGGTCGGTACTAAGTGCTATCGTATTCTTATCTTCATTTGCTTGACGGTTATAAGCAACAACGAGTTGCTTCAGATAGTCGATGCTTCGATTAGGTATTTCGTCTACTATTCTAAGCAAGGCTATATTTGAACCTTTTGAACTGTTCGTTATTTGCAAACCACTAACATACTTTCCACAAGCATCTTTAGGCGATTGTATGGTTACATTCAGTTCTTCGCCCTTACGCAAAATTCTACCATTATTAGAGTTTATCGTAATTGCTCCTGCACGAGTAACAATTGTATGTGGCAGCGAATAGAACTTACGCTCTATCGTAAATGGTCCTTCAGCGTCGCGTTCGTTCTTTGGAACAAAATAAGTGCCCGACAAAATGAAAGTATTGCTATCACGCTTAATTGTAAACTGTATAGGTCTGTTCAAGCGTTCCAAGTGTTCTTTGTCGATGTCTACACTCAAAGGTTGGTCGCCATAATATGTTAAAGTCTTTAATCTGCCCTTTATCGAATAGGTTGTATAAAGCTTCAAATCGCGTACGGCATCTTGGGCAACAGACCTTGAGCCGAGTATTTCCATCTCGTTATCAAGACCTTCTGAATTAGAAATAGTTCCAAGATTTGATGAATACTTAATTCCTGTTCTCTTGCCATCGTCTTGGTCTTTGATAAGCAATTTTGCAACAGTTTGATAAGTTGGTGTG
The DNA here is from genome assembly GCF_000613945.1 of Prevotella falsenii DSM 22864 = JCM 15124. Taxonomy (GTDB): domain Bacteria; phylum Bacteroidota; class Bacteroidia; order Bacteroidales; family Bacteroidaceae; genus Prevotella; species Prevotella falsenii. The sequence continues at coordinate 37,089 of NZ_BAJY01000006.1, forward strand.
GTATAGCGCAAATAGATAGCTCCCAACCCCACACAAATAATTGTAGAAAGTATGAACCAATACCAATTAAGAACAATGGTACGGTAAATCAACTGAAAATTTATAAACGATTTCCCAGCTTCTTCTTGTCCGTATTCTTTCTCTACGTTCTTATTTTCTTCTATCATAATAATGCATTATTCTATTGATTGTTCTCATCAGCAAGGCAAAGAAGATATTGACCGTATTCGTTTTTCTTCATAGGCTCTGCATTTTCTCTAAGTTGTTGATTGCTTATCCAACCTTTTTTATATGCTATTTCTTCAAGGCAGGCAACTTTCAAACCTTGGCGTTTCTCTATACATTCTATAAATGTACTTGCTTCGGACAGGCTATTGTGCGTACCGGTATCCAACCATGCAAAACCACGTTGCAATGTTTGCACCTTCAGTTCTTTCTTGATTAAATATTCTTGATTTACGGTTGTTATTTCAAGTTCGCCTCGTGCCGAAGGCTTTATATGCTTCGCTATTTCCACAACACTGTTTGGATAGAAATACAATCCTATCACAGCGTAATTGCTCTTTGGGTGTTCGGGTTTCTCTTCAATGCTAAGGCAATTTCCCTCCTTATCAAATTCTGCAACACCATAACGTTCAGGGTCGTTTACGAAATAACCGAACACAGTGGCTTTACCGTCTTGTTCTGCATTTCTTACGCTGTCCTTCAACATTCCCGTAAAGCCTGCACCGTAAAAGATATTATCGCCCAAAACCAAACAAACAGAATCGTTGCCAATAAACTGTTCGCCGATAATGAAAGCTTGTGCCAGCCCATCGGGCGAAGGCTGTTCTGCATATTCAAAACTTACTCCAAATTCATGCCCATCGCCTAACAGACGTTTAAAACCCGGCAAATCGTATGGGGTCGATATTATCAATATTTCCTTTATGCCGGCAAGCATCAATACGGAAATAGGATAATAAATCATTGGTTTATCATAAATAGGTATCAACTGTTTACTTATGCCTTTCGTTATCGGATAAAGGCGAGTGCCCGAGCCTCCTGCGAGAACAATACCTTTCATACTTATTTTATTTAAAATACTTATTATATTGATTTATGCCCAGTCAGAATAAGCAGACAATACGATTTTTCCAATCTTCACATTTCGCAGAAACATTCCAATAGTTACTCGCAAATAGTTAGTTCTCCTCATTCAATTCTGAGTTATTCTGTTTATTGCCTGCAAAGGTAATCAATTAAATTGATATTCAAGGCATCTGTGAAAAAAATTATCACTATCCGGTAAAACTTTTTGCATCGCATAAAATCAGGGGTTACTTCCCTGCACGGAAGTGAGTTCTTTAGTTACTTTTGCTTTTACGACAGACCAAATAGTATAAGGAATGTAATAAATCACACCCTTACATAAGCTCCATACAGCAGAGATTTTACCAACTAATCCGTAGAAAACGTAGGAAAATGATTTATCACGCTCCCGACAACATATAACAGAAAACAGATAACAAAAGTGTAAATATTCTTCCATAATGTATCTACCGATTAACTTACTTGCTTTCAACGTGTTGCAAAACCTATTGTTTCGCATTCCGAAAGCGTAGGTTTTGGAAGGTAAAAGCGTATGTTTTGGCGGGCGAAACCTACGCTTTTGAAGTATCAAAGCGTAGTTATCACTTTTTAACAGAATTATTCTTACAAAATCAGAGATATTTTTCAGCATCTACATTGAACAACAAAAAGAAAAATATACTTATTACCTTAAAATCTTATTTTATTTTCTTAACTTTGCAACCGTGAAAGAGTGCAAACTCAATTATTAATCAAATTCATTAATGAACTAAAATGGGAATTTTCTCTAAAATATTCAAAGGAAATAACGAAGAACAAGAAAAAGTCGGCGGCATGAACGACTACATGACTTTAGTGCGTGTGTATTTTCAAGCTGCCCTTGCCGCGCGGTTGGGTATTACGAATTTAACCATGTTGCCCGACCTTCGTACTTACAAGCAAACTTTCCGCATTCCGACTGTCAATAATAAATTAGGAGTGGGCGAAAAGAACAGTATAAGAAAAACGATGAAGAACTTATACGGCACCAACGACCTGTTCTTCGACGAAGTAGACGCCAGCATCAAGAAGAATTGTAAGAAGATACAAGATGCTCAAAGCTATCTTTATCAATTCCAAGCCTATACCCAAGACCTGATGATGCTTATTGGGAACCTGATGAAATTTAAACTCCGCGTGCCGGGTTTCTTCAAGAAAATCATCTACACGATGACCGAAAAGACGATTAATGATATTTACACTAAAAACAGCTACACCGACCCGGCTGTTATAAAGGCTGTCATGTCGGTTCGTCAGCTATCGCAACGGCTTGGTTTTTCACGCCAATGGGCAACAGAATTTGTGTACCAAATCGTCCTCTTGGCAAAGAAAGAACCAAAGCAAAATGCCGACAATACAGCAACAAAATAAAACTTTGTTCTGTTGTAGAATAGAAAAAATCGGTCGGAAATTTTGTTAAATTAAAACTTTAACGTAAATTTGTAGCCAAAATGATATAGGCAAATGAATGCGAATGAAAAGACACTGAATACTTTTGCAACTCGTGTTAGACAAATGATTCTTCAGTATGAAGAGGTAAAAAAGGAAAACGACGAGTTGTACGATTTGGTGGATCAGCGTGAAAAAGAGATTGCAAAGCTCGAAGCACAGCTGAAACAGGCGCAAAGCGACTATAATTCATTAAAGATGGCTAAGATGATAGAAATTTCTGATGGCGATATGGAAGGCGCACAGAAACGAATATCCAAACTTATCCGCGATGTAAACAAGTGCATCACACTCATTAGTGAGAAATAACCTCGAATTGAATGGCAGACGATAAATTGCATATTAGGTTACATGTATACGATACAGAGCTATCGGTAAATATTCCTCGCGAAGACGAAGAATACTACCGTGCCGCTTCAAAACTAATTACAGATACTGTAAACACCTATGCAACCTATTTTAAAGGTAAAAAGAGCGATAAAGACATTCTGTACATGGCAATGTTAGATATAGCCCTTCATTATAAAAAAGAAGGCGCACGCAACGACACTGCACCATTCAATGACATTCTTGGAAAACTCACTTTAGAGATAGAGGAAGCACTTAAGAAATAACCAAGAATAAATAACATTATAAATAATTTAAATGAGTCTGATAACAATAATTGTAGCTCTCGTAGGTCTCGTTGTAGGTCTCATTGTCGGCTACACTGCATTCCGTTACATAATTAACGGTCAATACAAAGACATTATGGCGAAAGCTGAAAAAGATGCCGATGTGTTGAAAGAAAAGAAACTACTCGAAGTTAAAGAGAAATTCCTTAACAAGAAGAGCGAACTTGAAAAGGAGGTGCAACAAAGAAACCATAAATTTCAGCAAAACGAAAACCGTCTAAGACAGAAAGAGATTACCTTGAACCAACGTTTAGACGAAATGAACCGTCGCAAGCAAGAGGTTGAACAACAGCAGCAGCGCATTGAAAACGACAAGAAGTTGTTGATGGTTAAGGAACAAGAGTTAGAAAAGCAGAAAGAAGCAGAACGTGCTAAACTCGAAGAACTTTCCGGCTTGAGTGCCGAAGAGGCAAAAGCCCGCCTTGTAGAAAGTTTGAAAGACCAAGCCAAGCTCGATGCAGCGTCATATATCAACGAAATTGTTGATGAAGCAAAACTGAACGCGAACCAACAAGCCAAGAAAATTGTCATTCAAACCATTCAACGTGTTGCCACCGAAACAGCTATCGAAAACTCGGTTAGCGTGTTCCACATAGACAGCGACGAAGTAAAAGGTAGAATTATTGGGCGCGAAGGTCGCAACATCCGTGCCCTTGAAGCAGCTACCGGTGTTGAAATCGTTGTCGATGACACTCCTGAAGCAATCGTCATATCCGGTTTCGACCCTGTTCGCCGTGAGATTTGCCGTTTGGCTCTCCATCAATTGGTTTCCGACGGCCGCATTCACCCGGCCCGCATCGAGGAAGTTGTGGCAAAGGTTAAAAAGCAATTAGACAACGAAATCATCGAAACGGGTAAGCGCACAGCTATCGATTTGGGTATCCACGGTTTGCATCCTGAACTAATCCGCATCGTCGGTAAGATGAAATATCGTTCTTCATACGGACAAAACCTGCTCCAACATGCTCGCGAAACCGCCAATCTTTGTGGCATTATGGCAAGCGAACTTGGTCTAAATCCGAAGAAGGCAAAACGTGCAGGCTTATTGCACGATATTGGTAAAGTGCCTGACGAAGAAACAGAACTTCCACACGCATTATACGGTGGTCGTATTGCTGAGAAGTTTAAAGAGAAGCCCGAAATCTGCAATGCTATCGCTGCGCACCACGACGAAACAGAAATGACAAGTCTTATTGCACCTATCGTTCAGGTTTGCGATGCAATTTCAGGCGCACGTCCGGGCGCACGCCGCGAAATCGTAGAGGCTTACATCAAGCGTTTGAACGATTTGGAAGCCATTGCAATGAGCTATCCGGGTGTTACCAAGACCTATGCTATTCAAGCAGGTCGCGAACTCCGTGTGATTGTAGGTGCCGACAAGATGAACGATATTCAGAGCGAACAATTGAGTAGCGAGATTGCTGAAAAGATTCAAAACGAAATGACTTATCCCGGACAGGTAAAAATCACCGTCATTAGAGAAACACGCAGTGTTTCTTACGCAAAATAAACACGGTCATTCTTGTTTAATAAAAACTTATAAAAAGCGAATTGTTCCTTTTGGAATAGTTCGCTTTTTGTTTATGAATACATAAAGGCATTGCCGTTACCGATAACTTCAACATTGGTGCAACGACCTTGAACGATGAGACAAAATTTGCACTATAATAACATAGGGTTGAAGAATTATAAATGTCTTCTCTAAGAGCATAAGCCCAAAGAGAGCAATAACCATCAAAGAAACAACGGGCAGAGACCGTAACTCAATATACTTTAATAAGGCACTACTTAACGTAAATTCGGCATAAGAAAGCAGGTTAAACAGGTAATCTCACAGATGTTTTTAAGCAAATCTTCTGATGAAGCAGTGAGCGTTCTTCAGCTTAACTTCGTAATAATGATTCCGTTAAAAAGTGATAACTGCGTTTTAGCATTGCTAAAGCGGCTGTTTTGCAACGCAAAACCTACGCTTTTACTGTGCAAAACAGCCGCTTTTGGAACATAAAACAATAGATTTTGTAATTCACTGACAGACAGACGGTTAATCAATAGATACGCTTGCGAAAAATATTAACACCTTTATTACCTTCTTTTCGTTCTTTCTTCAAGTATCAGTATGAATAATATACTGGCATAATTCTTATACCGAACTCACGTTATGATGGAAGTTTTATAGAACACGCCTATATCCACTAAGGTATATAAAATTCGAAATGCCTCTCGAAAGTTTTGTTCTACTTTCAAGAGGCATTTACCGGAATGCGCTATAACTTATTTTTGGTTCTCTTCCCTACTTCAGATTTTAAAGCTATAAAATGCAGAAACCTGCTTAATAGTTACCTTTTTCAGAGAAGAAAGAAATAAGGACAGGCTATCTTTCCTTTGAAGTGTTATGACTTTCTAAGATTTTCTTTATCTTAAAATTTGTGGTCTTAAGTTCACTCACAGGCGACACGCCGCTTTTAGTCAGATAAATGCGCTGGCGGTACACCGGACCATGATTTCCTTCTGCATCTACGGCATAGCCTACAGCAGTGCAAACTGTTTCGTAAGGAACAAAGAATGCTGTTTCTGCATCGGAAATCCCATAAGTCAGCAATTCGTTAGCGAGGTCTTCGTCAGTACGCGACGATGGGTCGGTGAGGTCTTCCGAATACAATCCGTAATAGAACTTTGTTGCCTCTCCCGTTATTTTCACCTTCACCGGCAAGACAGCTTTTCCTTCCGCTCCATCAAATTTACCGGGATAGGCTTGAATAAGTTCATCTCCATCGTAATACTTATTATAAATCAAACTGAATGAGACATCGGCTACTTTTATTTTAGCAGTGGTGAAGAACTTCTTTACTAATGGCGTTGTGGCTACTCCGCCCGAATATCCGAATGCAACTACACAGTATTCCGTTTCGGGCGAAAGATTTGGAAGCTGCACATCTTTGTCGCCTTCATATATGCGAATATATTGCGCATAGGTAGGCATGGTGAGTATATCAACGATTTCTTCATCACTATATGTCTTCCATTTCCCGGACCATTTGAAGAAAGCCATTGCATATCTGTCTTTATTCGTTGTTTTGAAATGAACCTCTACACTGCGCGGCTTAATATCGGAAACCTCAATAGTTATTTTATTATCGGAAGGTTTAACCTTCTCCGTCTTTACGGATTTGATAACCGGTTCGGAAAGAAATTCTCCCGTTTTAGGATTTATGTATAAAGCAAATCCGACATATTCGGTGTTTTCTTTCAACGATTTGAATACCTTTTCACCTTTATTCTTTGTTGTGTATTCAGCAAGAAGGTCTTCCACCGAGAAGCCTGTCTGTTGTGCAACTTCCACCAAATGGTCGATTTGTTTTCTCAATTTCGGCACTACGTCAGCATCATTCGGAGCCTCTTCGCGTGTATACATCTCGAACAGATATACCGAATCTTTATATGCGGGGGTAACATTCATTTTTATTTCGTTTCCTTCAACTTCGTACGATATTTCAAAATCGGCAACAACAGCAAGAGTAGTAACCTTAACCTCTGTTATGCCTGAAGGCACTTCGTCTTCATCGAACATAAGAATATAGAAATAATAATCCGTGTTGGGAACGCAGTTCTGGAACTTAAGGTACTGGTCTGTTGTATATTCGTTGTTATGAGCCTCCGTTATCTGTTTGCGAAGCTCGGCATGTGTGCCGTTTAATTTTTCCGTAGATACCTTCAAATACCATTTCTTGCACTTCTCAGGCATCTTGAAATCTATTATCATTTCATTGTTAGTAACTTTTTCTACATCGACAACCATCTCCATAGGTTCGACTTTCTCGAATGCAATATCATTGATTTGATTTAGGAGAACCCCGGTATAGGTTTTGTCTTTCTTATGTATTCGTAGTATCTCGCTATTGTCTGTTTGGGCGAACGACATGGTTGAAACCAATGCTACCATCGCTAAAACTATAATCTTTTTCATTTTCTTCTTCTTTTGTTTTTTCTTTTGAACGTATCAACTGTTTCGGTTACATGCAAATTATTGTTTAGCTGGGTGGTGAAACTTTACTAAAACCGGTGTGGTACATGGTGCATTGTCGTCCAATCCCACAGCTATTGCATAATAATCTTGGTCAGGGCGTCCGGGAGAGAACTCTGCTTCGGTATCGCCATGGAAGTTTTGTTCTTCTATGCTTGATTCGTAGCAAAGGTGATTAATCATTTCCTCGGCAGTTGCAAATTTCTCTACGTAAGAAGCGGGCTGCACTCCGATATAGTAACTATCGTTGTTCGTTGTGGTCGTTTTTACGACAACATCGCGATATGCCACTTTCTTAAGTTCGATTTTGATTTGGTTGCTTGACGGTGTAGGAGCCTGTGTCTTGAAAGTTTTCGTGTAAACAGGCGTAACGAGTTCACCGTCATCGTTCATTCCGAAAGCCACAATCATCTGTCTGCATTCCAACGCAAGCTGTTCTGTACGTCTTGGTAACTGCCTGATTTAAGGTCGTTCTTCATTATACTCTGCCATGTTGTGCCATACATCGAGGCAAAGTAAGTCCACATTGCGATATAATGCTGAACTACATCGCCCTTGTTTTCGAGTTCGTCGCAATCCTGATAATACTTGTCAAGTTCAGAGCACAAAGTATAGAACTTAACATTCGGTTTTTTAGATTTTACGGAATAATCCACAGTTCTGCACGTAATCTTGTTTATTTTTATAGCCAACTCGTCGTCTTCCGCTTTTCCGGTTTTAAGTGTCAGCTTGCTTACTTCGCTCGGAATATCGTTCGTGTCGAAAGCCAGTGCATATACGGTATATTCTTTTTCGGGTTCGAGCATATCGAACGACTTCTTATAAGAAGTTTTCTTATCCAATGTCTTGTGCTCGATAATATAGTCTTTCAACTTATCTTCGGGGATTTTTTGTTCAGCAGGCAGGCAGAGTGCATAGAAACGCCCGCAGTTTTCCTGAAGTTCCATATTCACCGCAATAGTACTCGACGTAACGAAACGCTTGCTTAAATTTACTTGTGCCTTTTCGTATTGGGCAAATGTGAGCGAATCTATGTCTTCTGCAAGAAGTGCTATCTTCTTACCCGACTTGAGCGTTACCTTCATTTTATATGAAGTGTTTTGCTGTGCCATAGCTGCCATTCCTTGGCATACGGCAAGTAAAAGGATTAGATACTTCTTCATGGTTACTTTCTAAATTTGAATGTTGTGTTATTAATTTTGAATACATAAATACCTTTGGCGAGTCCGGAAATATCCACTGCCTGTCCTTGCCAGTCGGTATCCCGAAGCACGACCTGCCCATTGGCGTTGTAAATGCCTATCTCGTAATGCTTGCCCTGCTCACGACCATTAACATAAATGAGATTGCTGTTGGCAGGAGAATAGATACTCAAATTGCTGTCGGGCAGCCGAGTCTCACCGATACCTGAGATGACATCGAAAACAATACCTTGAATGTCGGCAAACTTGTAGGTTTCCGAACTTCCCGAATTGTTTTTGTTTACCTGTAACACATTAGAACCGGCATCAACGACGATGTTCTTCAACTCGCTAATCTTGTAGGTTTTGTTTCCTGCGCCTGTCTTGATTGTCATTTCAGACACACTCTGTGCAAAGGAGCTGTTTGCGAGAACCAGCCCAATTGCGATTAATAGTTTTCTCTTTTCCATACGTTCTTGGGTTGATGATTGTTAGTAATATTTTATTTAAGTGAAATCACTTCATTTTAGTAGAAGAGGGTTAATTCCTTATTGTATATGGTTTTCGCAAAGATAAGTATTTTTTTTTCAAAAACAAAATTTATTTTCTTAAAATAGCAGAATTACCTCTCAATTAAGTCAAAATTACGAAATATTATGCATAAAGTAAGCTATAAAGTTTGTTACAAAGTTATAAAAGGAATGGGAAGCCACATTTTAGACTTCCACCCTATTGCTCCTGCATTCCTCGTTTTGTATTCAGAAAGCAGAGAACAGAAGTATAAATATTTTTTGAAAGACTATTTTTCGGATAACTTACTCGCTGTCAGCGCATTATAAAACCTATTGTTTCGCAATTCAAAAGCGTAGGTTTTGAAGAGCAAAACAATAGGTTTTGATGGGCAAAACTTACGCTTTTGAAGTGTCAAAGCGTAGTTGCCACTTTTTAACGGAACAATTTTTACAAAGCCAAAGCAGTTTTTCAGTATCTGCTATGAGCAAGAACCAAATCGTTCCGACATTTATATATTTCTACTAACCCTATCTATATCTCCGATAGAATTTACTTCATCAGTCGCAATCGTAAGCTGTTGAGCACAACGCTAACACTCGAAAATGCCATCAATGCACTTGCCCACGAAGCGTTATCTGCCAATCGATGCCGAACAAATATAGCACTCCTGCTGCAAGCGGTATGCAAACAATGTTGTAAATGAATGCCCAGAACAGGTTTTGCCATATCATGTGCACGGTGCGGCGGCTCAACAACAAGGCTTCGGGCAAGGTTTGAAGGTCGTCGCCCATAAGCGTGATTTGCGCAACGTCCATCGCCACGTCTGTTCCCTTGCCTATTGCAATGCTGACATCTGCCAAAGCCAGTGCCTGCGTGTCGTTTATGCCATCGCCCACCATCGCTACACGCTTGCCTTCAGCCTGCAAACGGCGCACCATATTTTCCTTATCTTGTGGCAGCACTTTACTTTGATAGTGCTTTATGCCCGCTTTCTCTGCCCAATACTTTGCAGCTTCTTCCTTATCGCCACTCATCATATAAACTTCCACACCGTTTTCCTGCAATGTTTCCATTGCTTTTCTGGCATTGGGCTTTAGTGTTTCGCGTTCTTCCAAAGCCAAATCGTCTGATTTAGTGAAGTCTATGCTTCTATTTGGAATGGTTAATGTACCCGTTTTATCGGTTACAAGCGCGTCTATCTTACGCAGATTTTCTAACGCAGCAGCGTCTTTGACAAGTATTTGCTTCTCGGCAGCCTTGCCTATGCCCACCATCAACGCTGTCGGTGTAGCCAAACCCATTGCACACGGACAAGCAATGACCAACACGGCAATAGCCGACAGAATGGCTTGCGGCAGATACGCATTGCCACCAATAAGCCACCACAGAAGGAAAGTGCAGAGGGCTATCGATGCAACAACGGGAACAAATACCAAAGCAGCCTTGTCTACGATACGCTGAACAGGAGCTTTAGAGCCTTGTGCTTCTTGCACCATGCGTATAATCTGCGCTATCACAGTGTCCTTGCCTATCTGTCGGGCACGCATTCTTAGCTTTCCCTGATTTGGAATAGTGCCTGCAAGCACCTTGTCGCCCTTCCGTTTTTGTGCAGGATTAGGCTCGCCCGTTATCATACTCTCGTCTATATAGGCAGCATCGGGTGTCATAAAGCTCTCCGCCCAAACCACTTCGCCGTCCACAGGTACTTTCTCGCCTGTACGAACTTCAAGCAAATCGCCCACTTCGATGGTAGAAATAGGCACTTCCTCTACCCTTTCGCCATCTACGATATGGGCTGTTTTGGGTGTCATTCCCATCATTTGGCGAATAGACGATGCTGTTCCGTCTTTCGCTTTCTCTTCCAAGAGCTTGCCCGTAAGCACAAAAGTGATTATCATAACCGAAGCATCGAAATAGGTATGCCACGCTATGCCACGACTTCCCCATACCGTTTCGCCCCAAAAAGTGTTGAAGACGCTGAACAAGAAAGCTATCAGCGTAGACAAAGCCACAAGCGTGTCCATGTTGCTAAGCCATTTTGCAGTTGCTTCCATGCAGAAACATAGAACCGACGACCACAATACACCATATTGGCAAGTGCTATGAGCAACGCTATCTGGTTGGTTGTGTTTGCATTTCCTACATCTATCCAATGCATAGACACCGCCATAATACTGATGGCAAACAGCCACGACAAAGCAGTTTTGCGTTTCAACAACGTAAAAGCGCGCTTTTCAATCTCAACGGCAGAGCGTCCCTCTTCTATTACAAGGTCGAAACCGATGGCATTAATAGCTGCCTTCAGGTCTTCTAACGATATTTCATCAGGATTAAAGTCTATCAATGCGGTGCGAGAAGGCAACGAAACCGAAGCAGAAGTTACACCGTTTAAACTGTTGAGCTTTCTTTCTACATTGGCAGAACATGCCGAACACGCCATACCAATTACCGGAATAGTTTTCTTCACATTATTCTCCTCTTTCCAATTCCTACTTTATAAATACCTTATTATAGTATCATTTCAAAACGACCTGATGCTTCTACCGCACTTTTCAGTTGCTCCGGCTTTACCAAGTTTTCGTCGTAAGAAACCTTAACTGTCCTTTCTGCCAAGTTCACTTCAGCCATTTCAACACCTGCAACGCCTTTAATGGCATTCTCTACACTTGCCTTGCAATGTTCACACTTCATACCGTTTACGGTAAATACTTTATTTTCCATAATCTGTTTGTTTATCTATGTTGATTAAATTCTATTTGTTCTCTGCTAAATTCCTTGAACGTATAAATCATAATGGGGATTGTAGCTAAAAACGAAAGTGCATCGCTCACCGCCTGACACATCTCTACTCCCAACAAACCGAAGAACTTCGGAAGTATAAAAATTAAAGGAATGAAGAACAATCCTTGACGGGCGGCAGCCAAGAAGTTAGCTCTCCAAGGCTTCCTGCATGTCTGTGCAAGCATATTGCTGGCTACAATGAACGCATTGAATGGGTAGGTGCAAAGCTGCCAACGCAGTGCCACAACACCAATGCTTATAACTTGTGCGTCGTTGCGGAACAACCCGATGATAGAACTGCTGAAAATCCAACCTATGAGCGTGCAGACAAGCAGGAAAACGGTACCCATTTTCACGGTAAACTTATAGGCTTCTTTCAATCTATCGTAAAGTTTTGCCCCATAACAGAAGCCACACAGCGGCTGAAAACCTTGCCCCAGCCCTATAACGGTGGCGAGTACGAGCATGGAAATGCGTGTAACGATGCTCATTGCCGCAATTGTTTCGTCGCCATAATAGCCTGCTGCAATGTTAAGCGACATGGTTGCCAAGCACGCCAAGCCCTGACGAGAGAGCGACGGGCTACCTCCTAAGAATATTTCCTTGAACGCTTGCCACGAAGGAGCAAAGTTTCGGAAATAAATACCGATGTTCTCACCCTGCCGAGCCATATAAAAAAGAATAAGAAACGACGCTACTTGTCCTGTAACAGTGGCAATGGCAGCACCGGTTATTCCCATATCGAAGCCGAAAATCAGTATCGGGTCGAGTGCAACATTCAGCACCGCTCCCACAACAATGCCATACATGGCATACGTGGCATTGCCTTGCAAGCGCATTTGATTGTTCAGCGTAAGCGAAGAAGTAAGGAAAGGCGCACCAAGAAGCACGATACCCAAATACTTTTCGGTATAAGGCAGAATGGTAGGAGTACTTCCCAACAAAACCGACAATGGTTTGAGGAAAACCAAGCCTGCTACCATGATGCACAGACCGAACAGAAACGAAAAGTAAAAACCTGTCGATGCCATACGAACAGCGTTATGGTGGCGTTTCGCACCCAACTCTCTCGAGATGTAATTGCCCGACCCATGTCCGAAAAAGAAACCAAACGACTGAATGAAAAACATCACCGAGAACACAATGCCCACAGCTGCTGTAGCCTGCGTGTTTATCTGTCCCACAAAGTAAGTATCGGCAATGTTGTACAGGCTCGTTACCAACATCGAAATAATGGTGGGCACAGCCATTGTTACGACAACCTTATGAATGGGCTCTTCTGTAAGAAACGTATAATTATTTTTACCTTTGTGCATATCAAAGGCAAAGATACAAAAAACTAAATAACCAAAAGAATGCGAATGTTTAATTAGAACTAAAATTGAAAGATGCAAGATTTTACTTTTTCGGCACAGCTTTCCGGCTTGTGTCTATCAATTCGGTATGACTGCAAAAGATGTGTCTACCGAATTAGCTAATGAGGAGGAAGAGTCATTTTAAAGCAACATTATTAAATTTTTTACACGTAAAGAAATATTTTTCTACGTGTAAGTAAATATTTCTCTACACGTAAATAAATATTTCTTTACGTGTAAATAATTCTACCAACAAAACTTTTTGATGATTTCATACACATCTAACGATAAAGGAAAACGCAGAAAAGACCGAAATAATATTGGCTGTTTAAAGGCAAGTTCAGAAATGTATTGTAAGTCTGAAGTTCTATCGGACAGCAACATTTCTGTACACAATGGAAAGAAAACAGCGGTTAAATAGAGAGCCATAAAACAAAAGCGGATATGCCATAACCGACATATCCGCTTGCTATTTTACTTATTTCACTAAATCGACAAGGGTCTGAACAATGCGTTCGGCAGAGCGACCGTCCCACCTATCGGGAATTGTGGCAGTCTTCCACTTACCGCCAACCATATCGGAAACGGCAGCATGAAGTTTCTGCGCATCTTCTCCGACAAGGACGTTTGTACCTTGTTTCACGGTTTCAATGTGCTCGGTGTAGCTGTTCAGCGTAGCACACGGCACGTTGGTAAAGGTGGCTTCTTCGGCAACATTGCCCGAATCGGTTACAATTCCTGCTGCATTCGACAACAAATAGCTAAACTCCAAGTAGCCCAAAGGCCGGACAATACATAAATTTGGGTGCTTTGCGGCATCGAGCGAACGCACTATTTGGGCGGCATTCTCGCGCAACGGAGCAACAATAGGCATGTTGCCGGCTGCTTCCAACATTGCTTTCAACATACGTTCTAAATTCGCTTTGTCGTTCATCAGCACCTTACGGTTTAGCGTAAACATTAAATATTGCTTTGGTTTCAAGTGCAAATTGCTCACCGAAGCTATGTTTGCTAACGACAAATTGCCCATTCGTTCACGATTGAAGCGAATGTTATCAATAAGAATATTGCCGACCATGTAGACACGAGAAAGCTCTGCGCCTTCTTTGTTGGCAATGCTGTTGTTGCTCAAACCTGCGGTAAAAAGCACGTCCGACAGCCCATCGATAACCAAACGGTTTATTTCTTTCGGCATGTTTATATCGAACGAACGAGTTCCGGCAGCAATGTGCGCCAAGGCTATGCCCTGCTTTTTTGCCACAATGGCTGCTGCCATGGTCGATGCAAGGTCGTCTACAACCACAACGGCGTGTGTGTTGTTCTGCTGCAAATACAGTTCGAACTTCGACATTACCTGCCCCGTTAGCTCGTTCAAGTTCTCGCATTCCACACCGAGATATACATCAGGACGTGGAATTTGCAAGTCTTCAAACAAGCTGTCCTCCAATGTCGGGTCGGTTTCACTACCTGCATAGACCAACGAATAAGCAATGTTTCTACCGTCCCGGCCCTCGTTTTGCTTCCTCTTAATAATTCTGATAATGGGCGCAACCTTCATGAAATTGGGGCGTGCGCCACAGAAAATACAGATTTTAAGTTCGCTATTTGTTTCTGTCATTTATGTTTTTATTCTCCTTTAAACATTTCTTTTATACCGCCAATCGAGCCCATTACACCCGTTGCTTCGTATGGAAGGTAAACCGTCTTTTGGTTTTCGTTCTTCGCAAGTTCTTCCATCATCTGGATATACTTCTGTGCAATGAGGTAATTTGCCGGGTTTGTGCTTTGTCCGACAGCTTCTGTGATTTTTTGAATTGCCACCGCTTCGGCTTCAGCAACACGTATTCGTGCTTCCGCCTGACCTTCTGCAATGAATATCGCCTGCTGTCTGTCAGCCTCTGCACGGTTGATGCGCGATGTCTTTTCACCTTCCGACTGAAGTATGGCTGCTTGTTTTTCACCCTCACTGGTGAGAATTGTCGCACGTTTATTACGTTCTGCCTGCATCTGTTTTTCCATTGCTTGCAGCACACTCTCCGGTGGCGTGATGTCTTGGAGCTCTACACGGTTCACCTTAATACCCCATTTGTTGGTTGCATCGTCGAGAACTGAACGCAACTTCGTGTTAATGGTATCGCGAGAAGTGAGCGTTTGGTCGAGTTCCATCTCACCAATGATGTTACGAAGCGTGGTTTGCGTCAGTTTTTCGATAGCATTTGGCAGGTTGTTTATTTCGTACACAGCCTTGAAAGGGTCCATAATCTGGAAATAAAGCAAAGCATTGATTTGCATCTGAATATTATCTTTCGTGATAACATTTTGACGGTCGAAGTCGTAAACCTGCTCGCGTAGGTCGATAATATTCGTGTAGACATAGCGTCCGCGGCGCACTGCCACCATTTCTTTCGCTCTATCGATAAACGGAATGATGATATTGATACCCGGTTGCAAAGTTGCGAAGTATCGTCCTAAGCGTTCGATGATGCGCGTTTCGCTCTGTGGGATTATAACAATTGCTTTTTTAGCAAAGACGACTGCCAATATAACGATGGCAATCAATACATAAGTTCCAATGTTCATAATGGTAAAGTTATTTATTTGTTTATAAAAAGTAAACTATTCTGCTCTCTCCACGGTTACGATAATCGAGTTTAAAGCCACGATGCGCACCATTGTTCCCTCCTCGATAGCAAGGTTATTGGCTGCAACAGCTTTCCAAGAATCACCGTCTACCTTTACTCTCCCGTGTCCATTTGCTGTTATTGGTTCTGTAACTTTGCCTATTCTGCCGATAATGGCATCGGCATTGCTTACTCTGGTATCCTTGCTTTTATGCAGATACTTCAGTGCAAATGGGCGGACAAAGAAGATACTTAATGCACTAACCACGGCAAAAACAATAACTTGCAACGTAAAACTATCGCTGAAAGCCGAGACAATGGTTGCTGCAACACCACCTATGGCAAAACACATTATAAAGAAATCGCCATTGGTTAATTCTAATACGAGACATAAAAGGCTTGCTAAAAGCCATGCCAACCAAAGATTTTCTAAAAAATATTGTATCATAACGCCACGTTTATATAATTAGAATGTAAAGTTAATACTTTAAAACGAAACCAACAACTTTTTAGTAAAGAAAATGAAAAGAGGAACTAAAAGTCCCTCTTTGCTATATTTTCCTTACTTCTTTTCTTGTATTCTCTCTACTTCTTTCTCTGTATTTCCTCCACCTTCTTAAGTTTTCTGCGGTATATCCAAGCAACACCGTCATCTTCTAACATAATCGTTTTGTTTATTTCTGTTGGCCAACCGTCCTTCCCTATACGTGTTTCACTGTGTGTCTTTGCCATTCTATCGGCTTCGGTCAGGGCAGTATCGGGTTCATATTCATAATCTTCCGCAACCGAATCCCATTCCGTTGAGTCCCATTCTGCAGTATCTGTATAAAGCGTATCAACCATTGCCGTATCGTCTTCATAATCGTAACTATCCACCGTATCGATTTCAACACTATCAACGGCAGCACCATATTCCCAGTCGCTTTCCCTATCGCTACTATAAACAGGAGTGGTATATTCTTCAAAATCGGAAATATACGTCCATTCGCCCTTCTTATTTTGGGTTGTCGTTGATGTAAAAAACTTCATTTCTCTGTTTGTTCCATCAAGCGGGCGTCCTTTCGTAACAGTACCTTCTGTCAGCGATGGATTGGCAAAGGTTTGAATTAAATCAAGCAGACTCGGTGCATATAAAATATAAAAATTGGCTAAGAACCGAATATTACTTTTATCCATTAAGCGCAAAACCTGCGCTGCATATCTATTGTAGCTGTATAAGGGGGTTGCCAATCTTGAAGCGTTTTCACCATAAACCAACTTTAATAGGACTTCAGACAAGTCAGGCAGCAAGTCTTCCGAATTGCTCACAACGTATGATTTCATATCGGAAGTAAAGGTAAGAATAAGCGGACGCTTTTTCAAAATATCAGCCGACCAGTGGTAAAACAAACTATCGGAAAACGATTCTATCTTCTTTTTGCTATAATTGACACTCTCTAAAAGGTCTACTTGCATGGTTGTAGTGAACGGAGAAACATCTAAAACCGTTAAACGGACCTTACACGAAAGATTGGGTTCTCGCCTTTCTATTTCATTAGACAGGAGATTATCTCTTCCGATAATAGCGGTAAAGTCGAGCATTGTGTTTATCGAATCGGGGGTGCCGCTCTGTGTCTGCTCGAGTGAAAACTCGTAAACAGCAGACTGTCCTTTCTTAAACTTAGGGCTATAGCCGCTGTTCTTCTGTGCCCATAAGCCGTTGGCTACAAGCATTGTTATGATAGTTAAGAATATCCGCATCTTATTTTGTTGTTTCTTTATTGTTTTCATTTTGTCTGTTTCTTTAGTCATTGCGCCGCCTTAGTACTTGATAAATAGTGCCAACACCATTCGGATAGTTAATGATGACAGTATTTTCGTACTCCTTTAACCAACTTTTCTTATCCATTTTCACATCTATTATATTCTGAGCCTTGCACAACACACTCCAATCTTCGTATAATAGCGAGTCTTCGTCATCTGTTGCAATTGTATCCATTTCGATATTATATCCTTCAACAGAGTCTACAACAACAGAATCCATATCGTTTATATATGTATCGTCGTAAATTTTGCGTAATTTAAAATACATATCCATATTCATTTTAAGGTTCAATTCTTTACCTTTACCTTTCGTTACATCGCTTACGAACTTAAATTTACCCTCTTCTTCCTTTAGTTCTCCTTCTTCCCGATGCCCATCTTCACAACGTAGGTGATAGGCTTCAGTAAAGACATTAAAGCCCGGTACAAACATAGAAAAGAAGATATTTATTGCATTTTCTCTCTGCATTGCTGCTATCAGCTCTTTATCATTCTCCTCATTTTCGTTCTCCAAAACAGAAAGTTTCTGCTTGCGAGCTTCAGCAATAAGTTGTCTGTACAACTCATCAGTGTTGATTACTACCCATTCACCTAACTTTCTTGACATCATCAAACGCAGTTTGAGACTCTTTACCAAGTTAATTATATCTAAGATTTCCTTTGCACTCTCATCTTTAATAATCTCTTTTGGCAAGCTACATCAATAAGTTTTAATTCCATAATATAGGCGTATGGTGTTGCTTCGAGTACTTTCAGCGAGAATTTATTTGATATATTGTCGCCGGTAGGAATCATTTTTACCATATCTATTAAATTAAATTCTCCCATAGAAGTTGCAAATGGAGAATTTAATTCCAGCCCATCAACAGTGGTATTATCACTGTTTCGCTGATATGTCTTCTTCAATAAATACTCGTAAATTACAGTTTGCCCTTTCTTAAAATCGGGCAAATAAGTGTGTTTGTTTTGTGCCGATGCCCAAAGAGTAGTGAGCAACAACAGTAACAATGTGGCAGTTCTTCGCATATTCTTATGATTTAATAAATTATAATCGCTGTTAAGTAGGTGTTCAAAATTAAACGTATCTATATTGCTTTTATCTTTTATGCTTTCACTTTGCCATCGTCTTCACGTCTCTTTTCCGTCAGTCTGTCGCCTTTCATCAGTCGTGTAGCCCGCTACACTCTTTCTTCAAGACGGAAGACTAACTGGGAAATAGCCGTAAATACAATGTCAATTAATTATGAACACCTACTTACAGTTTTGTAACTTTTATACTGCAAATTTATTTATTCTTAGTTAAATAAACAAATTATAAGAGATTTGTTTTTACAAAAAAGCAGCAAAGGCAACGTTCTTAGCGAAAAAGTTCGTACTTTCGCAACCAAAATAAACAGAGAAGGCTGCACGACAGCCAAGATATTTAAAAGAAAAGAAAAGATGAAAAAGATTAAGTATTTAGTGATGACCGTCGTTATCGCCACGCTTGCCGCATGCGGAACTACTTCCACTGTACCCCTTACGGGGCGCGCACGCCAAATTAGCATAAGCGATGCAGAACTCCTTAGCTTAAGCAAAACGCAGTATGCAAAGTTTATGTCGAGCACAAAGAAATCGACAAACACAAAGAATACACAAATGGTAACACGCGTTGGGCGCAAACTTGCCAATGCCGTAGAAACCTATTTGCGCAATAACGGCTATGCAAACGAAGTAAAAAACTTCCAATGGGAATTTAATCTTGTGCAGGACAAACAAGCCAATGCTTTCTGTATGCCGGGCGGCAAAATCGTTGTTTACGAAGGTTTGTTGCCCTATACACAAAACGAAGCGAGCCTTGCCATCGTGTTAGGGCACGAAATAGCGCACGCAGTAGCAAAGCACAGTGCCGAACAAATAACAAAGCAGAAAAACCAAAGCGTTGGCACGGCTATTTTAGGAACGGTGCTAAACTCTACTGTTGGTAGCGGTACCGGCGATATTGTAAGTTCGGTAGCCTCAACAGGCTTATCGCTTCTGAACCTGAAGTATAGCAGAAAGAACGAGAAAGAAGCCGACTATATGGGACTTATCTTTGCTGCCATGGCAGGTTACGACCCTCAAAACGCCATTCCCTTTTGGCAACGTATGCTGCTTCGTCGAAAGGTGCGCCAATGGAGTTCCTGAGCAGCCACCCTTCTGACGCCAACCGCATTAAGAACATTCAAGCTGGCTGCCCGAAGCAATGAAATACTATCAAGCAAGCAAAAGGAGATAAAGCTCTGTAACAAACCCTTTGCATAGCGAAAAGCGAGCAATAAGAGTGTAAATGTTTTTCGTAAATGTATTTAGCACTTAACCATCTCGCTATCAACATATTGCAAAACCTATTGTTTTGCGTTCCGAAAGCGGCTGTTTTGCACTGTAAAAGCGTAGGCTTTGCGCTGCAAAACAGCCGCTTTCGCAATGCCAAAACGCAACTACCACTTTTTAAAGAAATAATCTTTACAAGGTCGGAGGTATTTCTGCATATTAGTTTAAAGGTTCGCAGGAAACATAGAGGAAAAAGAAATTATAGGGAAACTTGCCGTTCTTTCGGTGCTATGAACGTGATAAATTGTTCCTCTACTCGCCAACGTACATTACAAAAACCTATTGGGGACGAAGAAAAGACAAAAGAAAAGGCTGACTTCACAGCCAGCCTTAATCCTATACAAAAACATTATGAAATAATTTTATTTCGCGAACAAGATTTTCATTACTAACCTTGGTATGGCCTCTACCATAACCATAGTATTATTGTACTCGGTTGCAAGTGCGGCACTTTCTTTCGCAATAGCGTTCGCACTGCACACGAATGTCATATCCAAGCATTGCCCCCAGTATGAAATCCTCCTCCGGGGTAAGCTGATTTAGCGGCTTGGTTACGAATAAGCGTATAGCATCTAAACATTCCTTGCGCCCGAAGAACAGGTTTAAACTGCTGTTTCCGACCGGCTGAATAATGAAAGGTATCTGCTGACTATGAAGACGTGCGGTAACAAAGTCTTCATACTTCTTGTTGAAAGTATAAAGCACCATCTGCCGTACTCCCTTCTTGAACTCATAAATATGGTTCAATAAGACTTTCATATCGGCTGCCATTCCTTCCATTATATATAAAATACTTAGATGCTATCTAAATTTTTATTATAAAGAACCTTTAATGCTGTTCAACCAAGCATCGATTCTTCCTTCGGTTAAGTCGTCTTCGTTTACATCGTCGAGTGCAAGACCGATGAATTCGCCGTCTACAACTGCATCGCTATCGTCGAATGTATAACCTTCGGTAGGTACGCTTCCGATGATTTTTGCGCCTTGGGCAGCATCGTAAATTTCTTTCATAGCACCGCAGAAAGTGTCAGAATAAGACTCGCTATCGCCACAACCGAAAAGTGCCACAGTCTTGTTTGAAAGGTCTGCTTCCTTCAAAACGTTTAAACCATCGTACCAATCGTCTTGCAATTCACCTGCTCCCCAAGTAGAAGTACCAAGGATAAGGTTGTCGTAATTAGCAATAGTATCGGCAGAAAAATCTGTAACGTTAATAGCCTCTACACCTAATTTCTCTGCAATGGTGTTTGCAATATTCTCACATGTACCGGTTGATGAACCGAAAACTACTATTGTACTCTTCATTTTTGTATTAATTTTGTTACTATTGTTTTGTTTACGTTTGCAAAGATAGGGAGTTTTATTTTTTCGTGCAATACCTAAAAATAGGGGTTCTTGCAAAATACCTACTTTTAAGTAGTGGTTTATTAGGTTTAACACAACTTTTTCTGTGAGAAAAGAAGCAACAAACGGGCTTTAATATTTTTATTTCACATTCATTAAAGAAATTGAAGTAAAACACCTAAACAAAGTTAGTAAAACGCAAAAAAGATGGTAGCGCAAAATGTTTTCGCATTCTACGCTACCATCTTCTATCATAAGAAATAGCCATTTACACTATTTCCGAATACCTATTATATGCTATTTTACCACAAGTTTATCGCTTCCTGCAGCTTTAAAACTCATATCCAATCCCTTTACGCTATGCGTGAGTGCGCCAAAAGAGATGAAATCGACACCTGCTTTTGCATACGGTATCATGGTTTCGTAGGTTATTCCGCCACTCGATTCGGTTTCGCAACGCCCCGCAACTATGTCTACCGCCTTTCGAGTCTCTTCGGGTGTGAAGTTATCGAACATGATACGGTCGCAGCCTTCCGCCAATACCTCGTCGAGTTCTTTGAAATTGCGCACTTCGCACTCTATTTTCAAGTTCTTGCCTTTCTCCTTGCAATAGGCTTTTGCACGAGAAATAGCGTTGTGAACCCCACCGCAGAAGTCTATGTGGTTGTCTTTCAAGAGTATCATATCGAAAAGTCCGATACGATGGTTCATACCTCCGCCGATATGAACAGCCTCTTTTTCAAGCATTCGCATACCCGGGGTGGTCTTGCGAGTGTCTAAAACACGTGTTTTGTGCCTGCATCGATAAGGGCTTGTTGGTATTTGTGGGTCATAGTGGCTATACCACTCATGCGTTGAAGTATGTTGAGCATTAAGCGTTCTGTCTGCAAAAGACTTTGTTCGCGCCCCTTCACGCTCATAACAATATCGCCGGGCTTTACGTGTGCGCCGTCTTCGATATACACTTCTACCACGAGTTCGGGGTCGAAGCGATGGAAAACACGCTTTGCAATGTCTACTCCGGCAAATATTCCTTCTTCTTTTATCAGCAATTTGCTTTCGCCCATGGCGTCGGCAGGTATGCAACAAAGGGTTGTATGGTCGCCATCGCCAATATCTTCGCTAAAGGCAAGGTCGATTAATCTATCGTTTAACTCTTCTACTTGTAACATATCGTTATAATATAAATAGGTGAAAAACGGATTGCAGCGTACTACAAGCCAAGTTTCTTTGATATTTCCAACATCTTATTGATAGGACGCACAGCCTTTTCCGCTATCTTAGGATCTACCTCTATCGCGGGCCATTCGTATTTAATGCAATTATATAGTTTCCTCATTGTAATGAGTTTCATGTAGTTACATTCGTTGCAGGCATGCGGTTCTTCGTTCGATGGCGCAGGAATGAAGGTCTTTTGCGGTGCAGATTTCTGCATTTCGTGGAGTATGCCCACCTCGGTAACGACAATAAACTTTTGTGCGTCGTCGTTGATGCTGAACTTCAGCAAAGCAGCCGTACTGCCCACCTTGTCGGCAAGTGCAGCTACTTCGCCCGTACATTCGGGGTGTGCCAACACCTTAGCATCGGGGTGTTGCTGTTTCAGCAGCTTAATGCCTTCCGCTGAAAAGCGTTCGTGCACATGGCAACCACCGTCCCAAAGCAGCATATTGCGCCCTGTGATACGGTTGATGTAGCCTCCGAGGTTCTTGTCGGGACCGAAAATAATCTTTGTATCTTTCGGAAACGACTCCACAACCTGGCATGCGTTGCTACTGGTAACAACAACGTCGGTGAGCGATTTTGTTGCTGCCGTAGTGTTTACATAGCTTATTACGGTGTGGTCGGGGTGAGCTTTCACAAACTTCTCGAACGTATCGGTGGGACAACTCTCTGCCAACGAACAAGAAGCGTTAAGGTCCGGCACAAGAATAGTTTTATCGGGGCAAAGTATTTTGTTGGTTTCGCCCATGAAATGCACACCGCACATTACGATAATATCGGCATCGGTAGTGGCTGCTTTCTGTGCAAGGGCAAGGCTGTCGCCTACGAAATCCGCCAAATCTTGTACTTCCGCATCTGTGTAATAATGTGCCATTATCACGGCGTTTTTCTCTTTACACATACGCTTTATTTCTGCTTTGATGTCTGTGTTGGCAGGGATTGGTTCGTCAATAAAACCCAGTTCGCTCCATTTCTTGTCTATCATATCTTATAATGTTAATTGTATTTCCTTATAGTCAGTCTTTGTTTTGCGGGTCGTTGGCATGCTTCGGATAGTCTATCGTATAGTGCAATCCACGACTTTCCTTGCGTGCTATTGCCTGACGGGTGATAAGATAGCCTACGTTTATCATGTTTCGCAGCTCGCAAATATCCTTCGTTGCCTTCACTTGCTTAAAGAGGTTTTCGGTTTCTTCGTAAAGAAGGTCGAGCCTATCCCATGCACGTTTCAAACGTAAGTTGCTTCTCACAATGCCAACATAGTTGCTCATGATTTCGCCTACTTCCTTAACACTTTGCGTTATCAGCACTCGTTCTTCGTAAGTAGGCGTACCGGTATCGTCCCATTCGGGTATGTTGGTGTTGAACTGACAGCTATCAATAATGCTAAGAGAGTGTTCTGCAGCAAATTTAGCATAGACTACGGCTTCGACAAGCGAATTGCTTGCCAAACGATTGCCGCCATGCAAGCCTGTGCAGGAACATTCGCCAACGGCATAAAGTCGCTTTATCGTGCTTTCGCCGTTCAGGTCTACTTTTATACCGCCACACATATAGTGGGCACTGGGGCACACGGGGATATACTCTTTGGTTATGTCGATGCCCAAGCTAAGACACTTTGCATAGATGTGTGGAAAGTGTTTTCGGGTTTCATCGGCATTCTTGTGCGTTACATCAAGGCAGACATGGGCAAGTCCGTGTATCTTCATTTCTTGGTCGATAGCCCTTGCCACAATATCGCGGGGGGCGAGCGAAAGTCGTTCGTCGTACTTCTGCATGAACTCTTCTCCGTTCGGGAGACGAAGAATGCCGCCATAGCCACGCATTGCTTCGGTTATCAAGAAAGCGGGACGGGTTTCTTTCGGATTGTAAAGCACCGTAGGATGAAACTGCACAAACTCCATATCGGCAACAGTTCCTTTTGCTCTATACACCATTGCGACGCCGTCTCCGGTGGCTATACCGGGGTTTGACGTCGTACCATAAACCGCTCCGCAACCACCTGTTGCCATAACCGTAACTTTACTTAAATAGGTATCTATCTTCTGTGTGGCAGGATTTAAGATGTATGCGCCATAACATTCAATGTTCGGTGTACGGCGTGTTACTTCAATTCCAAGGTGGTGCTGCGTAATTATTTCTACGGCATAATGGTTTTCGAGCACCGTTATGTTCTCGTTGCTGCGCACTGCTGCCATTAGTCCGCGTTGTATTTCGGCTCCTGTGTCGTCGGCATGATGAAGTATGCGGAACTCGCTATGTCCGCCTTCGCGGTGTAAATCGTATGCGCCCTCGTTGTTCTTATCGAAGTTTATGCCCCAATTCACAAGGTCGCTGATAGCCTGCGGGGCATTGCGAACAACGTGTTCCACCGCCTGCGGGTCGGAAATAAAGTCGCCTGCCACCATCGTATCGGCTATATGTTTATCGAAATTATCTACCGGCAAATTGGTAACAGAGGCTATACCGCCTTGTGCTTTTGTTGTATTTGCTTCATCAAGAGTGGTTTTGCACACCAATACAACTTTCCATTTACCGCTGTTTGCTACGCGAAGAGCATAGCTCATTCCGGCAATACCGCCGCCTATGACAAGAATATCTGACTTATGTATCATGCTAATATTGCTGTTCTTTTGAATTAATGCAAAAGTAATAATATTTTCTTAAATATGCCAACACGAAGTCTTTTTACTTAGAATTAAATTGCTTGGAAATACGTGAGCATTTTATACTTGCTGCGCATTCTCTCAAAATTGTCTTATAAGACAATTTTAATTCTCCTATAAGACAATTTCAATTCTCTTATAAGACAATTTTACACCTCTGCAAACTCCTGATTATCAACGAGTTACAAGAGTGCATTTTTAGCCCCTGAAAAAGAGGAAATCGGTGCGTGAAAAAGACACTTTTTATCTTGCTGAAACCACGTCATGCCGGCAAAGAAATAAAAGGGATTTGGCATAGCTTAATGCTTTACAAACTTTTGATGATTGCGAATGTATATGCCACGTGGCAAATCGGCTTCGGAAGTACCGGCATAGCGTCCGTCGAGATGGTAAATGCGTCGGTCTGAGGCGGCAGAAGCGGCCGGCTCGTGTTGCGTAATGCCTGCTGCAGCCATTCGCAAAACCTCTTTCAAACCTTCATATACATTTATTTCGCCATAGCCATACCAATTGTTCGGACAGGTTAGTGCCGTGTCGTAGCGAGTACACGTCTTGCGAAACACCTCCAAACAGTCGTGCGGTGTAAGACGAGGGTACGCCTGAAGCCACAAGGCGATGGCACCGGCGACGACCGGCGACGACATCGACGTGCCGCTGTTGGCATTCCAAGCATAGGTTCTGCCATTGTGTTCGAAGTGTTTTACATCTGACGCCAGCGGTGCTCCTGCATTCTCCGGATTCATTATAAAATAACTGCTGTAAGCCGAAACAACGTTTTGTCCCGGTGCCATTACGTCGGGTTTGGTTCGCCCGTCTATGGTCGGACCGACACCGGAGAACGATGTTCGCCGCCCGTCTGTGCCTTTGTTGTAGTCTTTCCACTCGCCCAAATAGTTCAGAAAGCCTCGCCGATAAGCCGTTGCTCCTACCGAAATAACACTTGGAGCACTCGAAGGAGAGTGAATGCTGTAACTGTTATCGCCCACCTTTAACATCGGATTTTGGTCGCGTGGCGGCAGGAAACCTCTTATGCGATAAAGGTCTATCGTAGCCTCGCTGCTTGCAAATTCTATCGACACAGGCACATCGTATCCCAAATCAGGCAGGCTTGCAAGGCGAATATCGTAGACCACATCTTCCGCTTTATAGCTTGACGGATAACCAAGAATACGCCATTCGTACATCTGATTGCCTATTTTAACGGAATCGATCAGCAAGGAGTCTTTGCAAGCAAGCACCTTCTCCATTGGTATTTCAACGACTTGACCGGTAGGACTGTTGGCAGGGACTTTCATTCGGAATACAAACGGCTTGTCGGTCTTCGCCGTAAAGTAGGCACTTTCGCGGTTTCCCCACAGCAACGATTCTATATTCGGAGTGCCTTGAGGCTTGTGCACATAGTTTATCCAGTCGGCATCGTTGCCTGCCGAAGCAACAATGATATGTCCCGGTCCGGTCATCTTGTCGAGCATTTCGTAGTATAATTGGTCGTAACCATGGAAATCCTGATGCCCACCCTCGCTAAAATTAATCACACAGGGCTTGCCTTGGCTGTCGGCATAGTCGAATATATATTTAAAACCAAGAGCATCGGTGGCGTAGGTGTACTTGTAATAGTCTTCTTTATCGATGAGTTCGATATTATCGCCGGCAGCATTTGCCACCATAACAATATCTGCTTCGTAGGCTATGCCGCGATACGGGCTTGTCTTGCCCGTTCCTTCTGCCCCACTTCCGGCTGCTATTCCTGCCGTATGCGTTCCGTGTGTCTGTGTAAGACCGTCTAAAGGGTGTCCTATCTGTAACAGTTCTGCCGTGCCACGATAGTCGCGCCCTACCGGCAACGTGCTGTTCTGCGTATCTTTCGACAGTTGGTCCCAAAGGGCTTTGATGCGATATTCGCTCATATCGGCATTGTAAAAGGTAGGGTGAGTAAGGTCGAAACCAATGTCCTGTACACCTACTACAACACCTTTCCCCGTATATGCCTGCGGCAAGGCTTGTCCGCTGTAAACCGGCAAGGCATTTACCATTGTTACGGTAGTGTCCATTTGCACGCTGTTACCGTTGCCGGCTTCTATTCGCAGTACATTCTCTTCGCTCGACAAACCTGCCAACTGGTTCAAGGGAATAGACAATATGTATATATCGTCTACCTTTGCAAGCTGCCGACAACCATATTTCTCTATTGTGCTCTCGGCATTGCTGCTAAACTTCGCAAATGCAGTGATAGTGGGTTGATACTTCTTCGAGCTGACAGAACTCACCTGCCTGCTTTGCCGAATAGCATCGACAGCCGCTTCGCGCACCAATGGCGACATCTTCTTGTAGTCGGGACGCTGCGCAAAACAGCCCAAGACAAACAATAAAAGTATTTGTAAAACAAGTATTCTCTTCATATTATGCAGTGCTTGTTGTTATCTATTCTTTCTGCAAAGAAAAGAAAAAAAACCGAATTAAGCAAACATTCACAATATTTCAAGTTATGTTTACGTTTCTTTTGACATAAACCCTAATGCACTATAATTTTAAAATAAATAAATTAAACTTTAAGATGGAACTAAAAAGTTATACCCTTGGCGTACAATCGCCTCTTTCCTGCTTGTTCTTTTTTCTATGCCGTTAGGGCATGCACTTATGATAATCATGGAGAAAACCATGTCGGAAGGTGCTGTTCATGTTGCGGGCTTTATGTTAGGACTTGTCGGTTTGGTAATGGTTATTATAGGTGTGTTTGTGAAAGGAGACACACGGCAAACCCTTTGGGGATTCATCGGCGGCTTGCTGTTTTGGACAGGCTGGGTGGAATTTCTATTCTTATACTACGCCCGACGCTATGGCGTGCAACCGGAAATAGAGAATGGTGAGATTGTAACGAAGCCCGAATACTTGATAATGCCTGCTTCGTTTGGCATGTGGGTTGCCATTATGGTGATGTATATATTCTCAACACGCAACGGTTGCGACTTTATTACATGGATACAACGCAAATGTTTCGGCAAAAAGCAACGCACCATCTGCGCCCAACCTATGACACGCCACACCAGCATCGTTACTTTTATGGAAATCATCATGATGCTTTGGGGGCTGTATCTGTTGTTAATGTTTTGCTACGATAAGAATTTCTTGGGCGACCACCACCCGTAACCTTCCTCGTTGGCTTGGGTTGCTTTATAGGTTCGCTGTTTATGTTTAAACGGCAGCTGCATTTGGCATCGTGGGGAGCAAACATTCGTATGGCAATCGCTACAGTAATCGTGTTCTGGACACCCGTGGAAATTCTCGGACGCATCAACTTCTTCAATGAATTTTGGGTAGAACCGGAAAAATATGCGTGGCAAATGACAGCCATCTTGCTTGGTTTTATTGCACTCGGAGTTTACCTTTGGTTTAAGGGTAAAAAGAGAAAAACAAAGGAAAATCAAGGCAATTAAACCAAGAAAACAAAGAAATTAAAACGCAATAGCCGCCCCGACAACGTTTGTCAAGGCGGCTATTGCGTTTTTGCTTATATCCCTGCACTGTAAACAAGGCAAAGGTTTACCGGCTAAACCTACTGAAATAACTTTGATTTATTTAATCAAATCAATGAAATTAGAAACGCTTGTAAGATTATAAACACTTGGAATGATATTATAAGCCTCTTGCAGTTTGTTCTTAGCAGACTTCCAACCGACTCCATCAATAATTCCTCCAAAAACTACCAAAAGTGTTTTATTTAAATCATATTTTCAGTTACATCTCTTTCTGCCACGCATTCAGGTTCTAAGATAAAGTTGTCGGCATAAGCATTGGCTTTAGTGCTAAAATAGTTATGTACCAATATTTCTGTTAGTTTACCTCTCTTAGCAGGATTAGAATTGATGCTTCTGGAAGCCCAAACCCTTTCAATCTTATACGCACGATAAAGAACATCGAAAAAGTTATCGTCTTCATTCTTGCCTTTACAATCAGAATTGCTAAGCATAAACTTATAGCCCGCATTATCGATTCTGTCGCAATATCTCTTCAAACGAATTTGCGCATCGTCATTGAATGCCTCTTTTGCATAATCATTAAAGTTTGAGGTATCGCTCAATGGGCGATATGGCGGGTCTAAATAGAACAGTGTATTCCCATGAGCATGGTCAAATGTTATCTCGAAATCGTCATTCAAGATTTCCACACGTTGAAGTAAGATGCTGTCTTTGCGTATAATATCCGGATTGCAAATGGTTGGATTGGCGTATTTACCAAAGGGTACATTAAACAATCCTTTCTTGTTCACACGATAAAGACCGTTGAAACAAGTACGGTTAAGAAAGAAGAACTTGGTTGTATTCTCTATCGGATTCAGGTTCTTCTCGTTATATCGGGCACGGACAGCTATATAAAATTCCTTGCGTTCTTCCTCTGTTTCAAGCGATAAATAAGCTGTTTCCATCTCTCTAAGCAAATCGATAAGTTCTTCGGGATTATCGCGAACCACCTGATAACAGGTAGTCAAATCAGAGTTAATATCGTTAATAACAGCATGCTTGATATTTGGATACCGTTGCAACATATAAAAAAGCATAGCCCCACCCCCTACGAAAGGTTCAATATAGGTAACGTTCTTCCACCTGCTAAAGTCAGCCGGGAGTTGTGCATCTAATTGATCGATAAGTTGGCTTTTACCACCTACCCACTTAATAAAAGGTTTTGCTATTGCCATTTTTTATATTTCAGTGTCGCCTAACAAGTCTTTAATGACATTCATAAAGACTTTTATTTAAACGCAAAGTTATAAAAAAATAGAGAAATAGAGGTGTCTTTTTTCAAGAATAACCACAGGGAGACTTATTTTTACCCATGACCGGTAAACGCAATAGCCACCTCAACAAGGTTTGTCGAGGCGGCTATTGCGTTTTATCCGTTCTTATATCGGGACAGCAAAAATTGGGTAGGAACAACTCATTTTACGGACGAAAAAACGCCATAAAAGTGTAATTATTTTTCACAAGAATTACTTTCGCATAACAAGTTAATTATCAACACATTACAAAACCTATTGTTTTGCGTTGTAAAACCGTAGGTTTTGCACGGTAAAAGCGTAGGTTTTGCGTTGTAAAACCTACGGTTTCGCAACGCCAAAGCGATTATATCACTTTTTAACAGAATTTACTTTACAAAACAACCGTGATTTTTAGTACCTGCCGGAAGCAATAAAAAGGAAATCGACTTCGCCAACAAGGGGCTGCCGAACCTTTACAAGTAGCTCGTAGAATGCAATGATATACCACGCGTGATATACCTTTGCACCCCACTCGTGGTATATCGTTGTATATCACGAGTGGGGTGCAAAAGTATCTTTTCTATGTATAAGAAAGAAGCAATCAACGATGATGATTTTGTTGTTCAAGTATCGGTAGCCTGCCGAAGTATCGCATCGCGACACTCTTCCATCAACCATTTGGGCGTACTGGTTGCTCCACAGATACCGACGGTGCGGACATTCTTGAACCATTCCATATCTATTTCGTCGGCACTTTCCACTTGGTGCGAGTTCAGATTTACGCTCAAGCACTCATGGAACAGCACTTTACCGTTGGAACTCTTGCGCCCTGCCACAAAAAGAACAAGGTCGTGCTTCGTGGCAAACGACGAAATGTTGGGCATTCGGTTAGCCACTTGCCGACAAATGGTATCGAAACTGCGGAACTTAGCATCGTTAGCAATATGTCCTTGTATATACTCGATGATGCGATGAAACTCGTTCAGACTCTTCGTTGTCTGTGAATAAAGGTATATATCGCGGTTGAAATCGAGCTGCTGCACATCTTCGAACTTCTCAATCACAATGGCGTTGCTATGTGTCTGCCCCACCAAACCCAGCACTTCGGCATGTCCCGGCTTGCCAAAAATGACGATTTGCGATGCCATAGCTTTTCGTTCATCTTTCAATTCGGTTTCTATATCTACCTTTTCAAGCTCGCACGCAACACTATTGCCGTTCTTTTCGTATTGATTTTTTATGCGTCGCTGCAACGCCAACACCACGGGGCACGTGGCATCGATAATCTCTATGTTGTTCTTCCGTGCTATTTCGTAGGTTTCGGGAGGCTCGCCATGTGCCCGAAGCAACACCGTTGCATTGTGAAGTTCGCGCAATTGGTCGTGGTTAATGGTTATCAGCCCACGTTTGGCAAGCCTTTCCACCTCCATACTGTTGTGCACTATATCGCCAAGGCAATATAGCTGCCTTCCTTTTTCTAATTCCTCTTCGGCTTTTTTTATCGCTGTCGTAACGCCAAAGCAGAAACCGCTTCCTTCATCTATTTCAATTTGGAGCATTGTTGTTATTTACTTTTACTTTAATGGCTCCTTCGCGACCTATATATTCAGGCGCATAAGCACATTGTGCGGTGCACGTTCCCGACTGATAAACGCCCTCACGGTTTACAAAATATTCTGTTTCCACAACGTGGGTTCCCTTTGGCATCATGTCGAAATAGTAGTTTGTGCTATAATCTTTCGGTGCTATGTAGTAGCCGCCATATTGGTATCCGCTGGTTTGCGATACGGGTTCAAGACACGCCGGACGCTTGTCGGAAACCTGAACAAAGTCGTAATCACGGTCTGCCACAATGGTTATGCGCACCACAACCTTATCGCCAACCTTTGCCTGAACGGCATCTTTCGGGCTGCCGTTGCTGTTTCGTACAAACAATTCGCGCTTCACGGTAAGTCCTGCATTGCTTGCCTTTATTTCCGTAACGGGCTGGAAGAACTGCGCATACACTGCTCCCCAGCTTGTTCCGCTGCTTGTCTTCTCTATAGTGAGTGTGTTTGCAACTTGCTTGCCTTTACTTTCGTTGCGTGAATTTACAGCCACCGCCTGCGTTGTCTTCACATATCCCAAGCCTGCAGTAGCCTTTGGAAGTTCCATAACTTTTCCGTCAAGTTTCAAAACGCTTGCTTCGCCGTTGTCCATTGTCCACTGTGCGCTGTTCATAAATGCCCAAATAGCATTTACAGAGTTCACCGGTGTGCCCCAAGCCTGTGTGCGTTTCGACTGCAACAACCAACGTTGCAAGTCTTCAATCGTCTGTTTGTCGGTTGGAGCAATCATCTTAAACGATTCTATTGCAGCCACTTGCGTTGGTATTTTATAGTCGAACCAACTGTAATAAGCCTTCCGCGTATCGAAATATCTGCCCATTTCTTCCTTATAAACAGTGTATTCCTTAATACTTTGCAGATATTCTTTCGCTTTCTGCACTTGTTTATACTGTTGCAAGATAACCGCCGTATTTGCCTTGCCGTATATTGTTAAATCGACAGGCTTCTTTGCCAACAAGTCGATAAGATAAGTTATATCTGCCGTTGTCTTGCGTTTTGCCAACGCATTGCTATACAAATAGTCGCAAAGCGCATCGGAAGGGAAGATATTCTTATATCCTTTACGTTGCAAACGCTTCATCTCTGCAACACGTTCAGCCACTTCTTTGTCTAAGAAAGCAAAGGCAGAATGCAGCATATCTGCAGTTTCTTCGTCGTCGTTGCCCATCAACACGTTCAAGCGGGTTAAGGTTTTCACCACTTCAACCGTCATATAGAAACTGCCTTTCATACCTTTCCACCAAGAGAAAGAACCATCAGGGTTTTGCAACCTCTCAAGTCCTTCTATCGCAGACAATAGATTATACTTTATTTGGTTATCGTCGAAGAAACGCACAAGCATTTGTTTCTGCTCGCTTTCGTTCTTTGCTTCCATTATCCAAGGGGTTTCTTTGAGTGCAAACTCCTTCAATCTTGGTTCTTTTCCAACGCCGACATCATCGAAGTTTCGTTCCCTTGTTCGTTTTTCCAGCTTTCAATGGTTTGTCTAATCTTAGGCGACGTCTTCAAAATCTTATTCGCCAAGCTGTTGGCATAGTAGGCTGATACCAAGCTAATGGCGTTCTGCTCGTTCGCATCAGCTACATAAGGCAAGGCTTGTATCATCAACCAATTTGGATTATTGGTGTATTCAACCGTCAATCGTTGGTCTGTGGTGTTTGCAGGGAACAGTTTTGTAAGGTCAATGCTCTTCTCTCCCACCTTGTTTTGCGTAAACGGATAGGTATTAACCACATATTCACGATTTGGAAGCACTGCCAAATATTGCTGTTCGCCGTCCGAATAGTCGTCGCCACCGGCTATGATGCGCACAACGAGCATACCTTGGTCGGCAATAGAGAGTTTGTTTGCGCCTTCTTCCGACAGCAAACTTGCCAGCGAGAACGTTGCCGTTGTTGTACCGTTCGCCTCTAAGGCGTAATCTTTACTTTCTGTGTAGAGCACCTTTTCGGTTTCGGCATCAAGTATTTCCATGGTTGCTTTGCCCTCAACAGCCTTGTCTGACGAATTGAAAATACGTGTCGATAGCATTGCTTCGTCGCCCATGCGAACGAAACGAGGCATATTGGGCTGCACCATTACTGTCTTTTTGGCTACCACTTCATCGGTTAGCATACCATAATTTATGTCCTTGTCGTGTGCAAGTCCCATAAAACGCCAAGTCGTAAGGCTTTCCGGCAGCGTGAATTTAATGCTTATATTGCCGTCGGCATCGGCATTTAAGCGAGGATAGAAGAACGCTGTTTCCTTCAAATTCTCACGTAACTGAACGTTTGTACCTTTTCTTTCATCAACAACAGCTGCAGAATCGGCAACCGCATAATTATCAGTAGCCTCTTCAAGAAGTTCCGAATCGTTTTTTATAACAGGCGCAGTGAACTTAACGGAATTTCGTGCTTCTTCAGAATTAACGGACTTTGCAGCAGCTACATCTAAAACTTCCATCTTAGCATAATTAGCATAAGCCTTGGTTTCAGCACGACTGCCATAACCTCGAACAAAAATTTGTTGGAATTCAAAGTTACTTACGAAGCGTGTATCAAACTTTGCAAGAGCCAGCGAACGTGCACGTAAAGTTTTGTAATTTGCCACCTTGCTGAACGCTAAAGCAGCGAAATTCAGTTCATTCCACTCTATACCACCGGGCAATTCGTTGCTGTATGCAGGATTGAAGCTCCATGAATGTTCTTCTATTTGGTCGAGACTCTTATCGTAAAGCGTTGCCATGAGCTGCGCTTTTGCCGGTTTTCCGTCAGGATAGGTTATGTTAAGCGTCCATTCTTCTTTTTGTCCGGGTAGCAAAAGATTACGGAAAGTTGTCCACTTCACGTTCAAATGTCTGTCGGGCATAGGACGTTCGATGTATTCCTTATGCGCATACATCTTACCATTCTTTACCCACGCAAAGTTCACAACGATGCCATCGCCATATTCTTCTTTATACGGCAACTTCCAAGTGGTAAGGCTATTGCTTTGGTCGATAGCACCACTATCGAGCACTTTGTTGCCCGAGAAGATGGAATAAACCACATGTTGGTCGGCATCGGTTGCACCAAACTGCACATAAATTGGCTTTCCGTCGCTTGGGAACTTATTTCCACTTATATAGAACCAATCGTGTGTCTCCACGACAGGGCGTTTATCGTCCATTGAGAAGACGACAAACTCTTGCTCTAATGTGTCGTTCTCGCAAATGGCTTGCAACATATAGCGACCCGAACGCAGTGGTTTCAGGCTTACAACCTTATTGGCTTCCACCGTTGTATATTTATCAAAAGATGGCTTTTCTTTCTTAAAAAGAGCTATTGCATAGCGTACTTTCCCTTCAATAGGTTTACCCGCAGCATTTAAAAATGAGAATTTCAGCCGGTTCAAATCATCTTTCAACACCTTATCAGGCATGTCGCTCGTCAGCACGGTAGCCTTTGTGCCCAATGGCAACGATGCACTTGCCGACCGTGTTTCGCCTGCAACGTCTGTTACATCTGCATCGACAACAAAGTTATAGAACTTAGCAGACTGCCCGTAACCTCTGTTAGATGACTTTTTGGTTTTCTTTTCGTCAGGGAAGATGAAAGGTAATTCAATATCAAATTCACCTTTTTCATCGGTTACGGCTTTACTTTCGTAAACTATCTCATCGGTATTTCCTCCATACCACCACCATAATACAGAATTACGGCTGACCGTATATGACACCTCTGCGCCTTGAACGGGCATACCTGAATAGGTTTTTGCACGTCCTTTCAGCTTTATGGTATCGCCAATGGCGTATTTTTCTTTATATTCGTCTATCTCTACCGTAAACGTCGGACGCTTGTACTCCTCTACATTAAAGTCTATCGAAGTCCCGTCCGCATTATTGGCATAGATTGAAAATTGTCCTGTAAGCAGACCTTTGGGCAGTTCAAAATCGGCAGCAGCCGTACCAAATTCATCGGTAACAACTTCTTTCGATGTTACATCCTCATAGTTGGCATCGCGCAAGGTGAGCTTTACGGTCTTGTTGGCAACAGCCTTGCTCTTCAATTCCTTATCGTTCTTCTTGTAAACAAGGAGCGAAGCGTGCACGGTTTGCCCGGGACGATAGACTTTCCTATCGGTAAACAAATCGTAAATCTCGGGTTCCGAAATCCTTTCGGCATTATAAAATTCCGTTCTAATGGTCGAATTAGGACACGCTTTGTCTGTTTGGGTAGACACGTAAACATTGTCCGGCTCGTCCTCACCATACATATAATAAGCCTCGCCGCGTTCATTGGTTTCAATATATTTTATAATGGGAGGACGTCCATAGTAGCGATTTGTTTTCAACTTTATCTTGGCATTCGGTATCGGCTGCCCTGTTGTTGAATTAACCACCACATATCGTATCTTGCTTGCGGGTTGTTCTTCTGCTATTACATATAGATTTGTTACGTAATAGAGTTCGTACTGCGGGGCTAACCGCTTGTTCGACGACGCCAATTCCAACAAATAGACACCGACATCTAAACGGGGGAGTTCCAACGAGTCTTCTATTTCCTCGTAAGGAGTATTGATTGTATATGTGCGCTTAACGGTCTGTGCAGTAGCAGGCAACAGTTTCGTTTTTATTTTCGCTAAATCTTTCTGATTGTTGGGCGACAATTTATCATCGCCTGTCAGCGTTGTGCGTGTTATGGTCAGCGTCAAATCGTTGATATTCCTAACCTCAATGTTTTTCAAAATTCGTTCCTTATGGGGTGTACCCACATTTTGTGCTGCCCACATTCTGAACATGGGTGCTGTAAGGCGTTCGCGCTCGTTGCGCAAATAGTTGGTTTCTTGCCATGTTCCCCAACGCTTTAAGGCATCGTCTATATATTCGATACGCTGCTTTGCATCTATTTCTTCAAAGCGAGACAAGTATTTATATTTCTCTACAGCCACACTTCCGCATACCGGCAAGTCGCCATAACGTGCAATGAGCGAATCGAAAGCAGCTTTGTCGTTTTCGTCTTTTACATTCATATAGGCACTGTAACAAGCTGCCTCACGGTTGCCTACCGATGTATAGTATTTATCAGCCACGTCGTATCGTTGCGCTTCGAAAGCTATAACGTGGAGAAGGTCGTTTTTAAATATGGCATCGTCTTTTCCTGCTTCTATCAACGGCGTGTACTTACCATACTCTACGCCTGCCAACAAGGCGGGATTAGCCACGGCTTTATCGAAATAATTTGTGTTCGGCTCGCTTTTGTCTTCACCGTTACCAAAAAGTTTGCCTAAAGCACAGCAATAAACGGCGTGCAACACCTTATCGGTTTTCTCGGCTTTAGCACAGAGTTTCTTCAAACGAGTCTTTTCCGAATCTACCGAATCGGGCGATATTTGTGTCTGCAAACTTGAGGTCAGTAACTCGGCTGCCAACAAATTGCCATACGATTTCTCTTTCTGAGCCTTCGCAACAATCTTTTTCAAAACGCTTATTTGTGTCTTGGGCAGGTCTTTCCCTTGCGCCACGTTTACTTGTTTCCACAATTCGGCGTAGCTCTGTGCAAACAAATTAAATGACATCATAAACAATAATGTAAGTACAGTTAATAGTTTTTTCATAAACTTATCCTACTTTAGAAATAACTTAAAATACATACGAACAGTAGCTTTATCACGTTTCTATCCGCAAAAAGTAACCTATCTTATATGCAAAGATAATGCAAGTGAACGCAATGTAAGGCTTGCTTACAGATTGCTGAACGCAGCTTAGCTTATGCAAAGATAATGCAAGTGAACGCAATGTAAGGCTTGCTTACAGATTGCTGAACGCAGCTTATCTTATGCAAAGGTACCCTTTTATGTTGTAAAAAACGAAAAAGTAGGATTTTTCATTATGCAAAATGATATTTTTTAATAGTTTTTCAGTATCTTTGTAAATAGAAACATTTCGTCTAAATAAACATTTTAATATATGATAATTTTAAACATTGCCCTCGTTTTATTTACCGTGCTCTGCATAATTTGGTTGGCTAAACGAACAAAAATTATTCGCAGCAGACCGCAAAGGTATGTAGAACCTTTGCCCTATAAGCCTTTAGCTCTCAACGAAGTTAAAGAACTCTATACCGATGGCGAGCTTCTGTGCCGTGCAGGCTATATGCACTACCATTTAGACATAGCCAACACAATTGCCGAAGACGAGGAAGGGCTATTCGTAGGCTACGCCACAGCCGACCCGCAACACGTCGGACGTATTTGCATTTACGACCTTCAGCACATCGAACGAGGACATATAGACAACCAAACCGACCTATACCGCAGTCTTTCTACTCGCAAACAGGCTGCCGTATATGGGTTTTTGCTGCACAACGAAGCAAAAGGATACTACGGAGAAGTATGCGTAAAAGTAAGATAGACAAGCTAAAAACAGGCAATAATAGTATCTTTACAAAAGCAGAACAATACAAGAGATGTCAAAATGTCGGTATTTTTGCCAATTTGTCGGACGCTTATACTTAGGAACAAAGTTTGAAATAATAAGGAACAGAACATAAAATGAAAGGAGAAAAACTATGACATTAGACAAATTTACAATTAAAGCACAAGAAGCTATACAAGCCGCAGTAGGCTTGGCGAGTCGCAACGGACAACAAGTGGTTGAGCCATTGCACATTCTTGCAGGTGTAATAGAAAAGGGAAAAGACGTGGTAAACTATCTTTTCCATAAGTCGGGCATTAATCTGCAAATGGTAGAAAATGCCGTAAGAAACGAAATTACACACTTGCCGAAGGTTTCGGGAGGCGAGCCTTACCTCTCTGCCGATGCCAACAAAGTGATGCAAACAACAATGGACGAGTCGCAGAAAATGGGCGACGACTTCGTAAGCATCGAACCCTTGCTGCTCGCACTCTTAACAGTAAACTCTACGGCAAGCCGCATTCTGAAGGACGCAGGCTGCACAGAGCAGACCATGAGAGCAGCCATTGCAGAACTACGACAAGGTTCAAAGGTGCAAACAGAAAGCGGCGACGAGAACTATCAGGCATTATCGAAATACGCACGCAACTTGGTGGAAGACGCACGAGCAGGAAAACTCGACCCGGTAATCGGGCGCGACGAAGAAATACGCCGTGTGTTGCAAATTCTTTCTCGAAGAACAAAGAACAATCCTATCCTCATTGGCGAACCGGGTACGGGTAAAACAGCATTGTAGAGGGGTTAGCAGGGCGTATTATTCGTGGCGATGTGCCCGAAAACCTGAAAGACAAGCAACTCTACTCGTTGGATATGGGTGCATTGGTAGCAGGTGCGAAATACAAAGGTGAGTTCGAGGAACGACTGAAAAGCGTTATCAAGGAGGTAACAAATGCTGACGGCAACATTATTCTCTTCATCGACGAAATCCATACGCTCGTTGGAGCAGGTGGCGGAGAGGGAGCAATGGACGCTGCCAACATATTGAAACCAGCCCTTGCACGAGGCGAGTTGCGTGCCATCGGTGCGACAACGCTCAATGAATATCAAAAATATTTCGAGAAAGACAAGGCTCTCGAACGCCGTTTCCAGACTGTTATGGTAGACGAACCCGATGAATTGGACGCTATTTCCATACTTCGAGGACTGAAAGAACGCTACGAGAACCACCACAAAGTGCGCATTCAAGACGATGCCTGCATTGCTGCGGTGCAACTTTCGGAGCGTTATATATCCGACAGATTTCTGCCCGACAAGGCAATAGACTTGATGGACGAAGCCGCAGCAAAGCTTCGTATGGAGCGCGATTCTGTTCCTGAAGAGTTAGACGAGATAACTCGCCGGCTCAAACAATTGGAAATCGAACGCGAAGCCATTAAGCGCGAAAACGATACCGAAAAGATTGCGCTCTTGGACAAGGAGATTGCCGAACTCAAGGAGCAAGAAACAAGTTTCAAAGCGAAGTGGGAAAACGAGAAAAACTTAGTGAACAAAATCCAACAAGACAAGGAAGAGATTGAGCACTTGAAGTTTGAAGCGGACAGAGCAGAACGCGAAGGCAACTACGAGCGCGTTGCGGAAATCCGTTACTCTCGTTTGAAAGCGTTGGAAGACGACATTAAGAACATACAACTGCAGTTGCAGGCAACGCAAGGCGGCGATGCATGATTAGAGAAGTGGTTACGGCTGAGGATATTGCAGAAGTTGTGAGCCGATGGACGGGTATTCCCGTAACAAGAATGTTGCAGAGCGAGCGCGAAAAGCTGCTCCATCTTGAGGAAGAGCTGCACAAACGTGTCATCGGACAGGAAGAAGCCATCACTGCAGTAGCCGATGCGGTGCGACGTTCGCGTGCCGGTTTGCAAGACCCGAAGAAACCGATAGCGTCTTTTATCTTCCTTGGAACAACGGGTACAGGTAAGACCGAGTTGGCAAAGGCGTTGGCTGAATACTTGTTCAACGATGAAACGATGATGACGCGCATTGATATGAGCGAGTATCAAGAGAAGTTCAGCGTATCACGCCTTATCGGTGCTCCTCCGGGATACGTCGGTTACGATGAAGGAGGGCAACTTACGGAAGCCGTTCGTCGCAAGCCGTACTCTGTGGTATTGTTCGATGAAATAGAAAAGGCGCACCCCGACGTGTTCAATATTCTGTTGCAGGTGCTCGACGACGGACATTTGACGGACAACAAAGGGCGTACGGTGAACTTTAAGAACACCATCATCATCATGACATCGAACCTTGGGTCGCAATATATCCAGCAAGAATTTGCCCATCTCACGGAGGACAACCGACAAGAGATTATCGACAATGCACGCGACATCGTGATGGAGATGCTGAAACAAAACATTCGTCCGGAATTCCTGAACCGTATCGACGAAACGATAATGTTCCTCCCGCTCACGCAAAGCGAGATTTCAAAGATAGTAACCTTGCAGCTCAACCGTGTAAAGGCAATGCTTGCACCGCAAGGTTTCACGTTGGAATGGACGGAAAGTGCCGTTGCTTATCTTGCCAAAGTGGGCTACGACCCCGAATTTGGTGCCCGTCCCGTGAAGCGAGCCATACAGCGTTACGTGCTGAACGACCTTAGCAAGGCAATACTTGCCGAGACCGTGAGCCGCGAAAAGCCTGTCATTATCGACGACTTTGGCGATGGTTTGGTATTCCACAATTAACGAAAAAGGTTAAGGAGTTAGCGGAAATGAACTTCCGTCCGACTCCTTTTTTCTTTCTTTCCAATCTCTTTCCAACTACCTTTTTATATATACGCTGATACCGTATCGCGAGAGTGAATAAAAAAATATGACGTCATATTTACCAAAATATGACGTCATATTTGCTTGGAAATGACGTCATATTTTTCTAAAGATGATGTCATATCAGTCCAAGCACCTAAAGATTAAGGCAAAAAACATATAATAATCCTCCCCGATTTAATCTTTAAAAACTTCCATTTTATTTTGATTAATGTATGAATTAACGTACCTTTGCCAACGTTTCAGTAAGCCAAATGAGCAACGCCAAACTTGTTTGGCAGTGCCATAGCGAGAATTTAACCCAAAATACAAGAATAGAAGCAATATGAAATGTCGGAACTGCCACACAGAAGTGAACGAAAAAGAACAGCAATGCCCCAATTGCGGTGCACCTTTACATAACGACAAAGACGAGCCTACCATCGGTCGGGGGTTGGTGATATTCATCATTATAGGCACCATCTTCCTTGTCGGATTTGGCTTTTTCTATTATTTCAACCACAAGAACGACCCCAAATACACCCTTACTTCAATAGAACCCGATTCTAATCTGGCAGAAAAAAAACGCTGTAAAGTTAGACACTCTTGTGCGCGATATGCTGGCAAAAGACTCGTTGGAAGACGAAGAAGCAAAGCAAGCCGAAAAGGTTTTGAACAGTATTCGAGGGAAACGAAACAAGCGTAACGGCACGGACAGCAAGCAAAAATCGAGCGAAGAAGCCGTTCCGGTAATTGTACCGTCTAACCCCGACGACAACAACGCAACACCAACCGTAGTACCTACCACGCCCCTTGCACCGAAACCACGCATAGAAAAGATTGAAGTAAGGTAACAGAATTTCTACACGTGGGGTGCAATTCTGCTTTCAGGAAACAACTTCCACAACGATACAGCGTCCGTTTTCCACCCGAAAGCGGACGTCTTTGTTTTCAAACCGCATTCCGTAAATGCGATTGGCATCGTGCTGATAGTGCGGACGCGGGTCTTGTGCAAGCAGTTTCGACAGGGCTTTTATTTCTTCCTTGCTGAAATATTCGCTTATATTATCGGGCAATTCCACCTCCAACGGTTCCCAAACATAAGTATCGGTATAGCCGCCGCGCACCTCTGCATGCGCATCTACATACGGCAGATAAGGCTTAACATCGTAAATAGGCGTCCCGTCCATTAAGTCAGCCCCCGAAACCTCTACAACACCTTTACCAATCTTTGCAATTCGCACCGACGACAAGCCCAAGCCATTGGGTCGGAAGGGCGAACGCGAAGCAAAAACCCCTACCCTTTCGTTGCCGCCCAAACGTGGCGGACGCACCATAAGGCTGTCCTCCTCATTCCATTTTTTACCACCGGCAGGCTCGTTCGCCGAGAAACCCCATATCAACCAAACATAATCGAAACCTTCCAAGCCACGCAAGGCATCTTCGTTGCTGAATTTCGGTTCAAAAACAATGCGTCCTCTCAGTTCGTTTACCAATCCGCTTTGGCGCGGAATGCCAAACTTTGTGGTAAACGGAGAACGAAAATAAGCTATCGGTTCTATTTCTTTCATACGGCAAACTTACATAAAAATCGCAAAAACAGACAAGCAACCAAGCCTTTGCTGTGATTTTCTTGACAATTAACGCATGTTTTGCCATTTTTTAATTATCTTTGCGACTGCTATTCAATAAAAGTTTGCAAAATTGCAACTTAACTTTACCTTAACAATAACATACAACTAAGGATATGGAAAATAAAGAAAAACAAAACATTGAACTTCCCGAGAACGCCTTTCGAGAACTGAAAGAGGGCGAGGAATATCAACCCGTGATGAGCCCGAACAAGGTTTATCCCGAAGTAAGTACGTGGTCGGTAACATGGGGATTGGTAATGGTGGTGCTGTTTTCGGCAGCTGCTGCTACTTAGGACTTAAAGTCGGACAGGTATTCGAGGCTGCCATACCGATTGCAATTATTGCCATTGGCATGTCGTCGGCTACCAAACGCAAGAACGCGCTGGGCGAAAACGTCATCATTCAGAGCATCGGAGCTTGCTCGGGTGCAGTTGTTGCAGGCGGCATCTTCGTTATGCCTGCCATTTACATGCTCGATTTGCAAGCCGACTTCTTTCAAATATTCATTGCGGCAGCGTTGGGCGGCATCTTGGGTATTCTTTTCTTAATCCCGTTCCGCAAGTATTTCGTTAAGGAACAGCACGGTAAATATCCTTTCCCTGAAGCTACGGCTACCACGCAGGTGCTCGTAAGTGGCGAGAAAGGAGGCAGTCAGGCGAAGCCATTGTTGCTTGCGGGTCTTGTGGGTGGTCTCTACGACTTCAGTGTAGCTACGTTCGGCTGGTGGAACGAAACCGTTACGAGCCGTATGATTGGCTTTGGCGAGACCATTGCCGACAAGGCTAAACTTGTTTTCAAGGTAAATACAGGTGCGGCTGTCTTGGGCTTGGGCTACATCATCGGTCTGAAATATGCCTTCATTATCTGTATGGGCTCGCTCACGGTATGGTGGTTGATAGTTCCGGGAATGGCACTCTTGTTCCCCGACACTGTGCTGAACCAATGGGACCCAAGCGTTATTGCCACGGTGGGCAGCATGTCGGCAGAGGAAATCTTTAAGAACTACGCCCGCTCAATCGGTATTGGCGGCATAGCAATGTCTGGCGTTATCGGCATCGTAAAGTCGTGGGGCATTATCAAAAGTGCTGTCAGCTTAGCTTCAAGAGAGATGAAGGGCAAGGGTGCAGACCAAGAAGAGGCGATAAGAACGCAACGCGACATTTCGTTTAAGATAATTGCTTTCGGCAGTATTACAACTTTGGTGATAACCTTCTTGTTCTTCTACTTTGGCGTAATGCAGTTCAATCTGTTACACGCCGTTGTCGGTATCGTGCTCGTGGCACTGATTGCCTTCCTCTTCACAACGGTTGCAGCAAACGCCATTGCCATTGTCGGCTCTAACCCGGTATCGGGTATGACGCTGATGACACTTATCTTGGCTTCTGTGGTGATGGTAGCTGTCGGACTGAAAGGCAATTCGGGTATGTTGGCAGCCTTGCTGATGGGTGGTGTAGTATGTACCGCCCTATCGATGGCAGGCTCGTTCATCACCGACTTGAAGATTGGTTACTGGCTCGGTACCACACCTAAGAAACAGGAAACTTGGAAGTTTCTCGGCACCGTCGTATCGGCAGCAACCGTTGCAGGTGTAATGATTGTGTTGGACAAGACCTACGGTTTCAACTCCGGACAGTTGGCGGCACCGCAGGCAAACGCCATGGCAGCCGTGATTAAGCCCTTGATGAGCGGACAGGGTGCGCCTTGGATTCTTTACGGTATAGGTGCTGTGTTGGCATTGGTGTTAGACCGTTGCAAAGTGCCTGCGTTGGCATTCTCGCTCGGTATGTTCATTCCTATTCAGCTGAACATTCCTTTAATCATTGGTGGTGCGGTGAACTGGTTTGTTACAACACGTTCTAAAGACGAGCAAATCAACAAACTACGTGGCGACAAGGGTACGCTCATCGCATCGGGTTTCATTGCCGGCGGTGCGCTGATGGGCGTTGTTTCTGCGCTGATTAAGTTCTTCGGTGTCGAGTTCGACCACGCTGAATGGTGGCAAAACCACCTTTCCGAACTTCTCGCACTTGTTGCTTACATCGCTTTGATACTCTATTTTATTGCGGCAACCAAACTTTCGGACAAGGAAAAAGAAGCGTAAACATATTGAAAAGCGGCAAACAACGGTGAATTGTTTGCCGCTTTTCATTTCTCGAAATAGCTACAAATGTTTATGGATAGCAACACTCTCCCTTCGCAACAACCTTTTTCCACACTACCATTTCGCAGGTTTTTATTCTCATTTTTAGCACCTTACGCTTGCAAAAGCTTTTATTCATCAAATTATTTACACGTAAATAATTATTT
Source organism: Prevotella falsenii DSM 22864 = JCM 15124 (assembly GCF_000613945.1). Taxonomy (GTDB): domain Bacteria; phylum Bacteroidota; class Bacteroidia; order Bacteroidales; family Bacteroidaceae; genus Prevotella; species Prevotella falsenii. Next base: position 81,658 of record NZ_BAJY01000006.1, read on the forward strand.
CTTTACGTGTAAGTAAATATTTACTTACGTGTAGAAAAATATTTCTTTACGTGTAAGTAATTCATCTGACAAAAACTTTCGATGTATATAAGAAACGATTGTTGCGCCTTTTCTTGGCTATTCCGGACGAATATTGTAATTTTGCAGTGGTTATCAAAATGATAATTAAGGGGTGCTTGTTCGTTTGAACTTGCTGAGAATAGACCCATAACCTGATACGGATAATGCCGTCGTAGGGAAACTCCCCTTCTGTTTTATTATTCAAAATACATAATATGAAAAAATTATTGGTATTTGCAGCATTGACTTGTACAGCGAGTGTGCAAGCTCAAAAGGTAGATACATTGGCAAGCCAAGAACTGCAAGAAGTGGTTGTTGCAGGAGTCAGAGCACAAAAGAATGCTCCGTTCGCCGTTGCAAACATTAAAAAGGCAGAACTTTCGAACTTCTCAAAGACCGGGCGCGAACTTCCTTTCCTCTTTGCATACACACCCGGCATATTTGCTTGGGGCGAAAATGGACTCGGCACGGGTACGACGGCAATGCGTATTCGTGGTGCAGGCGGCAGTCGCATCAACATAACGCTCGACGGCGTATCGCTCAACTCGCCTGAAGACCAAACGGTTTTCTGGGCGAATATGAACTCTTACGGCGCACTGATGGGTAGCGTACAAATTCAGCGCGGTATCGGTACATCGACCAATGGCGACGGAGCGTTTGGCGGTTCTATCTCTTTGGCAACGGCAACGCCCAACCAACAGCCTTCGGCAGAGGTGAGTGGGTCGTTCGGAACGTACAATACATACAACACTGGCGTAAAATTCTCAACGGGGTTGCTTGGCAACCATTTCCTATTCGACGGTGCTTACCATGAAACAGCTACCGATGGATTTCTTCACGGCACGGCAGGCAGGTCGGGTTCTTACTATGGCGGACTCACTTACTTAGGCGATAACTTCCAAATAAGATATAAAAACATAGGCAATTTCGAGAAAACAGGACAGGCTTGGAATGGTGTTGTGGCCGGAAACAGCGATGCAACACTGATGGGCAGCGACATAAAAACCTACAAAGATTTGTACGAACGTGGTTTGGGACGCTTTAATCCGCTTTACGAAGGCTTGGTGTTCGACTACGACAAATGGACTTTTCCAACCGATGCGAACGGGAAATACCAGACTTACCGCTACAAAATGGACAATGGAAGCTATTGGGAGAAAACAACCGACAACTTCTACCAGAACCACAACATACTCTCGGCGGTATGGAAACCCAACACTGCTTGGTCGCACAACATAGCCTTGCACTACACCTACGGACACGGATACTACAACGAATTCCGTCCAAACAACAAGTTCAGCAAGTTCGGTCTTACGGCAAACGATATTAACGGAAAGACCATTAAGCGCAGCGACTTCGTCAGAAAGAAAGGCTTGACCCAACACACTTACGGTGTTCTATACAACGCAAACTACAAGAACGACAGCTGGGACTTGCTCGGAGGCATCAATCTGCAACAGTTCCGCGGCAACCACTTCGGTTATCTGACATACGTTGCAAACAAAGGTCAGGTGCAAGACTTTACCGGTTTGAAGTACTATGACTCTGACGGCAAGAAGAACGATTACAGCTTTTTTGCGAAAGCAACCTACCATTGAACACCAATTGGGATTTGTTTGCCGATGTTCAGTATCGCTACGTGAACTACAAAGCCGATGGAAAGAACGATAAATTCTATGAATTGGAAACCGGCGGATATACAAACCAAATACTGAACATCAACAAAAGCTACAACTTCGTGAACCCTAAGGCGGGCATCAGCTATCATAATGGCGGGCACAAGGCTTATTTGTCAATGGCATACGCAAGCCGTGAGCCGGAGCGCAACAACTTTACGGACAACGGAAAGTATCCTGCTCCAAACGCAGAACATCTGTTCGACATTGAATTGGGCTACCAATACGCCTGCAACAATTGGCACATAGGCAGCAATCTCTACTATATGGGCTACAAAGACCAATTTGTTCAGACCGGAGAACAGAGCGATATAGGCGAAAATCTTACTACAAACGTAAAAGATTCCTACCGTATGGGAGCCGAATTAACTGCAGGTTGGAACGCTACATCGTGGTTTACACTGGAAGGAAATGCAGCTTTGAGCATCAACAAGATTAAGAATTTCGACGAGTTTGTAGACAATTGGGACAACAGCAAGATGCCTTTGAAAGTGCATTACGACAATTCCACCCTTGCTTTCTCGCCTTCGGCTATTCTCAATGGCTTTATGGATTTCCACTATAAAGGTGCACAATTGGTTTGGCATACAAACTACGTGAGTCGCCAATATTTGGATAACTCCGAGAATAAAGACCGTTCGCTGCCTGCTTTCTCGCAGACAGACATAAATCTCAGCTATGCTTTGAATACAGGAAAGAAGCTGAATTGGCTGAAAGAAGTGCTGTTCGGACTGAACTTCAACAACATTTTCAACAACCATTATGCGGCAAGTGGCTGGGTTTACAGTGCAGTAAGCGAAAAGAATAAATACACAAACGACAACCGTTACTATCAAATAGGCTTTATGCCAATGGCAGGATTTACAATGATGGGTAACATTACGTTGAAGTTCTAAAGCAAAAAACCTCTCTCCGAAATTATCGAAGAGAGGTCTTTCTATACTATTACAAGAAGCTGGAATGCTGAACAACATTATTCAATACTTCCAAGAATCGGACACCTATCAAGTGTTAGATGTGGTCGGAACCATCATCGGAATTGTATATATTTATCAGGAATACAAAGCAAGCATTTGGCTTTGGTTCACAAGTATTGTGATGCCTGCGGTTTATACCTTTGTTTACTACGAAGCAAAGCTATACGCCGACTTCGGCATGCAGATTTATTACATCATCGCATCTGTATATGGCTTTCTCTATTGGCAATTCGGAAAAAGGAAAAAAGACGATAAAGAACTGCCGATAACAAGGTTTCCGAAACGGAAAATCATACCTACAATGGTTCTTTTTCTGGCTTTATGGGGTGCTGTTTACTATATTTTGATTACTTTTACCAACTCGAATGTACCTGTATTGGATAGTTTCGGTAATTCGTTAAGCATTATCGGACTATGGGCTTTGGCTAAGAAATACTTGGAACAATGGTGGATTTGGTTTGTGGCAGATATAGAACTGTCAGCCCTCTACTTCTATAAAGGCATACCATTCACGGCTGCGCTCTATATCCTTTATGCCCTTATAGCCATTGCAGGCTACTTTAAGTGGAAGCGAATGATGCAGACAACAATGCAAATAAGTGAAGGAAAACAATGAAAGAACTAAAGACCGAATATGATGTTGTTATACTTGCGGCAGGCGATTTCCCTACCGACGTAACCGCAATGCGTATTCTGCGCAACGCCAAACATTTGATTGCTTGCGACGGAGCAGTAGAAGAATTGTTGGAAATGGATATTGAACCCGAAGTAATTGTAGGTGATGGCGACTCTGTTTCAGCAACGACAAAGACGAAATATCAGCATATCTTCCATACCATTGAGGAACAAGAAGACAACGACCTTACAAAAGCAACAAAGTATGCGTTGCAACATTTCAACCTTCCGGACGCTCCTACATTCTGCTATCTTGGCACAACCGGGAAACGGGAAGACCACACTTTGGGCAACATTGCACTGCTTATACATTATTATAAGCATCTGAACATTGTGCCAACGATGGTTACGAACTACGGTTGGTTTACCGTTTCGCGAGGGAAAACTACTTTTGCAGCCTTTCCGCACCAACAAGTAAGCATCTTTCAGATAGATTGCAAGCGCATGGAAAGCGAAGGTTTGAAATGGAATACCTACCCTTTCAGCGAATTATGGCAGGTACATTGAACGAAGCAATGGGAAATTCGTTCACCATTGACAGCGATTCGGCTTACTTGGTTTATCAGACCCATAAGCCGAAAGAATAATTTTAAAGAAATAAGGATATACTTACGATTTCAGCTTAAACGAATTTTCAATCGTTGAAAGTTCGGCAGTGAAACCCTTATCTACCTGCAAACGCTTCTCGATTTGCGAACAACTGTGAAGTACGGTGCTGTGGTCGCGCCCTCCAACAAGCTTGCCAATACGGCTTGCAGGCATTTTCGTGTGCTTCTGTGCCAAGTACATACTCACCTGACGGGCAAGTACAATGTCTTGTTTGCGTGAACGTGAGTTTACAGCATTTACGGTAACGTTGAAGTACGAGCAGACTTTATCGATTATTTCATCGAGTGTCAAAGGCTCATCGTCGATTTTTACCGAACGCTTAATAACTCTTTCAGCCAGACGCATATCAATATTGCTGTTGTAAACCACACTGTAAGCCAACAAAGAGTTGATGACTCCCTGCAAATCTCTTACACTTCCGTTCGCTGTCTGTGCAATAAACTGAACAACATCGTCAGGAATATTCAAGCCGTCGCGCTTGATTTTACTGTTCAGAATATCTACGCAGAGCTGCACGTTAGGCTTTTCGAGTTCGGCGATAAGTCCGCAGGCAAAACGTGTCAGCAAGCGTTCGTTCATGCCTTTGAGTTCCACAGGCGGACGGTCGGAAGCAAGAATGATGCGCTTTCCGTTCTTAAACAGGTGGTTGAAGATGTGGAAGAACGTGTCTTGCGTCTTGGTTGCGGTTATCCATTCCTGAATATCATCAACGATTAAAACATCTATTGTCTGATAGAAGTTGATGAAATCGTTAGTTGTATTATTCAAAACAGAGTTTGTATACTGCACTTGGAACAGACGAGCAGATATATACAACACGCGCTTTTGCGGGTAAAGCTGCTTTATGCGCAGACCTATTGCATTGATAAGGTGGGTTTTTCCACAACCCGACGGACCATAAATGAACATCGGATTAAACTGCGTGGTGTTCGGGTGTTCTGCTATCGACAAACCAATAGAGCGTGGCAGCTTGTTGCTATCGCCCTCTATGTAGTTTGAAAACGACTTGTGCAAGTCTAATTGTGGGTCTATTTCTTGGAGAGCAACGTCTAACGGCGTTGGACTTTGGTTGGCACGATTGGTTGGCAACTGCGTTTCTACGTTATCAACCGTTTCCGATTGTATGTCCTGCGTTAGGTTGTGCGCCTTATCGGTAACTATTCTGTACTTCAGCTGAACGCCTTTGCCATATATACGGGTAAGCACTTTGCTCAACAAATCAACATAGTTTTCTTCCAAGTACTCGTAAACGAACGGACTCGGCACCTGTACCAAAAGGATATTGGTAGCCGCATCGAACGCTTCGAAGGTAATTGGCTTGAACCATGTTGTAAACTGCTGCTCGGTTACATTATCTCTGATAAGTTGAAGACACTGTTCCCAGAGCGCATTGGGTTGAACTCTCATACTTATAATATATATCTAATTTTTTTCTTATTAGTAAATAAATCAAATCGTTTTCCTTATCCAAAGGCTGTTGCAAAGTTAGCAAAAAAAAGTCAAACTAAAAATTAATCCGTGAACTAAAATACGATGTTGAATTGCGCTAAAGTCTTATTCGCTCGGTGCTTAGCTCATCTTTACACTTCCAAATAAGCAGAAATGCTTTTGTGTATATCCAATATTCTATATATCAACGATTTATATTGCACTTTCAGATATATTCCAATAAAGTATGAAACATTATTTTTCGAGTTCAAAAAGACTGATTGTCAATTGGGTTACAATACCTATTTAAAGCGTGGAACTTTAACTTTCATATTTAGACTTATTTTAAATAGACACGTAATTATTGTATTCTTACAACTTCATTTCTGCATCTTTAAAAAGCGATTATCTTGAACCAATAAAATGCTATTGGAAGAACAATATTCTTCCTTTTTACTTGAAGCGAATGCTGAAAACATCTTTGGAATGGCTTAAAAAAATAATAGCGAACAGAACCGGTTACATTCTGCTCGCCATATTCACCTATCAGGTTGTTTCTTACTTATCTTTTCGTCCAAATATAGAGAAGTGGACGTATCGTTTCGGGTGTGCTTTCAGGTTCACCACCAAGCTATCGACATTACGCAAAGTACTGTTTAAGTTGTTGTAAAGTGCAGGGTCGTTCATCAACAAGCCCATAGAGCCTTTGTTGCTGTTCAACGTTGCGGTGAGCTTATTGACTTCGTCGAGTGCCATATTCAGCTTAGCCGCTGTGGTTTGAATGTCCAACGCATTTACCTTATCGTTCAACGAAGTCATTAAAACATCTGCTCCTCTCAGCGTAGAGCGTGCGTCTGCGATACCCGCTTTGGCTTCTTCCATAACTCCGTTCGTATTGTTGAGCAAGCCATTTGCCTTCATTGTCATAGCAGGAAGCGACTTATTGAGCTGTGCAAGCAAGAGGTTTAGCTGCTTACTCGATGCTGTAAGTTCGCTGCTGAGCTTATTTGCATTGTGCAATGTGCCTGCCAATGCCGGGTCGGAAGTCAAGGTAACGATGTTTGTAAGTATGCTATCGATTTTTGGTATCATTCGCTGCACATCGGGAAAGGCGTCTCTCATTTTTCCCAACACACCATCATTGACACTACCGGCAATAATTCCTTCTTCCTTTAAGTATTGCTTTGCATTGCTGAAAATAAGATTTACTTTCACATTCCCCATAATGTCGCTCACTATTTCCGCTCTGGAACCTATCGGAATTCGCATATCCTTGTCGATGGCAACTCCCACGTTGATGGGTTTAGAAGGGTCTTCGTAGTTGTAAACAATGTTTCTTACCGTCCCCACTTTAAAGCCATTGGCATAGATTGGAGTAGTTGGGGAAAGTCCGTCCACGTTATCGAACTGCACATTATATTGTATGTCCGATGAGTATAGGTTAAGTCCTTTCAGGAAATTCATACCAAAGAAAAGAACGACAATGCCCACTATGGCAACCAATGCTATCTTTATTTCGGGTGTTACTAACTTTTTCATAATCTCTACATGGCTTTTCTCTTATTCTTAACAAATTCTTTAACAGCCTCTCCGGTATTCACACGCTGTCCGTTTCTGAACGCAACGATAAAGGCTTCCGGGAATTCTTGCTTTAATTCCTCCTTCAAACGCAAAATTTCGTAGTAATCTTCGTTTGCACCTACCATATATTTATGAAGGCTTCCGTCTACTTCAAACGATACATTCTTATACCTTTGAACAGCTCGCTATCAAGAGGCAACTCCCTGTTGATGGCAAATATCTGTATTTTAAACAAAGGAATGTTGGCAGAAGCCTCGTCAAGAGAAGTCTGTCCTTCTTGTCTGTGTTGCCGGGGCTTTACCGTAGACGGCTGTGTTGTGCGGGGTTGCGTTACAACATTTATCTTTTTAGGCATTTCTACTTGTCCGGTAGTTCTTTTTGCGTTATTCGACAAACGATCCAAAACGTTTTCTATCGGCAATTGATTTTTGGTAGAAGGACGATAAGGAATGGTAACTTTGCCGTCATACGTATTCTTATACTCTACAAATGCTTCGTAAATGCCACGTGCCATAAGGTCTATTCCTCGCGAAGAATTAAGGAATTGTTCTTCTTCATTAGAGGTTATAAAACCCAATTCGATAAGACAACTGGGCATAGAAGTTTCTCTAAGCACCAAGAAACCTGCTTGATGAACCCCCTTATCGTTTCGATTAGCTTTCATACAAACCGACCTTTGTATAAGCCTTGCTAACTCTACGCTCTTCTCCATATTGGCTGATTGAAGAATCTCGAACATGATATAGCTTTCTGATGAATTAGGGTCGAAGCCCTGATAAGTCTTTTCATAGCCCTTTTCCAACGAAATAACGCTGTTCTCTCGCATAGCTACATCAAGGTTATCCTTTGCACGGTGCATACCTAAAGTATAGACTTGGAAACCCTGCGGAGGTGTCTTCGTGGGCGGAACAGAGTTTGTATGTACCGAGATAAACAAGTCGGCTTTTGCTCTGTTGGCTATGTCGGCTCTCTCTTTCAACGAGATGAAGACATCGGTTTTACGAGTATAAATAACCCTTACATCAGATAAGTTTCGTTCAATCAAGTTTCCAAGAGTCAAAGCAATATTCAAATTGATGCTTTTTTCATTTGAAATTGCACCCACTGCGCCCACATCTTTCCCACCGTGGCCGGGGTCAATGACAAGTGTAAACCTATCTTTTGCACTCACGGAAGCAAGCGCAAACAAGCAAAACATTATAAGAAATAAAGAAATTCTTTTATTCATATTCGTATAATCGCACGCAAAGTTAAGCATTTTCATTTGAATAGCTCAGTCTAACACTTGGTTTTATCATTTATTAAATGTAATTCCACGCCTGCTCCGCTGCAATCTGCGCCCATTGGTGGGTTTAGTTTAGTAAGGCAAAGGTCTATCGCCTCTATCTCGGGGAATGCCTGTTCCAAGTTTTCTGCAATACGATGTGCCACGTATTCCAAGAGTTTAGCAGGCTGCTGCATTGTTTCTTTCACTATATCGTAAACATCGGCATAGCTTATCGTGTCGTTTACATCGTCTGTCAGCATCGCTTTGCCAATATGATAACGCAAACGAAGGTCGCAACATAATCGTTGCCAACCTCTCGTTCCAATTCGCTTACACCGATGTAGGCACGAAACCTTACACCTTTTATATATATATAGCTCGATTTTAATTCCATTATTCTGCTAAATACTCATTTATCCGCAGCGAGATGCCCCACAGTTCGTGCAGATAAGACAACCTTCTTGATAAACCAAAGTTTCTTGTCCACACATCGGACAGGTTTGTCCCGATGCATTTGTACCATCGGTTACATACTTCTTCAGGGCACGTTCCACACCGTTTTTCCATGTGTTTATGCTCTCATCATTGAGTTGCAAAGAACCTACGAGGTGAATAACATGGTCGATAGGCATACGATAACGCAACACACCTGAGATAAGTTTTGCATAATTCCAATACTCCGGATTGAATTTCTCAGACAATCCTTCGACTGTTGTTTTATATCCGCGCTTGTTCTCAAACTGAAAGTCGTATCGGTGTGTACCGTCAGGATTTGTTTGCTTTATTATCTTTCCCTTAGTTACGCTCTTTGGCAATACAATACCTTCGTCGTCGTCTTGCAAACCTGTAAATATTTCGTAAGGATAGCCATCAAGGAGTCCGACGAATGCCACCCATTTATCCTTGTTATTCTGAAATCGAACCACATCGCAGTCCAATACCTGCGGACGAACTTCCACCACTTGTGGAGGAGTACAGATATGTCCATGTTTTTCTTCCACTGCACTTAGGTCGTTATCCTTGTTTGTTTCGTTCTCGTTCTTTTTCTTTTTATCTTTCTTAGATACAGAAATCATTACGCCTGAGCGAGAACCATCACGATAGATTGTACAACCTTTGCAACCGGAACGCCAAGCCTCAACATAGAGTTTGTTTACCAATGCTTCATCAACATTGTTCGGCAGGTTCACTGTAACCGAAATAGAGTGGTCTACCCATTTCTGAATTGCTCCTTGCATGCGCACCTTCATCAACCAATCCACATCGTTTGCGGTTGCTTTATAATAAGGTGAACGTTTTACAAGCTCGTTTATCTCTGTCTGGCTGTATTTCTTTGTAATATCAAGACCGTTTATCTTCATCCATTCCAAGAACTTCTTGTGGTAAACAATGTATTCTTCGAACGAATCGCCCACCTCGTCCACATAATCCACGTGCACATCAGTATCGTTTGGATTTACTTTTCGGCGACGTGTGTAAACCGGCATAAACACCGGTTCGATGCCCGAAGTGGTTTGCGTCATCAAAGAAGTAGTACCGTAGGGGCTATGGTTAGGCAAGCAATGTTGCGACGACCATACTTCATCATATCAGCATAGAGCTGTTCGTCTGCCTCTTTCATGCGCAAGAGGAACGGATTTTCAGATTCGCGCTGTGCATCAAAGATTGTAAAAGCACCTCGTTCCTGCGCCATTGTTACCGAAGAGCGGTAGGCTGCCAATGCCAATGTTTTGTGTACCTCTACCGAGAAGGTGGTTGCTTCTTCTGTTCCATAGCGCAATCCCATGGCTGCAATCATGTCTCCTTCGGCTGTTATGCCCACTCCGGTGCGGCGACCTTTACCACTCTTGTCCTTTATCTTCTCCCAAAGATGGTATTCGGCGAGCTTTACTTCATCGTTTTGTGGGTCGTTCTTTATCTTTTCCATGATAAGGTCTATCTTTTCCATCTCAAGGTCTACGATGTCGTCCATGATACGCTGCGCAAGAACGGCATGCTTTCTGAACAAATCGAAGTCGAAGGTTGCGTCTTTCGTGAATGGATTCTTCACGTAAGCGTATAGATTGATAGACAACAAGCGACAGCTGTCGTACGGACACAATGGAATTTCGCCACAAGGATTGGTCGATACTGTGCGGAAACCTAAGTCGGCATAACAATCGGGCAGACTTTCTTTTATAATGGTATCCCAGAACAGCACACCCGGTTCGGCACTTTTCCATGCGTTGTGTACTATTTTCTCCCACAACTTCTTTGCCGATATTTCCTTACTGTAAGTAGGTTGCTCAGCGTCGATAGGGAATTGCTGCACAAATGGCTTGTCGTTTACGACTGCTTCCATAAAGCTGTCGGTTATCTTTACCGATACATTGGCACCCGTAACCTTGCCTTCTTCCATTTTTGCATCGATGAATGCTTCTGCATCGGGGTGCTTTACGCTCACCGAAAGCATCAACGCGCCGCGGCGACCGTCTTGTGCCACTTCGCGCGTACTGTTGGAATAACGCTCCATAAAGGGCACCAAGCCCGTAGAAGTAAGGGCGGAATTGTTTACCGGCGAACCCTTCGGGCGCACGTGGCTAAGGTCGTGCCCTACTCCACCGCGACGTTTCATCAGCTGCACCTGCTCTTCGTCGATGCGCAAGATAGCACCGTAAGAGTCGGCATCGCCGTCTAAACCTATCACAAAGCAGTTTGACAGCGAGGCTATTTGGCAGTTGTTGCCTATCCCCGTCATCGGACTGCCGGCAGGAATAATATAACGGAAGTGGTCCATCAGTTCGAAAACGTCCTGCGCACTTATGGGATTCTTGTACTTCTTCTCTATACGGGCAACTTCGTTGGCAATACGCCAATGCATATCTTCGGGCGATTTCTCATAAATATTGCCGAGACTATCCTTCATTGCATACTTGTTTACCCAAACCCTTGCGGCTAATTCATCGCCGTCGAAATACCTCAGTGAGGCCTCAAATGCTTCATCAAATGAGTATGTTTTGCTTTCTTTCATTAAACTTCTTCGTAAAAAATGTGTCTGCGAAGTTACTAATTGTTTTCCAAAATAGAAAACTTTTTCCTAACTTTGTAACCTAAAATTTCCCAAAATGAAAACTATACAGAATAGAACAAGCATCAGGAAATACTCAAACAGAGAAGTTTCCAATACACTTTTAAAGGAATTATTAAGTAAGGCAGAACGTACACCGACAATGGGCAACCTACAGCTTTACTCGGTTATAGCAACGCGCAGCAACGAAATGAAGCAGAAACTGGCACCTGCACACTTCAACCAGCCGATGGTGGAAAATGCTGCAGTGGTGCTAACCTTCTGTGCCGACTTCCGTCGAACTACCATTTGGGCAGAAAACAGAAAAGGAACACCGGGCTACGACAACTTTCTTTCTTTTTTGAATGCTGCCACCGACGCCCTACTCTATTGCCAAACGTTCACCAACTTGGCTGAAGCTGAAGGTCTTGGCACGTGTTTTCTCGGCACCACCATCTACAATTCAAAACCCATTATAGAACTTCTGAAACTGCCAAAACTCGTCATGCCTGTAGCAACACTCACCATTGGCTGGCCCGACGAAGCACCAACACCCACCGACCGTCTGCCGCTTGAGAGCATTTTACACGAAGAAACCTATACCGACTATACCGCAGAAAGCATCGACCAATATTATAAGGTGAAAGAATCGCTCGAAGAAAACAAGCATTTCGTTGAGATAAACAAAACCGAAACATTGGCACAAATCTTCACGGATATTCGATACAAGAAGAGCGACAACGAGGCTATGTCTGTCGGACTATTGGAAACGCTCAAGCAACAGGGCTTCCTTTAATCCTCAATCACAGCTCGTTAGCGGTATTTCTGCCGAACATCGACAAATTACTTACACGTAAAGAAATATTTATTTACATGTAAAGAAGAATTTACTTACACGTAAATAAATATTCTTTACGTGTAAATAATTTAGCGGACAAGTCGTTTTGTGGGGCAATCCGAAAGAAATGTATGTAAAAAACAGAAGGCAATTCATTGTTGTTGCCTGCTTTTCGTTTTCCAAATAGCTACAGACGTTTGTATATTCTATTGAATAAACATCGTGCATTATTCATTTATATCTTGTCATCAAAGTTATTTTAGAAGACTATGCTTTCCTGTTGATAGTATTTTTATCGGCTCAAAACTGAAATGATGAGGCATTTCGGCACGAGAAAGTCTCGACTTGAGCCATACCTTCAAATCATTTTCATCGATTAGAGCGTTCGTTTTCAGTTCTATCCGTGCACTAAGTACACGCCCGAAACGAGCATCGGGGACGGCATAAATCAAGGCGTCGGCTACTAAGGAATGACTTTTCAAGACTTTTTCAACATGCTCCGGATAAACATTCTCGCCCCCACAGACCACCATTCGGTCGGCTCTTCCGCGATAAAGAAAACGCCCATCGGATAGCCGGAGCACGCAATCGCCCGTATTCTGCCAACAGTTCTGCCGTCCAACCATTGCCCAACGACATTTCACCCACAAAGTGCCGACACCCTCTGCATCAGGTTCTCGTACTGCGCATTGCATACCTCGAATGGGTCTGCCAATCGAAACTTCATCACTATAAATAAGTTGCTGCGGTGTGGCGAGCATAAAGAAACCGGCCTCAGATGTGCCATAAAGATTGTAAAGCACAAAGCCAAGGTGCTCCATTGTATGCCTTGCTAACGACACATCGAGTCGGTCGCCTCCGCTGATGATACACTTCAGTGAGCGCAAACGGATTTCGGCATTTTTCGTCTGCCACAGTCGGGCAAGCATGGCAGGTACCATTGGCATCACCTCAACCCGCTCTGTTGCTACGATATTCAGTACCTCTTCGGCATCGAAATGGCGCAACAAACAAATCTTTTTGCCCATAACGAGCGAGACAATCAGTGTAGCCAGACCGAAGCCATGATAGAAAGGAAGTCCTATCAGCACGCTCCGATAGCTGTCAATATGCAAATCACGGAGCAGCGAAAAGAAGGGCGGAAGAAACTGAACAATGCCTGTTTGGCGTGCAGCCTCCTTATAGTTACCACTCGAACCGCCCGTCATCACACTGATATTTCCACCTCTTCCTGTATATGGCAGCGCAACTTTTTCAATAGCTTCTTGCCTTTTTATGCTTTCCAACAAGGTTTCACACGATACCATAGGGCACACTGCGTCCAAGCCATTCGACGGTATCGATTTCTCATCGTAGATAAAAAGTGCAAACGGACGACCCATTAACTGCGCCAACTGCTCGCTTGAGAGGTCGGTATTCAGCAATCTTACATGGACGCCCAATCGCGAAAGAGCAGGCAGAAGTAAGGCTGAAACAAGATGGTTGCGGCAAAACAATGCTACATGTTGCCCGCTTTTCAAGTGATAATTATGATGAAGGACATGGGATAATCGCTGTGCCAACGTATAGAACTCTTGATAATCTATGTGCCGATTATCGCTCACAACAGCACAATCGTGTGCATGGTAGCGAGCAGCAAAGCGCACGGCAGCCATCATCGTAATGCCTTCGCGTAGGAAGCAATCAAGCAGACGCACGATGCCACGCGGTGTAATGAGGTGCAGACGCCGGAGCGAACGGAGGAGAGACGTTTTCATCGAACAGCTTTTTGATAGAAGAAACGAACCAAGGGAGCAAACAATGACGCCACGGGAGCGGTAAGTCGTGCCCACCAAGGCTGATAAGAGAAGCGGCTTTTCATGGCTAACCGCAACAGAATACACGCAGCATCATCAGCCGAATAAGCAGGCAAGGAACGATAATTCGGGTTAGCCATAGACATTTCCGTGCGTACCAAAGGAAGGTAAGCCACATGAACGCCAACCCCAAGTCGTTTCCATTCGCTTTCTGCCGTGCGGCACCACACATTGGTTGCACACTTTGAAGCGTGATAAGCCGACCAGCCCGGAGCAGGCGGATAAAGACAACTGACCGACGAAGTATAAACTAATTGTCCGCCCGCCTGTTGCAAAGCAGGCAACAAAGCCAGTGCCAATGCCACAACGGAACGATAGTTTAAGTCTATCGTACGGTCGAAATCATGCAGTCGGTCTGTGGCATCGGCAATCTTTCGGAATATAGATTTTCCTGCATTGCAGAAGAGATAATCCACCGTGGGCAGCTGTTTCAATTCATGACACAGCAAATCCAAGGCAGGACGGTCGCGCAAATCGAGTGCACGACAGAGTGCCTGACAACCCATTGTCTGCGCTTCACTGCACAAAGTCTGCAATTCTGCCCCATTGCGCGCCACGAGATAGAGGTTCGCCCCAACCTGCATCAGCCGCTTTGCCAATGCAAATCCGATGCCTCGCGATGCCCCTGTAATTACCACCCAGCGTCCTTTGAAACGATATTGCAATTGCTTTTCGTTCATACCGGGCTTGGGATAAACCAAGGAAGCATATAGTTTCAACATGTTTATCTTCATTCCTTACTCCTTATTTTCTATTTGCAAACATAACTTTTATTCTCCGATAGTATAAGTTTTTGCAGTATATTGCATATAAAAACAAAATACAAATGTGCGTCAGGGTTCTCGTTTGTGAGGGTGTTTATCGTAATACCACAGTTCAATGCTGTTGATAATGTTTTGCCAAAGTATGTAGCAGCCGGGACCTACCGACGACAATGGGTTCAGATAAGTAAAGGTTATCCAGATGGCAAAGGTGGTATTCTTCTGTCCCAAGGCTTGTCCCGCCTCGATGGTGCTATCGAAAAAGCGACCAATAAATCTGCCGACAGCAAACTGTACCAAGCAAAGCAGCAAGCCCAAGAGGGCAATGAAGACGAGGAAAAGCACCGTAGTATCGGCATGAACGATGTTTTTAACGGTTGTTCCCGTTACAATGGTGAGCGTGAATGCCCAGAAGTAAAAACCAAGATTGCACATACCGATAATCCAATTGTAAAGCGGACGCAATATGCGCCAATGCTTTGTGAAGTAGGCTACCACCATCGGAGCAACCAAAATAAGACAAACACGGTTGAGAATAACAAGGAAAGACTCGGCAAAACCAACGTTTACATTGGGTTCTATCAGTGGAAAACAAGTGGGAATGAGGGCTGCACAAATGAAGTTGGATAGGAAAGTGTAGGTCGTCATGTCCTCTATGTTGCCACCCAACTTCTGTGTAACGATGCTGCCGCCGATGCACAAGGGCAGATAATGCACGCCAATACCGACTCCATTAGTATCAAGCCGTTGCCTTGCAGCTTGAAAAAGAGAATGAAACCTACGGCTATAAGAACAAACAACACTTGGAAAACGCCTATCCAAAGATGCCATTGCACAGGAATGAGCCTACGGAAGTCTACTTTGCAAAACGTAACGTAGAGCATTAAGAACATGCACACGGGCAACAAGAAATCGAATATCGGTTCGAAGACTGCCGAAGCAGGGGCAAGTAGGGGTATAAAAGCAAACAGCAAGTAAACGATAACACCTGTAGCAATGGCTACCGGCAGCGTCCATTTCTTTATAATACTTATCAATTCCACTTTTGTTTTGCTTGGTCTATAATGTATTCTTACTGAATTATTCGTCAAATGTACGAATATTTTCGGGAATATACCGTTGCCTTAAAGTATATTTTATAAAATGAAGTTTCCTATAAAAAGTTAGGTTATATAGGAAGAAACATTTATATTTGCAAAATAAACGAAGTTTAAGATGAGTAATAAGACAACAGATACTATCGAATATTTGGTATGCTGCATTGGAGCATTTGCCAAGCGTTTCTCGTTGAGCAATTCGCAAGCATATAAATATCTGAGTCAGCATAAAGGCTTAGACTTTTTGATTAAGCATTACGATGCAGAGCACACATTGTCTATAGACGATGCAGTAGAAGACATAACAACCATTTGCCAACGCCATGGAGGGGCATTAGTGTGATACTGTATCATGGCTCTAACCAAATAATTGAACAAATAGACCTAAGCAAAGGACGCAAAGGAAAGGACTTTGGACAAGGTTTTTATCTAAGTGATAGTTTTGAACAAGCTAAACTTATGGCTGAGAATACTGTTGCAAAAATGGAATGTGGAGAGTCTTGCATTACCAAATTTGAATTTGATGACAATCTATTGCACTCACCGGTAGACGTAAAAGTAAAGCTATTTACAGAATACAACATAGAGTGGGCAAAGTTCATTATTGCCAATCGCAACAATCGTTCAACTTCCGCCATTCATAATTATGATATTGTATATGGTCCGATTGCTGATGATAGAGTGGGTCTACAATTACAACGGTATCGTCAGCAATATATATCTTTAGAACAGTTAGTGGAAGAATTGAAATATAAACGTCCCACTTTTCAGTATTTCTTTGGTACTGAAAAAGCAATATGCCATTTAATAATGAAAGGATAACAAGATGAGCATACAAGAGCAAGATAAGCAATTTATGATAGAATGTCTGACCAAAGATTTGGTTATGATGTTGATGGAAGATTATGGCTATAGTATGGAAAAGGCGTTGTCTATAGTCTACAATTCGCATACTTATGAGAAATTAGAGGACGAGAAAACAGGACTTTATTATCAAAGTGCAGAGTATGCTTACGACTTCTTGAGTCAGGAATTAAACCAATGTGTTAAATAAAAGCTATAAAAGCATTTATATTTGTTTTAAGGCAGATGCTAAAATAACCTTTGTAAGGTTTTCAGTATCTGCCTTAAATGTTTTCTTAAAAATCTATTCTTCCACTTTTACTTTCTCTTTATACAAGTCTTCAAGGTTGATAGGTGCAACGTCTTCCTGTTTTTTCTTTTGCTTTGCAGGCTTATCGTCTATCGGTGGCACCGGCGTTTTCTTCTTCTCGTCAATGATGGGTGTTGTTACGATAGGTTTTGAAGATATGGTATCTGTCGGCTTTTCGGTGATGACAGAATCCAACGGAACAGTTGCTGCAATGGCACGCAGGCTGTCGTCCACTGCCTTTGCGCGGGCAATGCTGTCGGCAGTCATCTTTTCATCAATCTTGGTTTGGCACCCTTTGCGCATATTTACTACCTGCGCCAATCGGGCTTCCACATCGGTTACGGTGCGATGCTTGCGGAAAAATGCTTCGGAAAGCACATAAGCATCGCGCGCTTTCTCCCATTCCTCGCCAAACATATAGCACAATCCGAGTCGATAGTATATTTCTCCCTTCTCGCTGTCGTAGCAAACAGTGAGTGCTTGCTCGTAGAAAGAGATGGCAGGTTTGTATTCCTGCAACTGAAAATGGCTCTCGGCATTGGCAAAATAATACACCGACCGCTCGTGCGGGGCAAGTACGGCAAGGCGCGGTGCCACCTCGTCAAGATAATCCGTTGCACTTTTATAATCCCATTCGTGGTAATAGCACAGACCTATATAGGCACGAAAGCGGTCGTTCAGCTTGTATCGCCTGTCCAACTGTTGGAAAATAAGCAATGCTTCGTGGTATTTCCCCGAATTGAAATAAGCCACCGCCTTGTCCAATTGCACAGGGTCGGGGTCGGAAGTCTGCGCCGATGCCGACAGAACCGATAAGCACAGAAATGCCAAAAGGCAACACAGATGCTGTTTCAACGCTGCCAAAAGACTGTTTCCGTGTATATTATTGCAGCCAAGCAATCTTCTTAACCTCCTTATCTCCATATTTTATAACATCTAAATCTATCAGCACAATGCCCTGTTTGTGGTTTTCGTGTGTGTCGCCCATTGCTGTTTCTATGTCTTTCAGTTGTTGCACAAGCTGTTGCAACGAAAGCGATGTGGTGAAGTCAGCCAAGCAATTCAAGTATCTGTCCGACACGATGCCGACGGGTTCGGTCCATTGCGGTTGCGTGAAAGTTATATCTGAAAACACAGCCTTCAACCTTTCAACGGCTTCCTTTATATGCTTTTCTTGCTCGGTATTCGAGCCAAGTGCTATTGTTATCTTCATTTTCTTTATTAATTATACTAAGCTAACATACTTCTGTTCGTATCTTCCGGCTTGCAAAAGTACGCTATTCTATTATAAAGGTACGATAAACAGCACATTATTTATAAAAAATAACAATTGCGAATAAAAAACGTTCAAACGCTTCTTATGGACTCTTAACTTTTTATTAACTTTGTAGCCACATTATAATATATAGTACTATTGTTTGAATGAAAGAATTTGTTATATCGGAAGTCAAAGCCGAAACCGCCATACTTGTAGGACTGATAACGCAAGAGCAGGACGAAGCCAAGACCAAAGAATACTTAGATGAATTGGAATTTCTTGCCGATACCGCAGGAGCCGTTACCGTGAAACGCTTTACACAACGTGTTGGCGGACCGAATATGACGTCGTATGTGGGCAAGGGAAAACTTGCAGAAATAAAAGAATACATCAAAACAAAGGAAGACGAAGACGAACCTATCGGTATGGTAATCTTCGACGACGAGTTGTCGGCTAAACAATTGAGGAACATTGAAAACGAACTACAAGTAAAGATTCTCGACAGAACATCTCTCATTCTCGATATATTTGCCATGCGTGCACAGACTGCCAACGCCAAGACACAGGTAGAATTGGCACAGTATCGCTATATGTTGCCACGCTTGCAACGACTCTGGACGCACCTCGAACGACAGGGCGGCGGCTCCGGTTCGGGCGGTGGCAAAGGCTCGGTGGGCTTGCGCGGTCCGGGTGAAACTCAGTTGGAGATGGACCGCCGTATTATTTTGCAACGTATGACCCTGCTGAAACAACGCTTGGTAGAGATAGACAAGCAGAAGATAACGCAGCGAAAGAACCGCGGACGCCTTATTCGTGTGGCATTGGTGGGCTATACCAACGTAGGCAAATCGACCATTATGAACATGTTAGCCAAAAGCGAAGTGTTTGCAGAAAACAAGTTGTTTGCCACGTTAGATACGACAGTGCGTAAGGTTGTGCTGCAAAACCTGCCTTTTCTCTTGGCAGATACCGTAGGATTTATACGCAAATTGCCCACCGACTTGGTCGATTCGTTTAAATCAACCCTCGACGAAGTACGCGAAGCCGACCTGTTGCTGCACGTTGTAGATATTTCTCACCCCGACTTCGAGGAACAAATACAAGTCGTAACAGAAACTTTGAAAGATTTGGAGTGTGCCGAAAAGCCGTCAATGATAATCTTCAACAAGATAGACAACTATACTTGGGAGGAAAAAGAAGAAGACGACCTGACGCCAATGAGCAAGGAAAACGTGTCGCTCGAAGAACTAAAGCGCACGTGGATGGCGAAACTGAACGACGATTGCTTGTTTATTTCGGCAAAAGAGAAAGAAAACATCGACGAATTCAGAGATGTTTTATACAAGAAAGTAAAAGAACTTCACGTGCAAAAGTATCCTTACAACGACTTTTTATACTACACGGATGTAGAAGAAGGTGCGCAATAGCATTTACGTTTCATTCATTGTTTCACAGATATGGCATACAGAGCATTAACCGACAACGAAATTTTTATTCTTGAGAACAACAACTGTTGGGCTGAAGATTGGAGCAAAATAGAAGTAGACGAAGACGGTTTTCAACCCAAATTCCTGCATCGTGTCATCTTCTACGGCGATATTCGGCTCGGTGCTTTCGAGAAGAATGTTGAAGTTTCAAAAGGTTTCTTCAAGCATTCAGGCATCAACGATGCTACTTTAAGAAACGTAACCGTGGGCAACAACTGCTTGATTGAGAAGATAGGAAACTACATTCACAACTACACCATAGGCGACGACTGTCTGATAGCCAACGTTTCGGTAATGGAAACGACCGAAGGTGCAACCTACGGACAAGGCAATGTTATATCGGTATTGAACGAGGCGGGCGACGGAAACATTATTATGTTCCCCGAATTAAGCAGTCAATTTGCTGCCCTTATGGTGAAACACTTTAAGGACAAAGACCTTAAGAATGCCATTCGCCGATTGGTTTCGGAAGAGATTGCACGTCTTACACCTGCCGTCAGTACCATCGGAAACAATGTAAAGATAGTAAATTCAAAGGAGATAACAAACACAATCATTCACAACGATTGCGAGATTTCGGGCGCAAGCAGACTTTGCGATTGCACCATTCTCAGTTCCGAACATGCAAATGTGTATATCGGTACGGGCGTTATCTGCGAAAACTCTATCATCAGCGAAGGGTCGAGCATCATCAACAGCGCGAAAATACAAGATTGTTTTATCGGCGAGACTTGTCATATTGCCAATGGCTTTACAGCGTCGCAGAGTGTTTTCTTTGCCAATTCTTACATGGCAAACGGCGAAGCGTGCGCTGCTTTCTGCGGACCTTTCTCGGTTTCACACCATAAAAGTACGCTCCTTATCGGCGGAATGTATTCGTTCTACAATGCCGGTTCTGCTACAAACTTCTCCAATCACGCTTACAAGATGGGACCATTGCACCATGGAACGTTAGAGCGGGGGTGTAAAACAGCAAGTGGCAGCCACGTTGTTATGCCTGCAACAATAGGTGCTTTTTCTGTTTGTTTCGGCAAAATAACCAACCACCCCCACACAGAGGCACTGCCATTCTCGTATATTATCGCCTACAACGAAGAGCCCTGCATCGTTCCGGGACGTAATATTGCAACCGTAGGCTCTATCGTGATGTACGAAAGTGGCCCAAACGCGACTTGCGACCACAAAGTTCGCAGAAGAGTATCATCAATTTCGAGTGGCTATCGCCCTTCACTGCAAGCGAAATAGTTCGTGGAAAAAATACGTTGAAAGCACTAAAGAAAGCAAGTGGTGCCACTTCCGACTGCTATATATATAATGGTTACACCATAAAAGCATCGAGTTTGGACAAAGGTATTCAGCTTTACGATGTAGCTCTCCGTATTTATATGGGTGAAATGCTGAAGAAAGCCAAACATTTGGACATACTCGACAAGCCGTTGGAACAGCATTCGATAAACGTATGGAGCGATTTAGGCGGCTTGCTTCTACCTGATTATGAAGAGCAACGCATACTCGAAGATATTAAAAGCGGCAGTTTGGAAACCATTGAAGACGTAAACGACCGCTTCAAGGAAATAAATTCCAACTATTACAGATACGCTTGGGATTGGACACGCTTCCTCATCGAGCATTATTATGGCAGCAAGGACATTTCTGAAACTATCGAAGCACAAATCATAGACGACTATAACGATGCATTGAAAACATGGATTAGCGAAATTTGCAAAGATGCAGAGAAAGAATATAGTATGGGCGACGTAGATAAAGAAGTATTGGAAGACTTCCTTGAAAAGCTCGAACAGGAAAACAGTAATACAATAATCAATTAACAAAAATATAAATAAAACATTATGCTTAAAAACCTTTCTTTTGGAAAAATAGGCTTGTCTTTGCTCCTACTACTCGGTGTTGTAGGCATAAAAGCACAGACTCGTACCTATGAAAGCGTGCCTAACGACCCAATGAAGACACGCATCTACACCCTTGACAACGGGTTGAAAGTCTACATCAGTGTAAATAAAGAGAAGCCACGCATTCAAACTTACATTGCCGTGCGTACGGGTAGCCGCAACGACCCTGCTGAAACAACAGGCTTGGCACACTATCTTGAACACATTATGTTTAAAGGAACAGATAAGTTTGGTACTTCCAACTACGAGATTGAACGCCCTTATCTGAAGCAAATAGAGAGCCTTTACGAAGAGTATCGCCACATGAAAGACCCTGCAAAGCGCAAGGTTTGGTATCACAAGATTGACTCTGTGTCTCAGATTGCTGCACAATACAACATTCCTAACGAGTACGACAAGCTCATGGCAGCTATCGGAAGTCAGGGAACAAATGCTTATACATCTAACGATGTTACTTGTTATGTGGAGAATATACCAAGCAACGAGATTGAATCATGGGCGAAAGTGCAAGGCGACCGTTTCCAAAATATGGTTATTCGTGGCTTCCATACAGAGCTTGAAGCGGTGTATGAGGAATACAATATGGGCTTAACAAACGACAGCCGAAAGCTATTTACAGCTTTAATGGCAAAGCTTTTCCCTAACCATCCATACGGTACACAGACCACAATCGGTAGAGGCGACCACTTGAAGAACCCTTCTATCACGAACATTATGAACTATTACCACCGCTATTACGTGCCAAACAACATAGCAATCTGTATGTCCGGCGACCTCAATCCGGAGGAAACGGTGGCAATAATAGAGAAATATTTCGGTAATTGGAAAAGAAGCGAAACGCTGAGTGCACCTCAATACAGTGCTCAACCTAAGTTTACAGCCCCTGTTGATACAACGGTAGTTGGCTTGGAGGCAGAAACGATTTACTTGGGTTGGAGAGCCGACAAGGGAAACTCTCTGCAATGCGATACGCTGAACATCATTGGCGATTTGTTAAGCAACGGTCGTGCCGGTCTTTACGACTTGAATTTGAATCGGACAATGAAGGTTCAATCAGCAGGTGCGGGCTTCTCTGAACTCACAGACTACTCTATGTTCATTGCAATGGGTATTCCCAAGAAGGGGCAAACCTTGCAAGAGGTTCGCGATTTATTGCTTAGTGAAATAGAAAAACTGAAGAAGGGCGATTTCTCTGACGACTTATTACCTTCTATTATCAACAATTACAAGCGCAGCTATTATAAGAATCTCGACGACAACGAGTTCCGTGCCAAGGCTTTTGTAGATGCTTTCATCAACAATGTTGATTGGAAACAAGAAGTAGACAGGCTCAACCGCATTTCAAAGATGACAAAAGCAGAAATCGTTAGCTTTGCAAATCGTTTCTTTGACAATGGTTATGCAGTCATTTACAAGGTTCAAGGCACCGACACTACTATTCAAAAGGTAGACAAGCCAAAGATTACACCAATCCCAACAAATAACGACAAGCACTCAGCTTTCTTGCAAGAGGTTGTAAATCATCAGGTTGAACCTATCAAACCAGTGTTTGTTGATTTCAAGAAAGACCTTACCAAGTCTACAACAAAGAAAGGTTGGCCTATCCTTTACAAGCAAAACACACAGGACGACCTATTCACACTCTACTTGGAAATTCCTTTCGGAGAGGAGAGCGATATATTGCCGGGCTACGCTAAGATGTATATCGACTATCTTGGCACAGACAAAATGACCAACGCACAGATTAAGCAAGAGTTGTATAAACTTGCCTGCGACTACGACATCGGTCAGTCAAAGGACGAAACTTACTTCAAACTGACAGGCTTAAACGAAAATCTTCCAAAGGCGTTGGCACTTATCAACGACGTGATTGATAATGCAAAGGTAGACAAGGAAGCCTATGCTGCTGCCGTGGACTTGCTGATTAAATCGCGAAAGGACGATAAAGCCGACCAAAGCGAAAACTTCAAAGCCTTGTTAGACTACGGTATGTATGGTCCTTACAACGCTAAGCGCAACATCTTGAGCGAAGAACAGCTCAAGAATATGGACCCACAGAAGCTGTTAAATTCGCTGAAGAACTTGAAAAACTACAAGCAGACAGTGCTTTACTACGGTCCTTCTTCGCTCAAAGATATTGACAACCTCTTGAGCAAAACCTTCAAGACAGCCAAGAAGTTCACTCCGCTGCCAAAAGAAAAGCATTATACGCTGCAGACAACGCCTAAGAATGAAATTCTTCTTGCACCTTACGATGCCAAGAACATCTATATGGTTCAGTTCCACAATGAGAACAAAGAGTGGAATCCAAACGATGCTGCAAAGATTGCGGTCTTTAACGAGTACTTCGGAGGCGGTATGAATGCCATCGTATTCCAAGAAATGCGCGAGGCACGTGCATTGGCTTACTCTGCAAGCGCAAACTATCGAATGCCGAACCGTTTGGGCGACAAAGAGAACTTCTTCACTTACATCATCACACAGAACGACAAGATGATGGACTGCGTTGCACAGTTCAACGAACTTCTCAACAATGTTCCCGTTCGACAAGCCAACTTCGATTTGGCAAAACAAAATCTTTTAAAGAGCCTTGTATCGGCTCGTACAACCAAGTACTCTATCCTTTCTGCTTATATGGACGCACAAAAGATGGGCTTGGATTGCAGTTTGATCGAGAAGATTTACAAAGACCTGCCAAGCGTAACGTTTGATGACATTATCAACTTCGAGAAGACCAACATGGCAAACAAGACCTTCAAGTATCTCATTCTTGGCAATGAAAAGGAACTCGACATCAAGGCTTTGGAGAAGATTGCACCTATCAGGCGTGTTACAACAGAAGAAATCTTTGGTTATTAAATCAAGATAACGTCTTGCAAACTCGGTAAATCCTAAGCTGCAAGACCAAAACAAAAACATTATTTAAACATTAATAGAAACCTGACACCATGAATTGTAAGACAAGAGAGTCTTATATATAATGGTGTCAGGTTATTTTTAAAGACTATGGCTGAATTCAAGTATGCCCCGATGTTTCAATTGGGGAAAGATGAAACAGAGTACAGACTGCTCTCTAAAGAGGGAATCGCAGTCGCTAACTTTGAAGGTAAAGAGATTGTGAAAGTAGCCCCGGAGGCATTGACACTATTGGCACAAGAGGCTTTTCACGATTGTGAGTTCCTTCTCCGTCGCGAACATAACGAACAAGTTGCTGCCATTCTTAAAGACGACGAGGCTTCTGAAAACGACAAGTATGTTGCGCTCCAGTTCCTGCGCAATGCCGAAACGGCTGCAAAGGGTGTGTTGCCTTTCTGTCAAGACACAGGTACGGTAATTATCCACGGCGAGAAAGGGCAGCAGATATGGACAGGGTTCGAGGACGAAGAAGCACTTTCGCTTGGTGTTTTCAACACGTTCACACAAGAGAACCTACGTTACTCGCAGAACGCACCGCTGAACATGTTCGACGAAGTGAACACCAAGTGCAACCTTCCGGCGCAAATCGACATCGAAGCAACCGAAGGTGCAGAATACAAATTCGTAATGGTGGCGAAGGGAGGCGGCTCTGCCAACAAAACTTACTTCTACCCTATGACCAAAGCCACCATTCAGAACGAAGGCACGCTCATTCCTTTCTTGGTAGAAAAGATGAAGAGTCTTGGCACAGCAGCCTGCCCTCCGTACCACATTTGCTTTGTCATTGGTGGCACGTCAGCCGAGAAGAATTTGCTCACGGTCAAGCTCGGCAGCATCAAATATTACGATGCGCTTCCTACAACAGGCGACGAAACAGGCCGTGCTTTCCGCGACATCGAGTTGGAAAAGAAAATTCTCGAAGAAGCACATAAGATTGGACTCGGTGCGCAGTTCGGCGGCAAGTATCTTGCACACGACATTCGCATTATTCGTCTGCCACGCCACGGTGCCAGCGTGCCTATCGGTATGGGCGTATCTTGCTCTGCCGACCGCAACATAAAGGGCAAAATAAACAAAGACGGTATTTGGTTGGAGAAGATGGACACCAACCCGGGCGAACTCATTCCTGAAGAATACCGTAAGCCCGGCGAAGGTGCCAAGGGCATAGAAATCGACTTGAACAAAGGCATCGATGCCGTTCGTGCCGAACTTACCAAGCACCCGGTTTCTACGCGTGTAAACTTAAAGGGTACCATTATCGTGGCGCGCGACATCGCACACGCAAAACTCAAGGCTCGTCTCGATGCCGGCGAACCATTGCCACAATACTTTAAGGACTACCCCGTGCTTTACGCAGGACCTGCAAAAACACCAAACGGACTGCCTTGTGGGTCTATGGGACCAACAACAGCCAACCGTATGGACCCATACGTCGATGAATTTCAAGCCAATGGCGGCTCGCTCGTAATGATTGCCAAAGGCAATCGTACACAAGAAGTTACCGATGCTTGCAAGAAGCATGGCGGTTTCTATCTCGGAACCATCGGCGGCGTGGCTGCCGTACTTTCGCAAAGCAGTATCAAGAGCATAGAATGTGTGGAATACCCTGAACTCGGCATGGAAGCCGTTTATAAGATTACGGTTGAAGACTTCCCCGCATTTATCCTTGTAGACGACAAAGGCAACGACTTCTTCAAGCAGCTAAAGCCTTGGACGGGTTGTCCTAAGAAATAACAAACAACTTCTTTAAACAAGAGGGTATATCAGATCGGACTTTTGATATACCCTCTTTTCGTTTCAACCCAAATCGTTCATTAGAGTGCTTGACCGCTTTTCTTCGATTGTCGAGCAGCTGTGCCGGCATTTCATCGAAGGCGTAGCGGGCTACGGCGAGATGGAATGGCGGCGCAGATGTCGGCAAGCGGACCAAAGCAGTAAGGAAGCATGAAGGTAATAACAAATATAAGCAAATGCGTCCTAATGGTCGATTGGGGTTCAACATACAGGCTGAATATCCATTCCTTTCACGCTTCACAGCCTCACATACATATAGATTTCGGGGCGTTTCTCTTTCTGCTTTCTCTTACATATATAGGCGGTTTACATCTTTTATATTAC
>NZ_BAJY01000005.1 GCF_000613945.1 Prevotella falsenii DSM 22864 = JCM 15124
AACGGGTTCTTTCTTTAAGTATCTTATAAACAATATACCGCACATTTGGGTTAAAATCTGTATCGCAAGAACAATAAAAACGGAGAAGTTCGCAGTTGAACTTCTCCGTTTTTTATTTATGTTTGCTTGTCAATCTGTTTACATCATGCCGCCCATACCGGGGTTTGCAGGCATAGCCGGAGTTTCTTCAGGCTTATCAACAACGATACATTCTGTTGTGAGGAACATGCCGGCAATTGAAGCAGCATTCTCCAAAGCCACACGAGAAACCTTAGCCGGGTCGATAACACCTGCTGCACGCAAGTCTTCATACTTATCGCTACGAGCGTTGTAACCGAAGTCGCCCTTGCCTTCGCGTACCTTATTGACAACTACTGCACCTTCTCCGCCGGCGTTAGAAATAATCTGGCGAAGTGGTTCTTCGATGGCACGGCAGATGATATTGATACCTGTCTGTTCGTCAGGGTTCTCTCCCTTAATGTCTTTCAACACTTCCTGAGCACGAATATAAGTAGTACCGCCTCCTAAAACAACACCTTCTTCGGTTGCTGCACGAGTTGCACAGAGTGCATCGTCTACGCGGTCTTTCTTCTCTTTCATCTCAACTTCAGAGTTTGCACCCACATAAAGCACTGCTACACCACCGGCAAGTTTTGCCAAACGTTCTTGCAGCTTCTCCTTATCGTACTGACTCTTTGTGTTTGCAATTTCGCTCTTGATGGCACTTACACGCTCTGCGATATTCTCTTTAGAGCCTGCACCGTCTACAATCGTAGTGAAATCCTTAGAAACAGTAACCTTTTTAGCTGTTCCCAGCATTTCGAGCGTAGCCTTGTCGAGTGTCAATCCCTTGTCTTCGCTGATGACAACGCCACCTGTCAGCACAGCAATGTCTTCGAGCATGGCCTTGCGACGGTCGCCGAAACCCGGAGCCTTGACAGCGCAAATCTTCAATCCACCACGCAAACGGTTTACTACCAATGTTGTCAGAGCTTCAGAATCGACATCTTCTGCAATAACCAACAATGGGCGACCGCTTTCAGCAGCAGGCTGCAAGATAGGCAGGAAATCCTTTACATTGGAAATCTTTTTGTCGTAAATAAGGATATATGGGTTCTCCATAAGAACTTCCATCTTCTCGGTATCTGTTACGAAATAGCTTGAAAGATAGCCACGGTCGAACTGCATACCTTCAACAACATCGATGGTTGTGTCGCGGGTCTTGCTTTCTTCGATGGTGATAACACCGTCTTTCGATACCTTGCGCATAGCGTCGGCAAGCAGTTTGCCAATTTCAGGGTCGTTGTTGGCACTTACGGTTGCCACCTGTTCTATCTTGTCGTAGTTGTCGCCAACAATTTCGGCACTTTCCTTAATGAACTCTACAACTTTATTGACAGCCTTGTCGATACCGCGCTTCAAGTCCATCGGATTGGCACCGGCAGCCACATTCTTCAAGCCTTCGGTAACGATAGCCTGTGTCAGAATGGTTGCGGTTGTTGTACCATCACCTGCGTCGTCGCCGGTTTTGCTTGCCACACTCTTAACGAGCTGTGCACCGGCATTCTCGAAACTGTCTTCAAGTTCTATTTCCTTTGCTACCGTAACACCGTCTTTTGTGATTTGAGGAGCACCGAATTTCTTTCCAAGAACTACGTTTCTGCCCTTAGGACCTAATGTAACTTTTACTGCATCAGCAAGTTGGTCTACACCGCTCTTAAGCAATTCGCGGGCATCTTTGTTGAATTTAATATCTTTAGCCATTTTGTTTTTCCTATTTTATATGTTCTGTTTTTCTATATTCTGTTTGTTGCAATGTTCCCATACAGCCCACTCCCCTATATATAATAAGGTGTAAATGTACAGAGAACCCGCATTTTTATTTTTTATTCTACAATAGCAAGAACGTCGCTTTGACGCATCATAAGATACTTCTCGCCCTCGTTTTCGATTTCAGTGCCGGCATATTTGCCATAGAAAACTTCGTCGCCGACTTTCAAAATCATATCTTCGTCTTTTGTACCGTTACCAACAGCAACCACTTTGCCACGCTGTGGTTTTTCTTTTGCTGTGTCGGGAATAATAATTCCACCTACTGTCTGCTCTGCCTCGATAGGGAGAATAAGCACTCTGTCTGCTAATGGTTTAATTGTCATAATTGTTTATATTTTTAATTGTACATTTTCGAATATATTGGAACACGCTTTTTTGCGTATTCGTCAATCCATATACGAAAACCGTGCCAAAAAAGAAATAAGATGGAAATAGCACCGTGAAAATGTAATATATATTGTTTGGCGGTGTAAAAGCAGCGTTCTCGCTTTGCAAAACAGCCGCTTTCGGACGGTAAAAGAGCCACTTTTACCCTGCAAAAACCACGCTTTCGGAACGTGGTTGTAAATATTTGATTATCTGATAATTACAGAGACAATTTTTAAATAAATATTGCTTACGGAACTATACCTGCATTTATACCCTGTTAGAAGAATTAGAACACGGCATGAAAGCACAAAAGAGGAATATAGAAACAAAAAGAAGTATCGGACAAACAGGAACGGATAGCAACGAAAAAAGCTACTGACAGTATTGTCAGTAGCTATATGTCAAAATTGGCAGAAATAGCTTTTAATGCTGAAGGGGAACTACGATTTAGTGTTTTGGTAAACGTAGCTGCCTTCCATATATATGTACTCTTCGGCAATAAGTTCTTCTAAAGTTGCCCGCAATGTGTCTTGATTGGTTACCGAGGCATCGGTATCCATTCCTTTCAGTTCGGTGATGTGGTGCTTTTTGCCATCTGCCAACAAGCCGAGTATGGTTTCACGCAACGACTTTTTCAGTTGTTTGTTTTCGCCCTTATACGACAAGCAAACATCGCAGCAAGCACAATCGGTACTTCGGTCTTCGCCAAAATAGCGCAAAAGCTGCCGACTGCGACACGTGTAGTCGTTTTGCATGTAACTTATCATTGCAGCAATGCGTTCTTCAAACTTTTCCTTTCGGTCTTCGTAAACAGCTTTTGAAATAACCAATTCTTCGCTATCGACACGGTCTTGAAGATATTTTATGACGGGAATATTCTTGCGCGGAATGAAGTTTATGATACGTTTCCTGCTGAGATTTTGCAGTATATGGTAGGTTTCGTTTCTATCCAAACCTACTACATCGGCTATATAGCTTTCGTCGATATAGCGATAATCGGTGAACAAACCTGAATAGTTGCGCAGCAATGCCGATATTACTTTCTCTTCTTCGTCCGTTTGTTCGCCTAATCTGTATAGCTCGTCGCGCGAAAGAATGAAGTGTATGCGTGCCTTGCTGTCGGGGTCGGGGTCGTAGTCGATGTAGCCTGCGCGGTTCAATATCTGCAAGGCTGCATTGACTTGGATAGGAAAATGATGGAAATAGATGCAGAATTTGTCGATAGGAAACTCGAAAGTGGCATCTCTCCCACTCTCTACACCTATCTGATAGAAGTACGCCAAATGTTCGTAAACAGTACGAATTTCTTCTTTTGTAGGGAAATTTTCTTTTATTCGCTTTCGTAAATTACGCTCATCATTGCCCTGTGTGTGTAGCAAAATGGCATACGACCTTTTGCCGTCTCTGCCTGCTCGCCCTGCTTCTTGGAAGTAAGCCTCGATGGAACTTGGCGGGTCGAGGTGTATTACCAAGCGAACGTTGGCTTTGTCGATACCCATTCCGAAAGCATTGGTAGCAACAATAACACGGATTTCGCCAGATTGCCACGCATTCTGACGCTTGTTCTTGTCGGTGTTTTCCAATCCTGCGTGATACCACGTTGCAGAAATGCCGTTCGTAACCAAGAAGTCTGCCGCTTCCTTTGTGCGCTTTCTGCTGCGGCAATATACAATAGCCGAACCATCTACCGACTGCAAAATATGAAGCATTTCGTTGAACTTTTCTTGCGTTGTGCGCAGAACGTAAGAAAGGTTCTTGCGCTCGAAGCTCATTCGGAACACATTCTCTTCGACAAATCCAAGCCGAAACTGAATGTCTTTCACAACTTCAGGAGTAGCAGTTGCCGTAAGTGCAAGCACCGGAACAGCGGGAAGTAGTTTCCTGATGTTAATGATTTCGAGATAAGAAGGGCGAAAATCGTAGCCCCATTGACTGATGCAGTGGGCTTCGTCTACGGTGATGAAGCTCACCTTTATGTGTTTCAGTTTTGCTTGAAAAAGTTCGGAACTAAGGCGTTCGGGCGATATATAGAGCAGCTTTATACCGCCAAAGATGCAATTTTCGAGCGTTGAGATGATTTCATCGCGCGACATACCCGAGTAGATAGCTGCTGCCTTGATGTGTCGGTGGCAAAGATTGTCTACTTGGTCTTTCATCAACGAAATTAAAGGAGTGATGACAATGCACACTCCTTCTTTTGCCAATGCAGGCACTTGGAACGTAATGGACTTACCACCACCCGTAGGCATCAGGCCCAATGTGTCTTTTCCGGCACCGATGCTCTCTATAACTTTGCTCTGAATACCTCGAAAATCGGGATAGCCCCAATATTTATGAAGGATTTCCTTGTAAGTCATAACAAAACCGTTACGCAATCAAAACTGTTTACCTATTCGTTTTCCGAAGGGCGAATGCCTTCTATTTGAAGTTGAACAGCACCACGCTTGAACACATTATCTTCTACTGTGTAAACTATATCGAACGACCGTTTAGACTTGATATAGCGTGCCGAACGACTTTGTCCGAAAGCAATACCATTCATAACGTTGTTAGAATTTGAATCGACAAGCTCCAACTTAATGTGCTCTTGCTCTCTGCCCACGACCTTGCTGGTACCGAAATCAAAAACATCTTTTGTACAAAATAATGGTTTTACATTCTCCGGACCAAATGGCGCAAAGCGTTTTAAATCGTTATGGAACTTCTTGGTGATGTCTTTAAAGTCTATAACGGCATCAATATCTAAAGTTGCTTCCGTTTGATAAGGCTCAATATGTTCATCAACATACTTCTGAAAACGGTTTCTGAATTCCTTTACATTCTCCCATTTCAATGTCAAACCGGCTGCATAGGTATGCCCCCCGAAGTTAATAAGCAAATCGCTGCAACTTTCAATCGCAGAATATAGGTCGAAACCGGCTGCAGTTCGTGCCGACTGTGGCTAAATCGCCTTCACGGGTAATGACAATGGTGGGACGGTAATAAATTTCGGTAAGGCGGGAAGCTACGATACCGATGACGCCTTTCTTCCAATGCTCGTCGTAAAGCACTATGCTGTTCTGGTGTTTCTGGCTCTCAAGTCGCTCAACAATTTGGTTTGCCTCCTCGGTCATCTGCCTGTCTACGTCTTTTCGCTTATCGTTGTATTTGTCAATATGCTTTGCTTCCAACAGCGCAGTAGCCAAATCGCGTTCCACAAGCAGGTCTACACTTTCCTTTCCGCTTTCCATACGACCGCTGGCATTGATGCGCGGACCTATCTTGAAGATAATATCGCTCATCGAAATCTCTCTTCCACTGAGTCCGCAAATATCTACAATGGCTTGTAAGCCCACACTTGGATTTTGATTTAGCTGTTTTAAGCCGTGGAAAGCAAGAATACGGTTCTCGCCTACAACGGGGACAAGGTCGGCAGCAATGCTCACAGCGCAGAAATCGAGCAACGGAATAAGACGCGAGAACGGTATATTGTTGTTCTTGGCAAAGGCTTGCATAAACTTGAAACCTACACCGCAACCACACAAATCCTTAAATGGGAAACTGTCATCGGCACGTTTCGGGTTTAATATGGCTACTGCCGGAGGCATATTATTATCAGGGACGTGGTGGTCGCAGATGATGAAATCAATGCCTTGTTCCTTTGCATAGCTAATCTCTTCGACTGCCTTTATACCGCAATCGAGTATGATGATGAGTTTCACTCCACTTTCCTTTGCAAAGTCTATTCCCTTTTTGCTTACACCATACCCCTCGTCATAGCGGTCGGGAATATAGTATTCTATATTAGAATAGAACTGCCGCAGAAATTTATACACCAATGCTACTGCCGTGCAACCGTCTACATCGTAGTCGCCATAGACCATAATGCGCTCTTTACGACCCATTGCATCGTTCAATCTATCGACTGCAATGTCCATATCTTGCATTAGAAAAGGATTGATAAGGTCGGAAAGCTGTGGGCGAAAGAAGCGTTTTGCCGCACTTTCGGTTGTTATTCCGCGCCTTATAAGCAACGAGGCAAGGATAGGACTAATGCCGAGTTTCTCGCCCAATTCCTTTGCTGTATTTGTCTGTTCAGATGTAGATGGTGTGTAGTTCCATTTTAATTGCATCTTTATTGTTTTTATTTCTGCTTGTAAAGGTACAAAAAAAAGCGTAAGTCTCAAAAAGACTTACGCTTTTTTAAATCTATATTACCATATTAAAGTCTTGACGAAACTTTAACAAGGCAATAATGGTTGGCTTTAAATTACAAGCCCATCTTTGCGCGAATGTCTGAAGGAATGGCATTCTTATTAACCATATAGTCCATTGTGTTTGCAGCAATGAAGTCCTTGGTCATATACCAAATACCTTTGTATTTGCCTGTTTCGCCCCAAGAGTTCTTAACCATATAGTACTCTTTGCCGAATTGGTCCTTGGCAATACCGAAGATAAGCATACCGTGGTCGTCTGTAAGCTCCCAATTATCGAAACGCTCTTGACGCATCTCCTGTGTAGGAGTTACTTCCGGAACCTTTGCACCGAGTTCGTCGATGAGGCTGCGTTGCTTTGCAGGAGAAAGACCCAACCAACGTGCCATGTCGCTACCTTGGAGGCTCTGAACCTTATTGCCGTCTACCATGTATGCAAGACCGTCGCGTGTGAAGCCGGGTTCGCTAACGTCGCCGCCCCATGCTACACAGTAACCGTTCATTACTGCGTTGTCGATAATCTTCATCATTTCGTCCATAGGTACGTTATGAGAAAGTGGCAAACGCCAGTTGTCTTGTACTTCTACTGCAAATGAAGTATAGAATGGGTGGTGTGTATAAGAAGTAACGGTTACATAGTCGCTCCAATTTAAGCCGAGGCTTGCAGCAAACTGCTTCGGAGTGTATGTCTTACCTTCGTATGTGAACTTCTCCGGGCACTTGCCAAGATAAGCATCAAGGATTCCTTGGAGTCCTATCTTCCACTGATTAGAGATTTTGCTTGCTTTATTTCTTGCAATTGCATTTACGTATGGTTCCAGCAAAGAGAAGAATTCATTGAAGTTGAACAATGAATCGCCTGTCAAAGAACCGGGGAAAGGCATTGCATCTTCCGGGCAGATACCATAATGCTCAAGACAATAAAGAGGGTCATAGCAAGAACCACCTTGAGCGAACTGAGCATCACCGTGCAGACGAACTACCTGAACAGCACGATCCATATAAGTTTTGTTTGCAACAAAACTCTCGCAAAGGTCGTAAGTCTTACCTGTTGCTTTCAGGATTTCTGCTTCGAAATAGCTCAATGTAGAATAATCCCAGCACGTACCTGAACGGTTTTGGTTCTTAATGCTTGTGATAGGATTTTCCTTAATCACTGTGAAGACAGGACTGTTGTCTACTTTCTTTACAGCCTTCTTAGGAGCTGCGTTAGCACCAGCTGCAATAACAGCAAAAAGTGCGAGCACTAAAGTTTTTTTCATAATTCTAAAATGCTTGCCAGTTTAGTTTGTACTCTGGCTCTCTTTAAAAATTTAAGTTGTTAATAAATATTGATGTTGTTCTTTTTATTCTGCATTAAGCATTATCAAGCATTCATAAATGCTTCTATATCCTTTGCGTGATAAGGAATGCGGTCTTTACCTATGAAGCGGCAACCGTCGGCTGTGATGAGTATATCGTCTTCGATACGAATACCACCAAAGTCCTTATATGTGTCGAGTTTATCAAAGTTCAAGAACTCTGCACAGTGCTTCTTGGCACGCCATTCATCTATAAGAGCAGGGATAAAGTAGATACCGGGTTCGTCAGTTACAACAAAACCTTCCTGCAAACGACGTCCCATACGCAAGCAGTTTGTTCCGAATTGTTCGAGGTTAGGTCGAGTTTCTTCGTCGAAACCTACATAAATCTGACCAAGTGCTTCCATATCATGAACATCGAGTCCCATCATGTGTCCCAGACCGTGAGGCAAGAACATTGCGTGAGCACCTGCTGCAACAGCTGCATCGGTATCGCCTTTTGCCAATCCGAGTTCTTTCATACGTTCAAAGATGATACGACAAACTGCGAAGTGTACATCAGCGTACTTTACTCCGGGTCTTGATAACTCGAGAGCAGCATCGTGTGCTTCTACCACTACATTATATATATCAAGCTGACGCTGTGAGAATTTACCGTTTACCGGGAATGTTCGTGTGTTGTCGGAACAGTAGTGGCTCATCGTTTCTCCACCACAGTCGCACAAGACGAGTCTGCCATCTTCCAATTCTGCCATTGATGGATTACCGTGCATGATTTCACCATGCTGCGATAATATGATTGGGAAAGACACCATTGAGCCATAAGAATTGGCAATACCTTCTACCTGACCGGCTACATACTTTTCCGTAAGTCCGGGTTTTGTGATGCGCATTGCTGTTGTGTGCATCTTATAACCTATGACAGCAGCACGTTCAAGTTCTTCTATTTCTTCTGCAGTCTTCACAGAACGCATTTTTACAACTGCGTTGATAAGCTCAAGGCTTGCTTCTTCTTTCTGCTTATAAGGGTGAATGCCGAGCAAATCGCTGATCTGAATCATAATATCAGCACGGTAAGGTGGCAAGAAATGTATCTTTCTGTTAGATGCCTTTGCCTTATCGCAGATATTTTTCAGTTCGCTCATAGGTGCAGAGTTCACAACTCCTACCTGAGCAGCGAGGTCGCTGACGGCATCAACACTTCCAAACCATACGATGTCTTCGATGTCAATGTCATTTCCTATCAGCATTTCTTTGTCTTCATTGACGTCGATAACGCCAACAAGACCATCGCGTTGCTGACCGAAATAGTACAGGAACGATGAATCTTGGCGGAAAGGTGAATACCCATTCGCAGGTGAATTTACCGGAGACTCGTTGTTGCCAAACAAGATAATAATGCCGTCTTTCACAAGCTGCTTAAGCTCGGCGCGGCGGGCTATGTACGTTTCTTTATTAAACATATTGCTTTCATATATTAGTTTAGCTGCAAAGATAATAATTATTTCCATAAATTCAGTAACTTTGCACTGTTTTTATTAAGTTTTTTAATGGAAGTCGATATAAACACAGGATTAGTATTGGAAGGTGGGGGAATGCGAGGAGTATTTACCTCCGGTGTTTTGGACGCATTTATGAAATACAACCTCTACTTTAAGTATATCGTTGCTGTCTCTGCCGGAGCTTGCAACGGACTTTCGTATATGAGCCGACAACCACGCAGGGCAAGGATTTCCAACATCGATTTGCTCGCAAAGTACGACTATATAGGCTTCCGCCATCTTGTTACGCAAGGTTGTATTTTCGATCCGGAACTTCTCTACAAGCGTTTTCCTTATGAGATTATTCCTTACGACTACGACACTTATTTTGAGAGAACAAGTTTAGGCTATACTTTTGAAATGGTTACAACCAATTGCGAAACCGGCAAAAGTGAGTATTTGCAAGAGCACGATGGCAACAGGCACAGGCTCAACGAGATTGCACGTGCTTCGAGTAGCTTGCCATATGTCAGCAAGATAGTAGAGATAGATGGTGTGCCTATGCTTGACGGCGGTATTATAGATTCTATTCCGCTCATGCGTGCCATAGAGACGGGGCACAATAAAAATGTTGTTATTTGCACACGCAGCAAAGGTTGGCGTGATACAGGAAAGGATTTAAAAGTTCCAAAGTTTATCTATAAGAACTATCCGCGTTTGCGCGTTGTGCTAAGCCATAGACTGAAGGCTTACAATGAGCAATTAGATATGATTGATGAATACGAAAAACGAGGCGATATACACGTGTTACGCCCCATAAAACCTGTTGAAGTGGGGAGAATGGAGAAAGATGTTACGAAGCTGGAAGCCCTCTACGAAGAAGGATTTAATGTAGGCGAAGAGTTTTCTAAACGTGTTGGCGAAATTAAATAGTTGCGAATACTTTTGTTTTCAGAAATTGAATAAGAGTAAAGAAACTAAGGCTCGGAAAGGCAAAAACATAGAAAAACATATTTTGCAGAGCCTGAAAAAGCATTACAGAAATACGGTATTATTGAACCTTTCGTAAGTAGTTGATAGTCAAAAATTACGCTTTTACGTCTCAAAAGCGGCTGTTTTGCAAGGTAAAAGCGTATCTTTTGCAACGCAAAACCTACGTTTTTGAAATGCCAAACCGTAGCTTTAAAAAACAAATGCGAAACGGGGCTTTTTCTGTAATGCTTTTTCGCAGAAAGACAGAAGACTATTTCAGCAAATCGGGACGCAACCGTTTTGTTCTTTCCATTGCTTGGTCGAACTCCCATTGATGAATTTTCGCCTCATGTCCACTCAATAACACTTCGGGCACTTCCCAACCTTTATAGTTTCGCGGACGGGTATAGATGGGGGCAGAAAGCATGTTGTCTTGGAAGCAATCGGACAATGCACTCTGCTCATCGCCAATTACGCCCGGTATAATGCGTACCACTGCATCGGCAATAATGGCTGCCGGAAGTTCGCCACCCGTAAGAACAAAGTCGCCCACCGATATTTCTTTTGTTATCAGGTGTTCTCTTACACGTTGGTCTACTCCTTTATAATGCCCTGCTAATATAATAAGATTGCCACCCATGGATAGGTCGTTTGCCATTTTTTGGTTGAATTGCTCTCCATCGGGCGACGTAAATATCACCTCATCGTATTCTCGTTCTGCTTTCAAAGCTGTGATACAACGGTCTATGGGTTCTATCTGCATCACCATACCCGCCTGTCCTCCAAACGGATAATCGTCTACACGACGCCACTTGTCTTGGCTGTAATCGCGAAGATTATGCAATCGAATTTCTGCTAAACCTTTTTTTTCGGCTCGTGCCAAAATGCTTTCATGGACAAAGCCTTCAAGCATTTCGGGCAATACTGTAATTATATCTATTCTCATATTGTAAGTACAAAGTTACCAATATTTTCAGTAAAAGGCACAAGCATTAAGATTTTTTGTAGCTTTTGTGTAAAAGCTATCTATTTTATCTATTGTTGTCATTCTTTGAGAAACGCTCTCCAACAAAGCCGGTTCCCTCTGTTCCTTCGCGAAGATTGAAGTGTCGGAGTATGGGCGGTGTGGGGCGAAGGTCGTAGTAATCCATTTCTTCTATGGCGAGTGAGAAATAAACCAATTTGTCGTAGCTGCTGTAAAGCCGTGGCAACACGGGGTTGTTATTGTAAATCCATTGTCGGCATTTGTCGTCCACGTCGAAACTAACCTTTCCCGAACAACGCACCGAGACGTCGTTTGCCATCGTAAGGATTTCCACATGGGGATTTTTCTGCAACTGTCGGTAGACTTCTTTCTGCGAGGAAGTGGCAAAATAGAGTGTTGTTGCTTCCTGTCGCATGATTTGAAAGATACGTATCTTGGGTTGGTTGCCTTCGTTTGTGGCAAAGACAACCTCCTTGTTTTGTTTCAAAAAATCAAGTGCGGTCTGCATAGTCTTTTACTTTATTTTAGTCCGTTGAATTTACCATTCCGTTTCGATGGCTTTGAGCACAGCAACAGCTTTCTCCGTTACTTGAAAGTTCAGCCCCATTTGTTACCTTGTTTTTATTCTCTGGTTGAATTGTTTTCTGTTCCATCGTAGTTTGTTTTTAATCTGTTGATATTCTATTTTCTTCTTTACAATGCAAATTTACTCAATAAATGTAGAACATGCAAGAAGGTACAAAAATGTTTGATACTTACTAAAATGTAGGAAATGTGTGGATTTCGTCTTTTCGAGAATATGACTTTAACAAACATTAAATCAGCCTCGGTTGAGAACTAACTTAGTTTTTATTATCTTTGCTTCAAAACTTATCTTTTATGACAACGAAGAATATAGACCCGTCCTATTTGGCTTGTCCAATCCGTCAAGTTATCAGTCGCTTCGGCGACAAATGGTCAATGCTCGTGCTTTATTCCCTTTATTCCAGCAAAACGGGCATATTGCGCTTTAACGAGCTACACCACCACATGACAGATTGTTCACAGAAGATGCTTTCGGCAACCTTGAAGAACTTAGAACAAAACAATCTGATTTGTCGCAAGGTATATCCTGTAGTGCCACCCCGTGTAGAATACTCGCTAACCGATATTGGAAAATCTCTGATGCCCTCCATTGTTTCGCTTATAGAATGGGCCAGCTTGCACTTTGACGACGTGGTTACCAAACAAATTATATAAGCGAAATTCGGCAGGCGAAGGTGTTGCATCATATTTATAACGTCAATCAATGTGCATTAAACTTCGGTTCTTTTGCAAATATTACAGCGATTTTACGTAACTTTGCAGTCAAATTCTAATGCAAATTTAAAATACTGATGAAAAAAATCTTTTCCCTCGCCATTACTTTTATGGCAGCTTTTGCAAGTGTTCAGGCACAAAACATGCAACTGCACTACGACCTTGGTCATAATCTTTCGGACGATTTGAAGGGTCGTCCTGCCGTTACAACCACTGTAGAAATGTTCAAACCCGATAAATGGGGTTCAACTTTCTTCTTCACCGATATTGATTATAAAAACGACGGAGTGGTCGGTGCTTATTGGGAGATAGCACGAGAGTTTGCTGTTTCTAAGAATAAGCGTTGGGCAGCCCACATAGAGTATGATGGTGGATCAACCACAGGCGAACTCCCGGCGGGCTACTATGGCAGCCGTTTCCAACACGCTGCGCTCGTTGGCGGTGCATGGAACTGGGCTAACAAAGATTTTTCAAAGACTTTCAGTGTGCAACTGATGTATAAGTACACTTTCAAAAACAAGCATACCGGCGCACACCCATTCAATGGTTTCCAACTTACCGAAGTATGGGGCTTGAACTTTGCCAAGGGATTGTGTTCTTTCAGTGGTTTCTGCGACTTATGGTACGACCCGAATATCAGCGGCAAACTCATCTTGTTATCTGAACCGCAATTTTGGTTTAACTTAAATACACTGAAGGGTATGAACGGTGTAAACCTTTCGTTGGGTACTGAAGTAGAAATCAGCAATAATTTTGTTTGGAACAATAAAGGCAAGAATAATAAGTTCTACGCTATTCCTACCATTGCAGCAAAGTGGACATTCTAATTCCTTGTTCACATTTTTAACTATTTCTAATCTGCTAAAACTGTTTGCTTCAGATAGAATTTGGGCTGAGCTCCTTGCAAGGAACTCAGCCCTTTTAGCATTCGGTAAATAAACTATACTGCCGCTTTCACTACTCATTTTACAGACAAAAAGCGAACCATAAAAGTGTAAAGATTTTTAGCAAGCATATCTTCTGCTTAACCATCTCGTTCTCAACGCTTTACAAAACCTATTGTTTTGCATTGCAAAAGCGGCTGTTTTGCACGGTAAAACCGTAGGTTTTGCAACGCAAAACAGCCGCTTTCGCAACGTCAAAGTGCTTTTATCACTTTTTAAGGGAATTATATTTACAAAATCAAGGCTATTTTCAGCTATTTTGTTCGTCAAGAAAAAGAAAGACTTTTCATCAAAGAAATCTTTACTGAATCTGTTTTTGTTGCACTAAAAGGTTTTCTTAAGCGAATGCCAATACTTTCTAACGAAAAAGAAAAAGCCACCTTGGCAGAAAGTGCCAAGGTGGCTTTCTTATTGTTTACAGCATTCCCCTACCCTTTTGTTTCCTTGCGTCTGACGACTGCTGAAACTGTTCTTAGAAAGGAGGGTTTGCTGTTATTCTATTTGTTTCATTCGTCGTAACCTCATTACACTTGAGATTATAACTCCGTTACGACGAATGGCGTTGTTCTATTATTTGTTTTCGTTTCTTACTTCATTACTTTATGTGTTGTTCCGTCGCTCATGCGAACGATGTTCACACCGTGTTGTAATTCTGTCAGTTTCTTGCCGTCAAGTGAATATATAGCCTCTACGGTAGCGTTGGTTGCGGTGTTTGGATTAGAGATACCGGAAGGATTTTTCTTGGTGAAATATCCTGTTTCCGGGTTTGCCATTGATACGTCTATCTTATATTCGTTGAATGGAACTGCACCTTTAAGTTTTGCACAGTAAGCAAACATGTTCTCTGAATTAGCACACGCCCATGTGTTATTGCAATAGATAGTAGTCATTTCCTCGCAGAATGCGAACATTGAACGCATGTCGCTTACCTTTTCTAATTTGAAGTTTGTAAGGTCGAGAGAAGTAAGCGCATCACAAGAGAAGAACATTGTGCTCGTATTGGTTACGTTATCAGTATTGAAATGTGAGATTTCGAGTTTAGATAGTTTTCTGCAACCAGAGAACATTGAACGCATATTCTCTACCTTTTCTGTGTTGAACTTAGAAAGATCGAGTGTTTCCAATTCAGCGCAATACTTGAACATAGCACCCATATCGGTAACATTCTTAGTGTCGAAACTTAATAAATCGAGCGAAGGTAGTTTCTCACAATAGAAGAACATGAAAGACATATCTGTTACCTTCTCGGTGTTGAAGTTAGGTATTTTGAGCGAAGTAAGCTGCCCACAGTATGCAAACATTCCGTACATATTGGTTACGTTCGGTGTCTTAAAGCTTGAAAGGTCAAGTGAAGTAAGCGCATCGCAGTGGAAGAACATTCCGTACATATTGGTTACTTTCTCTGTATTGAAGTTTGGAACCTTAATAGAAGTAAGCCCGGTGCAACCTGAGAACATTCCATTCATGGTCGTAACCTCCGATGTTTTGAAGTTTGAGAGGTCGAGCGAGGTAAGTGCCTTGCTGTCTGCAAACATTCCGTACATATTGGTTACTTTCTCGGTGTTGAAACTTGAGAGGTCGAGTGTGGTAAGAACATCGCAGTGAGCAAACATTGAATTCATGTCTGTTACGTTCGCTGTGTTGAACTTAGACACATTGAGCGAGGTAAGTGCAGAGCAGTTTGCAAACATTCCGTTCATATCCTTAACCTTTGCTGTGTTGAAGTGTGAGAGGTCGAGCGTAGGAAGAGCCGTACAACTTGAGAACATTCCGTTCATGTCGGTTACGTTTGCAGTGTTGAATTTAGAGATGTCGAGCGATTTAAGCTCAACGCAACCGGAGAACATACCCTTCATAGTGGTTACTTTCTCGGTGTTGAACTTAGAGAGGTCGAGCGAGGTAAGTCCCTTGCAGTAAAAGAACATTACGCTCATATCGGTTACATTCACTGTATTGAACTTAGACAAATCAAGCGAGGTAAGTGCAGGACAGCAAAAGAACATTGCGCGCATGTCGGTTACATTCGCTGTATTGATGTTAGAAAGGTCGAGTGTAGGAAGTGCAGAGCAGAAATTAAACATTGAGTTCATGTTCGTAACCTTCTCTGTATTGAACTTAGAAAGGTCGAGCGAAGCAAGTGTTTGACACTCTGAAAATAATGAACTCATATCAGTTACCTTTGCTGTATTGAAGTGCGAAAGGTCGATTGAAGGCAAAACTTCGCAGTGAGCAAACATGTGAGACATATTGGTTACTTCAGTCGTATTAAGGTTTTCCATACCCTTAATTTCCTTCAGAACCGAATAATAGTTAAACCAATAGCCGGTGCTTGTTGGACGGTAGTCCTTGAACGATGCATCGAATACAGCTGTAACAGTTGTTTTTTCCTCGCTTTGAGAGGTTCCTGCCCAAACCGGAATTTCTATTCCACTGGCCATGGTCTGCTTTTCATCGATGCCATACGTGATACCTTTTCGGCTCGACTTTTGCGCATCGTAATAGAAAGTGATAGTCTTTCCTTCGAGATTTTTCTCAACATAGGCTTCTTTCGTTTGCGCCTGTGCCTGCTGTGGCAAAGCAAACATTGCGATGAACAGCGCAACAATGGCTGCATACATTTTCTTAAATAGATTGTTTTTCATTGTTCTTCATTGCCTCTCCATGACTCCCTTTCGCAGAGGGGGAACGCCTTACCGAGGCCGGGGCGTTAGGGTTATTAATTATTAACTATGTTCTTTTAATATCTTTGATAACCATGCAGAAAGCTCCGCCTTTATCTCCTTGTTACAGAGATACTGACAGAGCCTTTAGTAGATGTTTTAGTCGGAAATTGTTCCGTTGGTTCTTTCACCATTATTTATTTTTATTGGTTTGAACGATTGTTTATTATTCGGCTGCAAATATAAGCCTTTTCTCTGAAAGTTGCAAGGGATTGAGCAAGAAAACTTCAATATTGCATTCTCAATTAGAGTTTTACTTTCTTCTTCTTCCCCGTACTTTCGTTCCCCATACGGTCGAGTGCGGTTACTATATAAGTATATTTTGTTTTGCCATCATTATAATTTAACCTCAATGCGGGTTGATAAGTTATGGCTACAATCTTTGCCGGATTCTCCAAATCGATATTTTCATCGGGAGCAAATCTGTAAACAACATACTTATGTGCTTCGTCTTTCCAATCTTTTCCCTTAGGAGCTTTCCAATGCAATATACAGCCTTCTTCCGACCAAGTTACTTTCAGCGAACGCGGTTTCTTAGGTGCTTCGTCGTCAATGAAAGGCATTAAAGGTTGCAAAGCAGGATAACGCCAATAATCGGCTTGAAGCATTTTGGCGTAATTACCCGGGTTTTCAACAACCGATGCAGCATACCATAAAACCGTACCTTGAACATTCTCTGACCTTTCGTGCAGCCGATGCTTTGCAGGTAATTGGTGTGATTTCGGATTTTGTGGGTCAGCGTGCTTCACGGTGCGCAAGACGTCCTCGCCAATATATAGCGGACGATTTCCTGCATAACGGTTCCACCATGTAATAAGTTCTTTATAGTCGGCGGCTTTATTTCCTATTTCCCAATAAATCTGCGGAACACAATAGTCCACCCAACCATTATTTACCCATTTTAATACATCGGCATAAAGGTCATCGTAGTTCTGCAGCCCATTGGTTTTGCTGCCAATGTTTGGTGCACTCTTTTCATTTCTGTAAATTCCAAAGGGCGAAACACCGAATTTGACCCAAGGTTTCACCCTATGAATGGTTTCGCCAAGTTGCTTTATAAACATATCGACATTGTCGCGACGCCAATCTTGAATACGGCCGAAGCCACCACCATAAAGGCTAAACTCTTTCAAATCGGGAATGCGTTGTCCCGCAGCAGGATAAGGATAGAAATAATCGTCAATATGTAAACCGTCTACATTGTATCGTTGCAGAATATCCGTTACGATATTGCAAATGTAATTCCTGTTTTCAGGAATACCGGGGTTAAGTATTTTAAGCCCATCGTAGTCAAAAACTCGTTCGGGGTGTTGAACAGCAATGTGATTTGAAGCAAGTTGCGTGGTATTCTTTGTCTTTGCACGATAAGGGTTTATCCATGCGTGAAGTTCCATTCCACGTTTATGACACTGCTCTATCATCCACTGCAAAGGATCCCAATAAGGCATAGGAGCTGTTCCTTGCTTTCCTGTCAGGAACTTACTCCATGGTTCATACTTGCTGGGATAGAGTGCATCGCACTCGGCACGAACTTGAAATATAATGGCATTGACACCCATTTGCTGCAACTTGTTGAGCTGGGAAATGAGTGTTTGTTGCATTCGTTCCGTTCCAATGGCTTGAAACTGACCATTGACACACTGAATCCATGCGCCTCTGAACTGACGCTTCTTAGGAGAGCTTGCAGAAAAAGAATAACTGCTTGTAAACAGTAAAAACAAGATTAAAGCTGCTTTTACAAATTGCAAACGATATAATTTCATTGTAAATCTTATGTATAAAATCTAAATGGATTAATGAACTTTATTATTGCTGTTGAATAGAATTAGCTACCTTTTCTTTGCAGCATTGCGAAAATATTTCCGATGGAAGTGTCGTTCGGCTTTTAGAACTTCACTTAGTTTCATT
Organism: Prevotella falsenii DSM 22864 = JCM 15124; assembly: GCF_000613945.1. Classification (GTDB taxonomy): domain Bacteria; phylum Bacteroidota; class Bacteroidia; order Bacteroidales; family Bacteroidaceae; genus Prevotella; species Prevotella falsenii. Next base: position 18,006 of record NZ_BAJY01000005.1, read on the forward strand.
GCAGAAATTACATTCAACATCTTTATATGGTAGTTTTTTTCTATTTGTTTTATCTGTATGTGCAAATCGTCTATCTCCAATATCGCTTTTTTAGCACTATTATTATTCGCCGGGTGGCTACTTTGCAATTTGCGTAACTGGTCGTGAAGTGCACGCTGTTTGGTCATCATCTCATCGTAAATCGGCAAAAGCTTTGCAGATTCCTGTTCAGTTAGCTTTGCCGAAGTTACAATGTATTGATGCAGCTCTGCCTTAAACTTCTCAGGGTCGAACTTGTGTTGTGCAAACAAACTTATTGCACAGACACACGCTATAGTAATAATAAATATTCTTTTCATTATCAGTGTTTTGCAGAATTCGGTTCTATTAATTAATTATCAGCCAGATAAGCATACACATCGTCTTTATCAAGCATCATATATTCAGCCGCTTCGTCTAAGTATTCGGTATCCGCAGATTCTTCTTTAGCGGTCGTAGCCGTCGGCGTAGCTGCAATATTATTGTTTTGCTGTATATGCTCATTTCCTTGGAAGAAATGTATTGTTGCTGCACCAATAACAATCAACCCGATAAAAGAAGCTGCTATCAGCAATGGGCGCAAGCGTCCGGCAAAGGCTATATTGCGTTTTTTACTAATTTGCTTGTCTTCGGTGGTTTCAGTTTCTTTTGCAGTTATTTGCGACATAATTCGCATTTCCAAATTGTCGAAGTAGCCATCAGGCGACTTAAACGGTCGTCTGTTTCCAAATTCTGAAAGTAATTGTTTTTCTAACTCCATCACAATTGATTTTCTTTACTTTAGCTTGTTACTGATAGTTTGACGCAAATACAGGACTTTGGTTTAACTTGGATTCAGAAATTTATTCGTGTTCTTTTATATATTGCGATATTTTCTTTACTGCAATGTGGTAAGATGCCTTTAAAGCTCCTTCGCTCGTACCAAGAATTTCATGTATTTCCGGGTATTTTAGTTCGTTGTAATATTTCATGATAAATACGGTGCGCTGAACTTCGGGTAAAGCTGAAATAGCTTCTTGCAGCACTGCTTGCCCTTTGTTACCATCGAAATAGCTATCTGCTAAAAGCATATTGGCAACACCATTATAGGCATTATCGGAACTTATGGCAACTGTTTCTTTCTTGTTTCTCAAAAAATCTAAAGACTCATTGATAGCAATGCGATACAACCATGTAGATATTTTCGATTTCCCCTCAAAGCTTTCTATGTTTTTCCATACTTTCAAGAAAGTGTTTTGCAGTATATCATCTGCATCATCGTGCAGCAAAACAAAGCTTCGTATTTTCCAATACAAAGGCTTGCTATATTCGTTTACCAATAGGGCAAATGCCTTATTGCGTGTTTCAGGCTCTGCTAATGCTTTTAAGAGTTCAGCTTCTTCTATTCGATGCACGACAGAGGAGAGAGATTGTCAATGATATAGTAGAGTTATCGTATTGATATTTTACGAACCACTTTTCCTACCTTTACAATATAACAGCCTTTTGGCAGATTAAGATTGTAGCGTTTATCTTGTCCGTCTATTCTAATACTCATAACGCATACACCTGTTACATTGTATATTTGCAACATCTCATCGTTTGCTCCTTCAATGCGAAGGACAGAGCCGTAAACAGAAATAGAAACGTTATGAACGTCTTGCTCAATCATCTCTAACGAGGTATGAGCTTTTACTGTTGTCGGCAATGCAAAACCTAAAAGGGTTATAGCTAACAGAAAAGTATATATTTTCTTATTCATACGCATTATATCTTTCATATGCAAAGATAATAATTTTATTTCAAAAAATAGTTTTTTTAGCTAACTAAATTGGGTTTTAATATTTATTAAACATCAAGAGTGAAGGGAAAGAGGCTATCTCCTGCCGCTTCTTATCATCATTGAAGAAAATACATACCGGTATCTACGTTTTTAACGCAAGGTTATCTATAAGTAACCAATATTTGCGATGATGAATCGTATAAGGTTCGGTTTTCTGAATAAAAGCACCTTTTTAGCTTGTTGCATTATTGTCTCGACAACCCGATTTTGCAAGCGAAAAAAGTGCCATAAAATTGTAAACGTTTTTCACAAACGTATCTGTCGTATAATTATCTCGTTATCAAGGTGTTGCAAAACCTATTGTTTTGCATTCCAAAAGCGGCTGTTTTGCACGGTAAAACCGTAGGTTTTGCATCGCAAAACCTACGGTTTCGCAATGCCAAAACAAAATTATCGTTTTTTCTTGAAATTATCTTTACAAAGTTAAGCTATTTTCAGTGTCTGGCGCAAGCAACGGAAAAGAAAACTATTTCTAAAGAACGTTCTACTTCTGCCAATCCATATACCATTACGAAAAAGGCGTTACACCGATGGTATAACGCCTTTATAAGCTATATTACGATATATTTCTTCTTTTAATCGACAGGGATATTCTTGTTTACATTCTTGCTGCCTATCAAAGCGTAGAAGCACATATAAGCCACGCCGACGAGCGGAACAAAGTATGAAACAAGATAGCCAGACCGGTCAGCTACAAAGTTTTGCAGCAACGGAAGCAAGCCACCGCCTACTACCATCATCATAAATATGCCCGAAGCAGGCTCTGTATATTTTCCAAGACCTTCGGTTGCAAGGTTGAAGATGCACGGCCACATAACGCTGGTGCACAGTCCGCAAAGTACAAGCAGCAATGCAGAAACCGGTACAATTACCATATTAAAGGCTGAACCCGTGAACACAGGCATCGAAACAGCCGCACTTTTTCCTAATATAATGGCGGTAACGATGAGCACCATTGCAAAAATAGTGGTGCACGACATTAATGTCTTGCTCGAAATCTTGCTGGCAATGAAACCTGCAACGAAACGTCCTACGAGCATTAAGAACCAATAGGTTGCGGCAACCGAGCCTGCTATGGCGGTGGCAGTAGCCTTGGGAAGTCCGCCGCCGGCAGCAGTTGTATCGGAAAGATAGTAAATAAGTGTTCCGGGAATGCCGACTTCTACGCCCACATACACGAAAATAGCGATTGCACCTAATACGAAATGGCGGAAGTTCCACGGAGAATGCTCGAATGTAAGGTTGGTTCCTGCCTTGCTGTTCTTTGGGTCTTGGATAGGAATAAACGATAAAATAATGAATGCTACCACGAATACACCCATAGCAATGTAAAGAACCGGGTTTACATCAATGATAGATGTATTTTTTGTTACTTCTCCTATCAACGACCCAACAAAAAGCGGCGTAAGCGTTCCGGACAGCGAATTGAGCGTTCCGCCTATCATATTGAGCTGATTTCCACGATTTCCACCGCCTCCGATAAGGTTCAACATCGGATTAACCACTGTGTTCAGCATGCAAACACAGAAGCCTGAGATGAACGCTCCTAACAGATAAATAACAAATCCTGTAATTTTAGCATCGGTAAAGAACCCTGAGCAGAACTGAGTCAGTACTCCCAAGAAACCGATACCTATACCAATAAGTGCTGTTTTCTTGTATCCTACACGCACAAGCATCTTTCCTGCAGGTATTCCCATAAAGAAATAGGCAAGAAAGTTCATGGCATTGCCAAGCATACCCACCGTATTGGCACTTTCGCCACCAAAAATATTCTTCCAAATAACTCCGATTGGAGCTGCAAGATTTGTTACAAACGAAATCATTGCATAAAGAAACATCATTGTAATAATCGCAATAATGCTTCCATTCTGTTTCGTATTATTCATTATTCAGCAATTTTATTTTCTGCAAAGGAAACAAAAATAAACGATAATGACAAACTATTTCAGAGCAAAAGGAGGTTTGTTGTGTGTTAAAAACAATTAAAGACAAGATTAAGAAATCTTGCCTTTAATAGAATTATATTGCGATTAGAAGTTGCTTAAACCCCTATCGTTCATTAGCGTCCTTGACTGATTTTGTTCGATTGTCGAGCAGATGTGCTGCCGTTTCATCGAAGGCGTAGCGGGCTACGGCGAGATGTAATGGCTACGCAGATGCCGGCAAGCGGACGAAACCGGTAAGGAAGCATGGCGGTAATAACAAAGATAAGCAAATGCGTCCTAATAAACGATTGGGGTTAGAAAGTCGGCAACGATGTAGCTTGAGCCACCTACAAATATAAAATCGTCGCTTTCTGCGTCGCTTAATGCTTGCCGGTAAGCCTCTGCAACATCTGCAAACGTTCTGCCTTCAAGGTTATACTGCTTGCCTATCCTTGCCACCTTCTCAGCCGAGAACGCACGTTTTGTGTTGGGTTGTGTCCAGTAATAATGGGCATTGTCGGGCAAAAGAGCCATAACAGCCTCTATATCCTTGTCGTCTACCATACCAAAGACGATGCGCAGATTATGGTATTCTTGACTTTTAATTTGTTGCGACAAGTCTTTCCAGCCTGCTTCGTTGTGCCCGGTGTCGCAGACTACGGTTGGATTTTGCTGTATTTGCTGCCATCTACCCATTAATCCTGTAGCTTCGCAAACGTTTGAAAATCCTTTTGCAACGCTGTCTATGTTTCTGATTATCCGGTTATTGTAAAGCTGCATCACTGCCGTCAGCAACGTATTGGTATTCTTGTCTTGGTAAATTCCTCCCAATTCGCCTTCAATCGTACCGAATAAGCGAGTTTGGTATATGCGTCCTCCCTTCGGATTGACACTTGCCGATTGTACCATCGGAATATCTTCGGCAAACACAATCATGGCGTCCATTTTCTGTGCCTTTGCTTCAAACACGATACGGGTCTCGGGTATGGCTTCCCCGATAACTACAGGAGTGTCTTGCTTAATGATGCCTGCCTTTTCGTATGCTATCTTTGGCAACGTGTCGCCTAAGAATTGGGTATGGTCGAGCGAAATGTTGGTAATAACGGAAAGCAGCGGATTGATAATATTGGTGCAATCCAAACGCCCGCCCAAGCCTACTTCTACAATGGCAAAGTCTACCTGTTGTTCGGCAAAATACTTGAAAGCCATTGCGGTAGTCAGCTCGAAGAACGATGGGTGCAACGGTTCGAAGAAGTTGCGATGGTTTTCAACAAAATCAATTACGTATTGTTCGGAAATCATCTTGCCGTTTACTCTGATGCGTTCCCTGAAGTCTACAAGGTGCGGACTTGTGTAAAGCCCAACCTTATAGCCGTCGGCTTGAAGTATTGCAGCCAATGTATGGGAGCAAGAGCCTTTTCCGTTGCTTCCTGCAATATGGATAGAACGGAAGTTTTGATGCGGCCGTCCAAAGTATTCGTCTAATGCGAGGGTTGTGGATAAACCTTCTTTATAAGCAGAAGCACCCACGTGTTCAAAGACGGGGGTGCTGTTATATAAGTATTCTGTGGTTTCCTTGTAAGTCATTTTTATTACTTTTCAGTCTTTACAACTTAGCTGAATAGTTTCTTGAAGTTATCAAAAATAGTACGTTTTGTATAGCTGTCTCCCTTGAAGTTGTCGCTTTCTTGAAACTCTTCAATGGCTTTGCGTTCCGATTGCGATAATGTTTTTGGAACATAAACACTTATTTGCACGATAAGGTCGCCCATTCCTCTGCCATAGCCCTGCACGGCAGGAAGTCCTTTGCCACGTACACGAGCTATTTTGCCAGGCTGTGTGCCAGATTCAATAGGTATTTGAATAAAGTTCCCATCTATTGTTGGAATTTTAACCTGACCACCCAAGACAGCCGTAGGGAAGTCGAGCAACAAGTTGTAGATAACATTCTGTCCATCACGAATAAACGTATCGTTGTCTTCTTCTTCGATATAAACTTGTATATTGCCCGTTATACCGTTGTGTTTGCCGGCATTTCCCTTGTTCGGAACGTTCACAACCATTCCTTCGGCAACACCTGCGGGAATGTTGATTTCAACAACTTCCTCGCCTTTCACGACGCCATCGCCATGGCAGTGTGTACATTTGTTTTTTATAATCGTACCTTCGCCACCGCATACATGGCAGGTTGTTTGTGTCTGCATCATACCGAAGATGCTTTGTTGGGTACGAATTTCCATACCGCTGCCGTGGCAATTAGGACACGTTTCGGTGCCACTGCCGCCTTCGGCACCCGTTCCGTGGCAATGTTCGCATGCTACGTCTTTGCGCACCTTAAACTTCTTGGTAACGCCTGTGGCAACTTCCTGCAACGAAAGTCTGACTTTCAGGCGCAAATCGGCACCTTTATATTTAGGAGCCTGACGGCTTCCACCGCCGAAACCTCCAAAGCCACCACCGCCGCCGTGCCCACCGAATACATCGCCAAACATAGAGAAAATGTCGTCCATTGAGAAACCACCGCCACCAAACGGATTGCCACCGCCAAAGTTTGGCCCGTCAAATCCGAACCGGTCGTATTGCTGTCGCTTCTGTGGGTCGCTCAATACGCTGTATGCTTCTGCTGCTTCTTTGAACTTTTCCTCTGCTTTTGCGTCGTCAGGGTTTCTGTCCGGGTGATATTTAATAGCGAGCTTTCTGTACGCCTTCTTTATTTCGTCGTCCGAAGCGTTTTTTTTCAACGCCCAGAACTTCGTAGTAATCTCTTTTTGCCATTCCTTGATTGTTGTGAGTTTGCAAACTCTTGAATTTCTAAAAACCTTAAGGCTGTTTATGTGTTATTGTCCTACTGCAACCTTAGCATGGCGAATTACTTTATCGTTCAGCATATAGCCGGTTTGTACGCAATCGATGATTTTGCCTTTCTTATCGTCGCCCATTCCCGGCACCATCGCAATTGCTTCGTGATAGTCTACATTGAAATCCTTATCTTTTGTCTCTATCTTGCTTACACCGATACCCTCCAAAGTTTTTAAGAACTTCTTGAAAATAAGGTCGAAACCTTCTTTAATGGCTGTTGCGTCTTCTGTCTTATCTGCAATGGCACGTTCAAAATCGTCGAGAATAGGAAGAATAGCCGTAATGGTTTTCTCGCCTCCATTGAGTATAAGCTCTGCTTTTTCCTTTAGCGTTCGCTTCTTGTAGTTTTCAAATTCAGCGTAAAGACGAATATACTTGTCTTTCCATTCTTCAGCTTCTGCATTGCCGTCTTTCTGCTCTGCTTTGCCTTCTTCGTCGGTTTCAGCTTCCGGAGTTTCTTCGTTATCGGCTTCTGACGACGTTTCACCCTCTGAAGAAGTGTTTTCCTCCTGCACGGTTTCTTCTTCCTGCAACTTTGCTTCTTCGCCTTCTATCTCTATTTTCTTATTATTTTTGCTCATGATAATGTATTTTTGTCTACTTCAAACGTTTACAAATAACGTGCCAATATAGCAGCGACTGCAAACAAAACCTATTTATAAGCAGTCCGAAAACAATTGGTTTGCTAATTTATACTTGATACATCTTGGCTTTTTGTTCCTTTATCTGCTCGTCGTGAATGTACTCGTCGTAGCTCATAAGTTTATCTATCGTACCATTTGGAGTTAATTCGATGATGCGATTGGCAACCGTTCCGATAAATTCGTGGTCGTGCGAGCTGAAGAGAATATTACCCTTAAAGCCAACAAGGTTATTGTTAAATGCCTGAATGCTCTCCAAATCAAGATGATTCGTAGGAGTGTCGAGTATCAGGCAGTTGGCATTCTGCAACTGCATGCGTGCTATCATACAACGCATTTTCTCGCCTCCCGACAGCACATTTACTTTCTTTTCCACTTCTTCCTGCTTAAACAACATACGACCAAGGAAACCTTTCATCACGACTTCGTTGCCCTGTCCGTACTGCGAAAGCCAATCGACAAGATTTAACTCGCTGTTGAAGTATTCGGTGTTATCGAGCGGCAGATAAGCCGTTGTAATGGTTATGCCCCAATTGTAAGTACCTGCTTGTGCTTCCCGTTCGCCATTTATAATATTGAACAAAGCCGTCATCGCCTTTGGATTGCGCGACAAGAACACTACTTTCTGCCCTTTCTCCACATTGAAGTTTACGTGGTCGAATAAAACGGTTCCGTCTTCATCGACGGCTTTCAAGTCTTGAACTTCCAAGATTTGGTTTCCCGGTTCGCGTTCCATTTGGAAGATAATGCCCGGATACTTACGGCTCGATGGGCGAATTTCCTCCACGTTGAGCTTTTCAAGCATCTTCTTGCGCGAAGTAGTCTGCTTGCTTTTTGCCACATTGGCAGAGAAACGGCGGATAAATTCTTCCAACTGCTGCTTCTTTTCTTCGGCTTTCATCTTTTGGTTCTGCGCCTGACGCAAAGCCAACTGCGAACTTTCGTACCAGAACGAATAGTTACCGGCAAACACAGTAACCTTGCCGAAATCAATATCGATGGTTTGTGTACTTACGGCATCAAGGAAGTGGCGGTCGTGCGATACGACAAGCACTGTCTGGTTTTCTTCTATTTCGCCAAGATAGTCTTCCAACCATTCCACGGTTTCAAGGTCGAGGTCGTTGGTAGGCTCGTCGAGCAAAAGGTTGTCGGGCTTTCCAAACAATGCCTTTGCCAGCATTACACGCACCTTTTCAGTGTTCGACAGTTCGCCTACTCGTTTTTGGTGTGCGTCTTCCTGCACGCCTAAGTGTTGTAACAGCTGGGCAGCTTCGCTCTCGGCTTCCCAACCGTTCATTTCGGCAAACTTCAGTTCCAAGTCGGCGGCGCGGTTTCCGTCTTCTTCGGTCATTTCCGGTTTGGCATAAAGTTCCTCACGCTCCTTCATATTCTTCCAAAGCGGTTCGTGTCCCATAAGTACGGTGTCCATTACTTTAAATTCATCGTACTTAAAGTGGTCCTGTTCCAATACCGACAAGCGTTCTCCTGTTCCTAATGTAATAGTTCCCTTGTTGGGTTCCAAATCGCCCGAAATGGCGCGAAGCAGTGTCGATTTTCCTGCACCATTGGCTCCGATAACGCCATAGATATTTCCGGGAGTAAACTTGATATTAACGTCCTTGTACAGAACTCTTTTTCCGAACTGAACGGCAATGTTTGAAAGTGTAATCATTGTTTATTTAAATTCCTGTTTTCTTATTTGGGCGCAAAGGTACAATAATAATGTGATACTTGCAAGAACAACCGTTCTTAGTAGCAGTCAGAACACAAGAAACATGCCCCTACGGCAGATAATCCTCAATCGTTCATCAGCGTCCTTGACCGGTTTTGTTCGTTTTTCGGGCAGATGTGCCGGCGTTGCTGCAAACAGTCATACAAAAGAAAGCCCCCGCTCCGTGGAGAGCGAGGGGCAGTGCTGTAAGCAGCAACACTTTATGGGTGGCTTGGCGTTCCGCTTTCGGGTTCTTTCTTTTCTTTCCCTTTTTCTTCGCCTTTCCATTCTTCCCACTCAATGTCCACATCCGACAGACCGCGTGTAGACACACGACCTTTGCCGTTACCGCGATAGCGGGTTTCGGGCAGGAAACGCACACGCACACTCTTAATTTGGTTTGCCGATACTTCTTTCTCGGTAGCTACGCCGTTCTTGTTCGTAACTGCCGTAAAGTAGAACGAGCCTACACCTTCGAGCTTCACCGAGCGTCCTTGTGCCATAAAGTCGCCCATCACGCCGCCTAATGCCGTCAGCACCGCGCGCACATCGGCAGGACTGACCGTCGATTCGGCTGCTATGCGCTTTGCCACCTGTTCGGTTGTTGCCGGACTCTACCGACCTGCATTCAGCAAAGGAAGTATGCAGATAGTGTTCAGCCACTTAATTTCGGATATGATTAAGAATTACAACTGTGAACAATAGCTTTCGCATAGGAATATATACCTTTGTTAATAACTATATTTCTTCATAAAAAAATCCCTCTTGAACAACTATTGTTCCGAAATCCTCAGTAACTAAACAAGGGATAATCTCTTTGTCTACTACTTTCTCAATGACAGTATATGCTGGATGACCATAACTATTTCTGATACCAAAAGAACAAACCGCACTAGAAATTTTTCCAATTTTTAAAATAGACTCTTTAAAATTATGTTCGGAGCCATGATGTGGTACTTGTAGCGTTCCTATAAACTGAGAAACCCTATCTAATCTTTCCTTTATGTCTTTAATTAAACCTCTGTTTTTAAGATTAACATCTCCTGTATACAAACAACCACTTTGTAATTGATAAGGGTCTAAACAATAGGTATAAAATGGTCTATAGCGATAACACAAGAAACTATAATTATCTTTTAGGGGACCCGAATACAAAGCCATTGAGTTCCCATTAAGGTCTCCTTCGATAGCTTTATATGCATCGGTTAACTTATCTTTATATTCTTCAATATTATCTATTGTAATTTTCTTCAGTGGAAATTTTATCTTTCTTTTAAACTGATTTTTTCGTTCATTCTGTTTGTAATTATATGGAATAAAGACCCAATCAAGAAAACCATTTCTTTTATCTTTAAGAACTGTTCCACTCGATAAAGTTGTATTTTCCTCTATATTTGATATATCTATAGGGTCTACATCTTTTGGAGTAGAATCCATATCTACAGGATTAATTTTAATGATAATAGAATTTTCAAAATATTGTTCGGGAGTTTCTATAATCTCTTCACAAGAATCCTTTGTTTCTATATAGTTTGAAACTTTTAATATAATTTTCTCTTCATCATCAATTAGTGGCAAAACAACTTTTTTAATTCTGCAATGTTCTTTCAATGCTTCTATTCCATTGATATGGTCGGCATGAAAATGAGAAATAAATAGAATGTCTATCTGATGTCCTTTAGGGAAAACACCTTTTATTCTTTTCTTAAGTTCTTCTTGTTTGAGCGTTAATGAACCACAATCGTAAACTATAGTAAACGTTGAACCATTAGGTAGTTCAAACTTTTCCACGTAAAATGCGCCCTGTCCTACAGGATGAAATGTCCTTTTAAAATACATACGTCTCATTGATTTTTTATTTTTAAACCTTCATTGCTTTGAAAGTACGGATGATATGATGTTTTGAGATGACCGTACTTCATCGGTTAAAAGGTCATTTGGTTTATAATCTGTGATGAAATTATGGCGGAGCAACCACCATCGCAGGTAGTCGCTCCACCATCAAAATGAATTTACGGATGTTCGTTTCCTCCGCTTTCTCCACCACCTGTGCTCGGCTTCTTGCCTTTCTTGGGCTTGGCGGTTGTTTGTTCGTAGCTTACATCGGTAAGTGTAAAGTACTTGCGCGAGGGCGACAGATGGACAACGGGCTTTTCGATGTGCTTCTGCACGTTGAAAGTTTCTCCTTTGGGCACTACTTTACTCTTAAACGAGGGGTTGAGTGTTCCCAAGTCGCCAAACTCTACGATGTCGCCGTTAGACACGATGTCTTTGGCGATTTCCGTAGCATAGTTCAGCACGGCTTGTACTTCCTGACTGTTGAACGTGGTGGACTTTGCCACACGGTTGCAAAAATTGCGGAAGTCTACACGATGTCTGCCCGTAGGATGAGCTACTTGCACGATTTCTCCTGCGTGAGGACCGACATTCATCTTGCGTTCCATAAGAACGAACTGTAATGGTTTATTTGCCATGAGTAATAGATTTTCCTCCTTTGTTATATCTTCCGAAGTCGGAGGATTTCGCTTGCGGAAGACGGTCTTTCATAATGATAATGCAAAGGTAATTAATTTTTTATAAAAAACATACCGAACGAACGAAAAAAAGATACCGAGCAATCAAGAAAAAGATACCGAGCGATTTGAAGATTGCTCGGTATCTTTTGAACGTTCCCTCGGTATCTTTTAAATGTTCGGTCGGTTTCTTCTTTTCAAATGGTTCTGAAAATGGTTTTACAACATGTTCACACGCTTGAAAAAAGTAATACTTTTAAGCATCTTATAAATAATGTGAGTTCGATATAAGCTCTATGCAATTAGACTGCTCTTATCAATTATTTCTATATTCATTGCCGACTTCTTCGGCAGCAGATTGTATGCAATGAGCCCTGCTATCAGGTTTGTGGAAAAGTTATCAAAAGAGTGGTGTCCGGTGTGTTCTATCCGGCATACATTCTTTAGTTCATCGTTCACAATTTCAATCACGGCACGCTTTCTGAGCAGTATCTTATCATATAGGTTCATCAGGGAGTTCTAAAAGATTTTTTTTACAAGGTTAAACTGAAAAAGTCTCACTGTTCCATCAGGGGATTTGCTTAAAAAACATCTATAAGACAGCCTGCTTAACTGTTTTCTTATGCCGAACTTACATTGATGCTAAGAAGTTAAAAGCAAGCAAATAAGTAAGTGGTAAGAATAAAAAGTTGGACATTTCTTCTTTTTTATTTATAAAAAGGCGTATCTTTGTAAAGTACAAAAAACAATTTACTAAATCTTATAAATTATGGAAGAGAATTATTTTGCTCCATCAGAGTTAATTATTAACGAAGACGGAGGTATTTTCCACCTTCATTTAAAACCACAACAACTGGCAGATAAGGTTATTTTGGTCGGTGATCCGGGGCGTGTTGCTTTAGTTGCTTCACATTTTGACGGAGTGGAATGTGAAGTTAATAATAGAGAATTTAGAACCATAACAGGTAAATTTAAAAACAAGCGAATAACTGTATTGAGCACAGGTATCGGTTGCGATAACATAGATATTGTTGTCAATGAACTTGATGCTTTAGCTAATATTGACTTTGAAACAAGAAGAGAAAAGACCAACTTCCGACAACTTACCTTAGTACGCATTGGTACTTGCGGAGGTCTTCAAAGCAATACTCCTATCGGAACATTCATTGCATCAGAGAAAAGCATAGGTTTCGATGGTTTGCTCAATTACTATGCAAACCGCGAAAAGTTGGATATTGAGTTTGAAGAAGAATTCAAGAAGCAGGTAAAATGGCTGCCACAATTAGGCAATCCATACGTGGCAAATGCAGACAAAGAGTTGTTAGAACAAATTGCACAAGACGATATGGTACGTGGTGTAACCATCGCTTGCGGTGGTTTCTTCGGACCTCAAGGTCGCCGTCTGCGTGTTCCATTGGCAGACCCTCAACTTAATGAGAAAATCGTTAAGTTTGAATACAAAGGGCATAAGGTTACAAACTTTGAGATGGAAAGCAGCGCGTTGGCAGGTTTGGCACAGCACATGGGACATAAAGCCTTAACTTGCTGTATGGTAATAGCTAACCGCCGCCAAAAAGAAGCTAACGTTGGCTATAAGAATACCATTGACGGATTGATTAAAAAGGTACTTGAAAGAATATAATTTATAGTACTTTCGCAAATAAGAATAAAAGAATTAAGGAGTTTTAGCATGCTGCATCAATCGAAACGCAACCTGTTTCATTGCATAGGCGACAATGGCTTAACTCCTTAATTCCATTATATAACGCTTTAACTTCCCTCCATAATGCAAGCATACAACAATCTTCTCAATTCTTCTGAAACCATCTGCGCATTGGCAACGCAGCCGGGTGGCGCAATAGGCATAATCAGAGTGTCAGGCAGTAAAGCTATCGAAATTGTAGATTCCATCTTCTCACGGTCAATTCTGAATGCCCCCGCCAACACCTTGCATTACGGAGAAATACTTGATAAAGACCATCAAACCATCGACGAAGTAGTTGTTTCTATTTGGCGTGCACCGCATTCATACACCGGCGAAGACTCGGTAGAAATATCGTGCCACGGCTCAGCCTACATCTTAGAGCAGGTGCTCCACCGCCTAATCGAAAGCAACTGCCGACAAGCCAAGCCCGGCGAATACACTCAACGTGCCTACCTGAACGGCAAAATGGACTTATCGCAGACCGAAGCCGTTGCCGACCTCATAGCCTCTACCAACAAGGCATCTTACAAACTCGCTCTTTCACAACTCAAAGGGCACTTCTCTTCTGAGCTTTCCACACTGCGCAACCAGCTTCTAAAAATCAATTCGCTTCTCGAACTCGAGCTCGACTTCTCCGACCACGAAGAATTAGAGTTTGCCGACCGCACCGAATTGATTGCTCTCTCGGAGGAAATAGACCGTAAAGTAACAACTCTCGCACGTTCGTTCAAAACAGGACAAGCCCTTAAAAATGGCATACCCGTAGCATCATAGGCAAAACAAACGTAGGAAAATCCACTCTTCTTAACCGTCTCCTCCGCGATAATCGTGCCATTGTAAGCGATATTCACGGAACTACCCGCGATATTATAGAAGACACCATCAGCATTAACGGTGTAGATTTCCATTTTATCGATACAGCAGGAATACGCAAAACAACCGACTATGTTGAACAATTAGGCATCGAGCGTACCCTTGCCACCCTTGAAAAAGCCCAAATCGTGCTATGGGTTGTAGACAAAGAACCCACCGAAAGCGAGAAAAAAGAAATCCTCGCTCAATGTGCCGACAAGCATTTAATTCTCGTACACAACAAAGTGGACAACCTTACCGAGCAGCCTGCAAATCAACAGAACCGCACTTCCACTTCGAACAAATCAACTTACACCTATCACGAAATTGCAATATCCGGCAAATACAACTTGGGCATCAACCAACTTGAAGCCCTAATATATAAGGTAGCCGACTTGCCGGAAATTACAGAAAACACCACTATCGTTACCAATGCACGACACTACGATGCCCTTACTCGTGCCCACGCTTCCCTTCTCCGAGTGCAAGAAGCAATGGCGATAAATCTCAGTGGCGACCTTATTTCCGAAGATTTAAAAGACACTATCGCCATACTCGCTGAAATTACAGGCGACCAAATTACGCCGCAAGAAACATTGCATAACATATTTAAACATTTTTGTATTGGTAAATGATGAACGATTACCAACGAACAGCATTAACATCGTAAAGTATTTACAAACAATACTTTACGATTTTTATATTCCATCAATGCCGATTGATGAAAACATTTTCTGCCCCATACTTCCGTCCTGCTTACCAATTCACCCACTCTTAACTGCACATTCTAACTGTCTTGTTTCTTGATTATGGCTATACCGCAGGGCATTCTACCTTCTATTAACTCATAAGAAACATTTGTAAATCCAAGCTTTTCAAAGAACGCCTTGTATGTTTTCTCGTTAAATCTTCCTATAAATGTTTTTGTAAATCGATTAACAAACCACACAAAAAACTGCGAAACACTCCAAGTACGATTTACCAAATAAGTTGGAATAATCACTTCTCCACCCTTTTTACATACTCGTAGCAATTCTCCCAACGCAATTTCGGGGTGCTCCAACAAGTGAATAACGTTAGCTGCAATTACCTTATCGAAAGATTCATCAACATAATTCAATTGCAAAATGTTTCCTTTCTCAATCCTTACATTATCTAAATTCTTACACCGTTTATACGTCTGAACAAGCATACCGTCAGAAAAATCGGTGGCTGTAAGACTTTTACAGATTGCAGCAATATGAACGCTTATCATACCGGTGCCACAAGCACACTCCAAAACCTCATCATCAGGAGATATTCTTTCAGCAACTTTCCTGCATATCTCCCGATTAACTCTGCCATTATACAATTTCTCGAAGAATGTATAATATTTAGCTACCAAATCCCAAAACATAATTTCTATTCTTTTGTTCTGCTACAAAGTTAGGAAATAATTGCTGCAACTAAGTTGCAAAGTTATCCTGAACATTGGAATAATCTTAGTATCTCTTTTAGTTAATAATGCATAAATAGAAACCTTGATTGTTAAAAAACAAGCGTGAAACAATGGCAGGAAGGGCGATTTTACGAACAAAAGAAACATTATTCGCAAATAAGCGCAGCATTCGTGTGCAAGTATAACTATCTAAAAAGCAAATCCTTATATTTATTTGTGGGATATTTGTGCAACAAAACATTCTGTAAATACTCGCAAAACAAACAATAAAGGTAATATAAAGAACTGAAACAACGTTGTAAAAGCGGCTGTTTTGCAATGCGAAAGCGGCTGTTTTGCGATGCAAAACCTACGGTTTTACTTTCCAAAAGCGTAGGTTTGAGAAAACGGAAGCGATTTTATTGAAAAATAATGACGTTTTTATTGTTTCACGATTCTATTTCAACGATTTTACTCAAGTTTTTGAATTAAACATTTATATATACTTTTTAAGATTTTAATTAAACACTACACAAGACTTGTTTGGAATAAAAATAGTGCTTAACTTTGTAATATTAAAACATAAAGAATATGAGAATAGAACACTTAGCTCTTTGGGCAGACGACATAGAATTGCTCCGCAGCTTCTATATGAAATTTAGATCTTGTAGCAGTGTAGCGAGATATGGGAAGACGACTATTCCACATTGGTATTCAATATATTTCAGCTCGCTACAACAATTGTATCTCTTGTGAAAAATATTTACGCTTTTATAACCATCTTTCCCTTTATAAGTACAAGGCAGGGAATATATGAGAAATAGATTTGCAGCGTTTCTGAAAAAAGGCGTTATATAATTTTTCTTACTCAATAAAAAAGTGTAATTTTGTCCCAAACAAGATTATTAACATCAATTTAAGTTTATTTTCAGCTCGTCTGAATTTTACTGACATGAGAAAGAACATTCTATTTTTGTTGGCATTAGCCTTTTATTGGAGTGGCAGCAGCAGTGCCGGCAATCTTTACAATCTTCCCAAGAAAGATGTGAAGACGGCTGTAAAGCCTGAAACCCGTTACTTGAATTTCCTTTATAAGTACATGGCTTTACCCGACAAAACCGATTATAGCAAAGCCTTTTACGAGGAAAACATTGCTTTGGCATTGCAGGCGCGCCGTGAAATGCCGTGGGGAAAGACCGTTCCTGAACGCGAGTTTAAGCATTTTGTGCTGCCTGTTCGTGTGAACAACGAGAACTTGGACAATAGCCGCAAAGTATTTTATGCAGAACTGAAAAATCGTGTGAAGCATTTGTCGATGAAAGATGCAATTTTGGAAGTAAACCATTGGTGCCACGAAAAAGTAACCTACCGCCCGACCGATGCCCGCACAAGCAGTCCGTTGGCTTCGATTTGCACGGCATACGGCCGATGTGGCGAGGAGAGTACCTTCCTTGTTGCAGCCCTCAGATCGGTTGGCATACCTGCCCGACAAGTATATACGCCACGCTGGGCGCATACCGACGACAACCACGCATGGGTAGAAGCGTGGGCAGACGGCAAATGGTATTTCCTCGGAGCGTGCGAGCCTGAGCCTATCCTCAACTTAGGTTGGTTCAACGAAAGTGCCTCTCGTGGTATGCTTATGCACACGAAAGTGTTTGGCGATTACGACGGTCCTGAAGAGGTAATGAGCAAAACTCCGCTTTACACAGAGATAAATGTAATCAGCAATTATGCACCTACGGCAGAGCTGAAAGTAGTTGTTGTAGACGAAAAAGGCAAGCGTGTGAAAGGCGCAGATGTGGAATTTAAGCTCTACAACTATGCTGAATTTTACACCGTGGCTAAGAAGACGAGCAACGACAACGGTGTGGCTACGCTCACAGCAGGTAAGGGCGACATGATAGTTTGGGCGTCTAAAGACGGCAAGGTAGGCATTGACAAGGTTTCGTTTGGTAAAACCAAAGAACTGCGCCTTGTGTTAAAACGCAACGGATTGCCCCAAACAAAGACTTGGGACATTACTCCGCCGCCGGTAAGCACTGTTCTTCCGAATGTTACCGATGCGCAACGAGCAGAAAATACAAAGCGTTTAGCATACGAAGACTCTATCCGTCGGGCATACGAAGCTACGATGAAAGACAAGTCGCGTGGCAATTATGCCACCATTCAGACCTTCTTGCGCGAGGCAAAGAACAAGGAAATGGCACAGCGTCTTTTAGATGTTATTTCGGAAAAAGACCTTCGCGATGTGCCATTAGAGGTGCTGAAAGACCACGAAGTTGCCGAAACAAACACTTCGGAACTTTATTGCAAGTACGTAATGAACCCTCGTATAGAGTTGGAATGGCTGTCGCCTTATCGCCATTTCTTGGCAAAAAAGATGGCAAGCATAAAGACTCCGCAAGCTCTTATTGCATGGTGTAAGGCGAATATAGCAATCGACGAAACACGCAACCAGCAGCGTTTGCGCATGCTGCCTATGAGTGTCTGGCGCGAAAAGAAAACCGACAAGTTGGGCAGGGCTATCTTCTTTGTGGCTGCTGCCCGCAGTCTGGGCTTCCCTGCACGCATCAACGAAATCAACGGAAAACTGCAATACAATGCCAACGGTACTTGGGTAGATGTAGAATTTGAAAGCAAACAGGTTGAAAAGAGTGTGCCAAAAGGTACATTGGTGTTAGCATACAAAGCTACAAAGTATAACGACAATCCTAAATATTACAGCCATTTCACGTTGAGTAAAATAGAAAACGGCGTTGCACAGCTGCTTACTTATCCTGAAGAAGCTACGTGGAAAGACGATTTTGAGAAAGGTGCAGAGTTGGAAGAGGGCACCTATATGCTCACTACGGGTACACGTATGGCAAGCGGACAGGTGTTGGCTGAAACGCACTTGTTCACGATAAAGGCAGGCAAAGAAACACGTTTGCCGTTTACAATGCGCGAAAACGAAGATGCCGTGCAGGTGATTGGCAGTTTCAATGCCGAAGACATCTACCACGATATGGCAACCAACAGCGACAAGAGTTTGTTGTCTACGGCAGGCAGAGGCTACTATATGGTGGGCATTGTTGCACCGAACCAAGAGCCAACCAACCATACCTTGCGCGACATCAGCACTTATAAGGCACAGTTTGAGAAGTGGGGACGCAAGATGATTTTCCTTTTTGAAGATGCCGACCACCTTTCTCGCTTCAATTTCAAGGAGTTCGACAACCTTCCTTCTAACGTTGTTTGGGGCACGGATGTAGATAAGAAGATTGTAAGCGAAATACGCGAACAGATGAAACTAACAAGTCCGTCGCTTCCAATATTCCTGATTTGCGATAGCTTCAATCGTGTTGTATATGTTCAACAAGGTTATACAATTAATATAGGTGAGCAGATTTTGAAAGTTATAGGGAAGTTGTAAGTATCTGCAATATAGCCAAAGTATTATAAAAATAACACCCATCTTGCCGTTTTGCAGCAAGATGGGCGTTTTTTATATATGTCTTTATGGCGAACATGAGTTCGATATAAGAATTACGGCTCAGTGGATTTCTGAGCAGTATCTTATCGTATAGGCTCATCAAGGAGTTCTTCATGTTCTTCTTTATCTTGGTTATCAAATGGATATTGTCCACAAAGAGCATCTCGAAGAGGTTCTGACTGATACAGCCTCTGTCTGCAAAGAGCTTTCCAAACAACCTATCCGTGAAGCGTTTGTCCTTCAATGGTTTCCTGTCATCTACGTTGCCCGAAGTGAATTTCCACCGGATAATCTCTCCCCTTGTCATTGATGACAAGATGGAGCTTGAAGCCGTAGAACCAACCCATGGTGCACTTGCCCTTTGCCGCCCGACCTCTCATGGTTCTGTGCTGCCTTTCACGCTTGATGTGGCAGGAAGCCGGGGGTGTGAAATCAATGATGGATATGCCCGAGCACTTGCCCGGCGCACACGTCCGGAAGAACAGTAGCAGATGCAGTGCAACCTGTGCCTGACGCTCGACGAAGCGGTTGTAGGAGAGCGGATGCGGGAATTCACCACGCATGTGCCGGCAGATATAGCCCTGATAGAAGGACTTGGGGTCGCGGAAACGATGAGTATGGAACAGTACCGGAATGGTCATGATTTCACTGTCCGACATGCGCGAAGCACGGTTACGGTGCCGCTTGCCGGGTACTTCAAGTGTATGTTTTTTCCGGTTCCGGGGTAAAATACTTGCAAAATCGTCGAATATACAGAATACTTATATTAAATTTGTATCAGTCATAGGAGTGTATGTTTATTCTTAAACATTTGTTTTACAGGTATAAAGGCACGAAAAAGATACCACCCCTACAACTTTTTAAAAACCTTTCTTATATCGAATTCACGGTAAGGAAGTTCTCTTTACAAAACCAAAGGGGAACTTGGTATTTGCCAGCCTTATATAAACACAAAAAAAGACTGCAAATCTGAAATCAGGTTTGCAGTCTTTTTTATTCTTGTAAAAGAAGTTTTTAAGCCTCAGCAGGTGCTTCAGTTTCTTCTGCCGGTGCTTCAACCGGAGCAGCAGCTTCTGCTTCTGCAGCCTTTGCAGCTTCTTCCTCAGCCTTTGCAGCAGCCTTCTTTTCAGCTACTTTCTTAGCAATGGCTTCGTTAGCTTTCTTTTCTTCTTCGAGATTCTTCGCTATACTTGCCTTCTTCTCATCGGCAGCCTTCTTTGTCAATGCGTCTTTTGAAGATTCTTTTTCCTTCTTCCAAGCATCAAACTTCTGCTGACATGCAGCTTCATCGAATGCGCCTTTCTTAACACCGCCACGAAGGTGCTTCATCATATAAACGCCTTCAGCCCTGAGCAAGTTACGAACGGTGTCGGTTGGTTGTGCACCTACCTCTACCCAATAGAGTGCACGGTCGAAATTCAAATCTACTGTGGCCGGATTGGTGTTAGGGTTATAAGTTCCAATCTTTTCAGTAAATTTACCATCACGTGGTGCACGAACGTCTGCAATTACAATTCTGTAAACGGCATAGCCTTTACGACCTCCGCGTTGCAATCTGATTTTTGTTGCCATAATTTGTTTTTTATTCTTTTAATTAGGTTTGAATTTAATGCCATTATCTCGTAATAGCGGGTGCAAAATTACATTTTTCTTTTCTATCTACCAAACTATCTGACAATTATCTTACACATTTTTGCCATTTATCACAGTTTTTTCTTACTGTTCAGGCTTAGTCGTTGGCGCGGCGGCTTGCAATATCCAATTAATAGAAGTTATCTTTCCGTTTTGCATTTGCGCCTTAATTGTATATCTGTTAGAACCTGTTCCGCCTTTTCTTTCTATTACCAAACGAGCCGGAATTGTAATTGTCTGCAAAGTTCCACCACCTTCTTGCTTGTCGGTTGTAGCCTTTATGGCAGTTCCAAGATGCCACATTATGTTTTTAACATCTGCCTGATAAAGCTTTTCACGCATATATTTTGCCACATCAGCCGTTGTTGCACCACCTGCACCGAGGAAGTTAAACGAAGGTGCTACTACCTCTTCAATCTTGGAAGTGCTTTTGCTGTTGATGCCTTGCAGGAACTGTCGCACGGCTGCAACTGCCACTTTCTCTTCGCTTGGCGTCGATGTATTGTCGAGCATCACCTTCAATTTCTCGTCAGCCTCCTTGGTATGGATTCCTTTTGGAAACTTTTCTCTGTACCCAAGATAAGCAGCTTCTGTATTTAAACTTACAACTTCGTCCCAATACAGTTCTTCTATTTTCTTTTGAATTTCTTCCTTATGCGGTGTATCGGGGTGCGCTTCGAGGTATGCTTTGTAAGCTGCAATGGTGTTTTGCTGAACCACGTGTCCCCATTCTTCGCTTTTCTGCTTGTCTTGGCTCAATAAGTTCTTAATACTGTTGATATGTGCCAACGGAGCGTTAGGAAAGTCTTCCAAGAACTGTTCCATTACTTGTTGGTTGTTGCTCTTCAACGCTATTTCGTATTCGTCGGCTTCATGGCTCTCGTTACCTTTATTATAGAAGAACAGAAGAACGGCACACATAATGAATGCGATTAGCAAAGATACGAAAAGAGCAATATGGTTGTTCTTTGTTGCAGGTTGTACAGTGTCGTTTGTTTGCTTTCCTTCAACGGGCGAAACTTTCTTTTCCCGCACTTTCTGCTCTTGAACGGGCGTAGCTTTGGGGAGTTCTTCTTCGATGACAGGTTCTATCTTGATAGGGGTAACCGGCTCTTCGGTATCGTCAGATACGACTTCTGCGATTACTTCTTCCTCGTTGTTGTCAAACACTTCTACAATATCGCTTTTCGTTGTGCTGCCACTTACGGATTCGGAGTGGTGGCAATTCGGACAAACAACGTCTTCCTTGAGATAGATTTCCCCACAATGGAAACACTTTACGAGGTGCCCCGCAATTTCTACTCCGCAACTTGGACAAACCGGTGCTTTATCGCTGACTTGATGTCCACATTCAGGACACTTTATAATCATTGCTATTCGATTTAAATTTTACTGTATCGTTAGTAAGTCGATGTTTATGGGTTACTTCCTTATTCAATAGTAACGCACATTCGTTTTCCTTCGGGGGAAGCGAATTTCACGCATGCTATGCCGTCCCATCAGTCGGCTTTTGTCTACATAACCACGCACTCCGTTGATGTAACCCTTGCCCGTGTACTGCCATGCAAATATATCGCGACCATCGTTGAGCACCGGTTCCCGTTCTGTGTATTGCGCTATAAAGAGTTTATACCCTGTAAGAGAACCTATAAGATGTTTATTGTAGAAATTGGTATATGTATAAACCAATGGGCGAACGCCATATTCTTTTGTCATTAAATCCAAGAACTTCAGCAAGCTGTCTTGCAATGCATAGTCGCTCAGCCCACCTGTGGTCTCTATATCGACCATCGGTATCAGATCTTGGTCTTGCGGACGGCACTGCGCACGGAAGTTATGCAACTGTTCCAATTGCGGTGTCTGAGGGCGATAGAAGTGATAAGAGCCCACATTCATTCCGTTTCGCTTTGCAGCTTGTATATTCTCGTAGTACCTGCGGTCTATCAAATCCCTGCCTTCAGTGGCTTTCAGGTAAACATAGTTCAGCTTATGGTTGCTGTTGTTAGCCACTGTTTCCCACCACACATCGCCTTGGTAATGACTCATATCAAGTCCATGCACATGGTCGCACGTATCTTCACATTGTATATTATATTGCGCCTTGACTCCTAAAAACGAAAACATACATAGGACGACAAGTATATATTTTCTTCTTCTGCTCATATCTGCAAAGATACTATTTATAATTGGTTTGCGAAAGGCACACCGCTCTTAATTAATCGTTTACTGAAAATTTTAGTATTATTTTGCATGTAATTTGCACTCAAGACAACCAAACGGTGGCAACGAAGAAAATATACTTACTACACGCATCGGCTTCTAAACAAGAACATCACATTTAGGGAAAATCCTCCCCGTATTAGGGAAAATCCTTTTCGGCAATGAAAGAAAAAAACTTCCTTTGCATCATAAAAGCATAGGCATTGCCACACTATATAACGAAAAAAGAGAGGAGTAAGAATATGAAAAAGTACATAATTGCCTTAATGGCACTATTCACAATAGCAACATCAGCACATGCAATGAGCTACGAACAGGCTCGTGCACAGGCATTGTTCTTAACCGACAAGATGGCATACGAGCTTAATTTGACAGAAGAACAATACGAAGCTGCATTTGAAATAAACTTAGACTACCTGATGAGCATAAGCACAGCTGACGACCTCTACGGTGCATATTGGACGCATAGAAACCTTGACTTGAGCTATATACTGTTAGATTGGCAGTATCGCTCTTTCATCGATGCTTCCTATTTCTACCGTCCGCTTTGTTGGGATTCAGGCTATTGGCGTCTCAGTATCTATGCAAGGTACCCACGCCGAGACTATTATTACTTCAGCAGACCACGTGTTTACGCTGTTTACAGAGGCGGACACAGTTGGCGAACGAATGGCGGGCGCAGCTGGTATAATGGGCGCAGATACGTAAGCTACAACGATAGAGAACGCTATTTCGGTATGCGCGACAGCTACCAACGTGGATATTACGGACAAAGATACCAATATGTAAACAACAGTTATCCACAAACGGACAGAAGAAGGAGTTTCGGCAACCAACAAGAGAGAAACTTCGGCGGCAACAGAAACTATGGTTTCAACGATGCTCCGAGAAGAAGTTCAACACGTACAACCGTGTCTCATGGTGCAAACCGATTTGGAAACAACACAGGTTTCAACACGTTCGGAGGCAGCCGCAGCTTCGGCAGCACTTCTATCCGACCCGTTCCAAACAGGTCGTTCACCCCTTCAAGAAGCGGCAACCACTCGTTTGGAACACCAAGCAGTGGCTTCGGAAATTCAAACAGTAGCAGTTCGCAATTCGGCGGTCATAGATAAAAGCAAGCTTTACAGCTTGACTGTTCCCAGATATAAATAAATAATTGATAGGTAGTAATGTTTTTCAGCGACAAAAGAAAAGTTAAAGTCGCATTTACAAAAGGTTATGTAGAAAGGAACTCCATGCGATATGGCGTTCCTTTTATTTTTCATTCAAGTAATAAAACATACAGAACTGTAAAAGCACCGAACCGTTACAGTCGGTTTGCTGTCTTACATTGGGCAATAGAAAATTAATGGAAACAATCTATTTTATGAACGAAAAGAAGGCAATAAAAGTGTAAATATTATTCACAAACGCAGCTACAACATAACTACTTATTTATCAATGCATTACAAAACCTATTGTTTTGCGTTCCAAAACCGTAGGTTTTGCACGGTAAAAGCGGCTGTTTTGCATCGCAAAACCTACGCTTTCGCAACGCCAAATCGAAATTATCGTTTTTCTTCGGAATTATCTTTACAAAACCATTGCTTTTATGTAGGGGTACGATTTTCCGTCCGCTTGCCGGCAGCTGCGCAGCCATTACATCTCGTCGTAGCCCGCTACACCTTCGATAAAATGCCGGCACAGCTGCCCAACAATCGAACAAAATCAGTCAAGAACGCTAATTAACGATTGGGGTTAAACAAGGAAAAGAAAACCAATTCCCACAAAAATATCAACCGTTACCTCTACTCTATCTTCAAAATTCGCACATCGGCATTTTTCATAACAGCAATTTCGTTCATCGGTTTGCCATAGAACACACTTTGAACCGCTTTATTAATGATGCCGTGTCCTACGGCTAAAACCGTCTTATCGGGATATTCACACTTTATCCATTCTAAGAATTTTGCAGCTCGTTGCTTCAATTCCTCCAACGTTTCTATGTCGTCGGGCCATTTTGAAGGGTCGTTTAGGTTGGCAAGTTCCGGAATAAACTTTCCTGTAAAACTCCCCCAATCGCGTTCGCGCAATAATTTTGTAGTAACGATGAGTGCCTGCTTTTCGTTCCCAACCATCACACGGCAGGTTTCAATGCTCCGCTGAAGGTCGCTCGAAACGTAAGCATCGAAATGTACATCGGCAAGTTTTTGTCCCAATTCCTTAGCTTGCCGTATGCCGTTTTCGTTCAGTTGTCCCTGCGTTTGCCCTTGCATAATGCGTTTTGCATTATCAACGGTTTCGCCGTGGCGTACCAAATAGAGTGTTGTCATATATTATACTTATCTTAATACAAAAGTAATAAAAACTTGGTAGTTAGACTATAGAGTGCGAATTATTTCGTATATTTGCAATAGAAATATAAAGAAAAGACTACAACAGTCTTTATTTTAATAAGGTAAAGAAAACTATGAGATTAATTCAAAGCTCTATCATTCGTGCAATTGTTGCAATTGTTATTGGCGCATTGTTAGTAAAATACAGAGTGGAAACCATGACTTGGATAACCATTGCAGCCGGAATAATGTTCTTCGTATCGGGCGCAATCTCGTGCACAGTCTATTATTTTGAGAAAGAAAAAGCAGCAAAAGTTCCACCAACAGTCGATGAAAAAGGCAATGTTGTAAAGGCAAGTCGCCCTATTTTCCCCATTGTGGGCATCGGTTGCACTGTGTTGGGCGTTATCTTAACGTTGATGCCGGGCGGATTTATAACATGGGTGGTTTATATTTTTGCCGCAATTCTTATACTGGGAGCTGTCAATCAGTTTATGAACCTTGCAAGTTCACGCCGGTTTGCCCGCGTTCCTATTCTGTTTTGGCTCTTCCCAACAGTAACATTAGGTATCGGTATTTACATCATTGCCCAACCGATGGACGCTGCAACCTTACCTCTAAAGGTTATAGGCTGGTGCTTAATGTTCTACGGTGTAGTGGAATTGGTGAACGCTATCAAGATAAATCAAATGAAACGGGCATACGAAAAGATTGAAAACGCTAAAGTCGTAAACGGCGTTAAAATGCCTGCTGACGACAAAATCGAAGACGCCGAAATCATAGAAGAATAGGTTAAACCCCAATCGGTTCATTAGGAAGCATTTGCTTATCTTTGTTATTACCGTCATGCTTCCTTACCGGTTTCGTCCGCTTGCCGGTATCTGCGCAGCCATTACATCTCGTCGTAGCCCGCTACACCTTCGATGAAATGCCGGCACAGCTGCCCAACAATCGAACAAAACCGGTCAAGGACGCTAATGCCGATTGGGGTTTAACGTGAGTTCGAAAAACGATAGTACTTTTGAGATAAAACGATAGTACTGTCCTATAAAAGTGAAGTGGCTTCAAGGAAAAATATTATATAAAAAATAAGTGGATACTCATTAGAAATAGGGTATCCACTTATTATTTTTATCTATTATTCAGAAAATTAGAATGTGTAACGTAAACCTATCTGACCGCGCCAACGGCTGTTGTAACTGTCGTAATCTCGATTTACGTGTGTGCCATCGAACTTGAACAAGCCGTCGCCTTCATAGTTGAATGGACTGAAGTAACGGCCGAAACCATCGCCGTAGGTATGTCCCCAATCTTTGTTAAGCAAGTTTCCGACATTGATAATGTCAAAGCTAAGCTCCAAAGAATTAACTTGTCCGCCAACTTTAAAGCTATACTTCTGTGCTAAGTGAACATCGAAATGATGCTCGAAAGCAAGATTGTCGGCATAACGTTTGAAGTATTCGCCACGATGCTTGCTCATATAAGAGTCGTCGGCAATCCATTGTTTCAATAAAGCACGTTGTTGTTCTTCAGAAAGATTACCGCTATAGCCTGCACCCAATACTTTTGTTATCAATGGATAAGTGTTCTTGCTGTTGTTTACAGTTGTTGGCGCAAAACGCATTTGGTCAATTTGTGCATCGGTAGGAATGAACATAAGGTCGTTGCCACGAGCACCGTCACCATTCATATCGCCATACATTTCAATAACATACGGAGAGCCGCTACGTCCTTGGTAGATAACTCCGACGGTGGTTTGCCATTGCTTTCTTGCTCCATAACCTACATGATAGTAAGCACTTGCCTGAACACGATGAGGAACATTATATGCGCTGAAACCCAGTTCAGGGTCGTTAGGATTTCTGTAAGTAGTATTATACATCCAGTTGCTGCCTGCAACAGAAGACGTTCCGCTATTCACACTCATAGAACGTGTCCATGTGTAACTTGCCATTAAATCAAGACCGAAGTCGAAGTGCTTTTCACCTTTCAACGACAAGTTCACTGTATAGCCCTTGCTGGTGTTATACAATCCATATACGTATGCGTATGGAGTTCCCTTTGTAGTCTGTTCAAACATAGGGCGGTTGTCCCACGTATAACCGGTTTCTTGACCGAAAGTTCTACCTGTTTCTTCGATTGCAAGATTTTTATAGTAGATGTCGTTCAAAGTCTTTGAATAGATAGCTTCTGCTGTCCAATCTATTCCCAATGCATTAAAGTCGAAACCAAGATTGAATTTAAGCGTTTGTGTGAATTTAAAGTTATCAGAGAAAATATCAACTTCCTGACTTCCGGCTGATACTTTCAGCTTCTCAGCATTCTCCAATTGCTTGTTAGGGTCGAAGATTAGATTAAGCCCCTTTGGATTATAGACGTTGTATTTAGACATCTGAATGCCTGTATTCGTGAAATTGTTGCTAATCCAAACGTATGGAATACGCCCTGTAAAGACTCCCAAGCCACCACGAAGAATGAAGCGACGGTCGTTATTGATGTCCCAACGGAAACCTACACGTGGGCTCCACAAAGGAGTGCTTGACAATTTATGGTCTGTGCGAACACCCCAACCGCGACTTGCAGCATATTCATTGAACCCTGTATTGGCAGTAGGCGTATCGAAAAACAGAGGAATTTCCATGCGCAAACCGTATGTAAGCTGGAAAGAAGGAGTAGCGTTCCACTTGTCTTGAACGTAGAAACCTAACTGTCCTGCAGAGAATGGAGCTTTCCAACGTGGGTCTCCGGTTACTTCGGTATTAGCCATTCCAAAGCGGTATTGCCTTAGATAAACATAGTTAGGGTCAAGTTTGTCAGCCATAAAGTCTTCGTAATACTTATTGAAATGTGCTAAATCTGCAAAGTTATAAGTTCCATTTGCGTCTTGAATGAAAAGGTTTGCAAACTTATAAAACTCGTTGTGCGTACCAAAAGTAAAAGTATGGCTACCCTTATACCAAGTAAGGTTGTCTTCAACAGTATAAATATCTTGGTCAAGTTGGTTCGCCATAGACGAACGCTCGTTACCAATATTAAGCGTACCACCCGTTACCTGAAGAGAAATCATTGGGAAAGGCGATGTTACGGCACGCTGGTCGCGTACCCTTACGTAACTTGCACGCGCTTCGTTGCTCACTACTGCCGACAGACGGCTTTGTAATTCAGCGGTGAAAGAGTTTGTTTTGCTCTCAAATGGATAATAATAATGATTATCGTTCAACGAAGAAGCACCACTGACATTGTTTAATTGCTTTGCATCTACTAAGCTCCAACGGAACGAGAACTTGTTAAAGTCGTTGATATTCCAGTCAATCTTTGCACCAAACTTCTTACTCTTGGTATAAATATCAGGGTTACCGAATGCTCCTGTATAGTTGTATCCTTGCTTTGCAGCCATCTCCTTGACCTTTGCAAGCACATCGTCAGCCTCCTCTTTAAGAATACGTGAGCCTGTTTGCCCATAACCATTGATATTCGGATATTCTTTGTTGGCATCTTCAAAGTTAAAGAAGAAGAATAGTTTATCCTTGATAATAGGACCTCCAAACGTTACACCCCATTGGTATTCTTGCTGTTTCTGATACTTTGGCGCATAGCCCGTTCCGTCAGAATAAGGATAATGGCGGCCGATAAGGTTCTGATTATTGCCAAATCCATAAACACTTCCATGGAAATTGTTAGTTCCCGACTTTGTAATAGCATTGATTGCACCGCCGGTAAAACCACTTTGACGAACGTCGAATGGTGCTACATTGATTTGAATTTGCTCGATAGTCTCCATAGAAACAGGCTGAGTACCGGCTTGTCCACCATTAGAGCCATCGGCGGTAAGACCAAACACGTCGTTGTTCATAGCACCGTCAATCATAAACGAGTTGTAACGGTTGTTCGTTCCTGCAAACGACATTGCACCATTACTTGATGTTGTTAGCTGGGGATTTAATCTTGCTACATCAGCAATACCGTGTGTGATACTTGGGATTTCGGCAATTTGTTTAGCATTAAGGCTCTGTGCCGCACCCGTTTTTGTTCCATTGATTCCTGCTTTAGCCACCACAACAACCTCCTGCAACTCTTTTGATTCTGTTTGCAGTTTGCATGATAAGTCTTCCACTTCACCCAAACGAAGCGTTACATCGCTAAATGTTTTTGTTTGTTGGCCAATATAGGCAATTTCTACTT
Source organism: Prevotella falsenii DSM 22864 = JCM 15124 (assembly GCF_000613945.1). Classification (GTDB taxonomy): domain Bacteria; phylum Bacteroidota; class Bacteroidia; order Bacteroidales; family Bacteroidaceae; genus Prevotella; species Prevotella falsenii. The sequence goes on from NZ_BAJY01000005.1 coordinate 47,299, forward strand.
TGTAAGGTCCACCAACACGCATACCTTGAATGGTAAAACGTCCGTCTAAATTGGTCAAAGCCCGATAGACTGTCCCGGAAGGTTGGTGGATAGCAGTAACCGTAGCACCGATGACTTCTTCGCCATTCGACGTAACCTTACCGCTAATACCCGATGTGGTAATCTGTGCCATAACTGAAGAAGTTAAAGCAAGCAGCATTACAACAAGAGAAAGCAATCTTTTCTGCATAATAAATTAATGTTAAGACTTAATAACGTTATATTGTAATTATGGTGCAAATATAACTAAAATTTACCAAAACATCGTTATAATCTTGGTAAAAAAGAAGTTCTAACAAGAAAAAATTAAATCCGATGTGCCAAATTAGCCATCATGACAGCAGACAACCCTGCTGTTTCTGTACGCAAACGGCTATTTCCTAATGTTACGCTTCGATAGTTGTTGTTCATGGCTTGGCGTACTTCATCAATGGAGAAATCGCCTTCAGGTCCTACCAAAACGGTTATTTGATTGGCACAATCCGAACTATTCAATTCCGTAAAAAAGTCGGTTTTCTCTATTTCATTGTAGCAATGGCAGATAAACTTCGCCCCTTTTATATCTCTACACATAAATTGTTCGAATGTAATCATTTCGTTTACAATCGGTTTCCACGCCTTACGACTCTGCTTCATTGCCGACACGACAATACGCTCTATACGGTCCGTACGCAACACTTTGCGCTCAGAAAACTGACAATTCAGAAAGGAAATCTCATCAAAACCTATTTCCGTAGCTTTTTCCACCATCCATTCAATACGCCCTATATCCTTTGTGGGAGCAATGGCAAGGTGTAAATGTCCTTTCCACGTTTTATCCTGAGGCAACGATTGCTTTATTTCGTAAAAGCAATGCTTTTGGTTTGCCAATGTAACAACAGCTTGATAAAACGTTCCTTCGCCATTCATCAAGAAAATATCATCGCCACTTTTCAATCGTAAAACACGTACAGCATGAGTAGCTTCTTCGGTTGGTAATTCGTTATTGTCAGCTGCATCAGGAACATAAAAGTAACGTACTTCTTTCATTTCTTACCCCTTATACCGTTTCGTTTTTATTTCCTTTGCGTCGATTCAATTCATCGCGCAAGTTAGAAGCCAACTCGTAGTTTTCGTTTTCTATGGCTCTCTGCAAAGCATCTTCAAGCATTTCGGAAGTCAAGGCATTCAGAGGAAGTGCCACTTTGCTTTTCCCCGACTCGTAAGGCACACTCTGCCGCATAAAAAGTCTTTCTTCCATAAATATCTCTAATTGGGCTATCTGTGCTAAAAGTATTGCATCTGAAGCACGGATAGGTGTCATTTCAAACGTCAGTTTATTTATCAACACCACTTTATATTGCCCATCTTCTATGGAATTGAATAAGATTTCGTAATGTTCGGTATCCATATCAGGATTTATCCAACACAACACTTCAGGCAAAAGCTTGTGCCGAAGCGAGTTCTGTCCTATGCGAATATTCAGCTCATGTGCCATTGCCTTATCGCAGACAATGGCTATTTGCTTATCTTCCAATTGTTGGTAAGCACCAAGAGTCCCATCTTGGAACCACCAACTATTTCTGTCAATCCTTTAAAAAATACCTGTACTTTATTCATTAATGTTCTTTTGGACGGAATATTACAGCAAAGCTAACTGCAACAAGCAAAGCATAACCGGAAAAAATGAACCAGCAAGTTTGCCAATCGCCTACTGTCAGAATATTATCGCCAAACTTTTTCAATTCCGTATAATGATTAATAACGGCTTGAGCTGCAAGCGTTCCTACCGTAGCACCAATGCCATTGGTCATCAACATAAACAATCCTTGTGCCGATGAACGTATCGAGGGGTCTGTACTCTTATCGACAAAGAGCGAACCTGATATATTAAAGAAATCAAATGCAATACCGTAAACAATCATTGACAATACGAAAAGGAAAACTCCGGGTGTCCCCGGGTTGCCCAAACCAAAGAGTCCGAAGCGCAAAACCCACCCAAACATAGCTATCAGCATTACGTTCTTAATGCCATAACGGCGCATGAAGAACGGAATGAGCAAGATACAGCAAGTCTCGCTTATCTGTGAAAGACTTATTAATATATTGGCATGCTGCACACCAAAAGCATCAGCAAATTCGGGCTGCGCTGCAAAACTGAACAAGAATGGGTTTGCAAAACTGTTTGTTATCTGCAAACTTACGCCCAACAACATTGAGAAGATAAAGAAGATTGCCATTTTCTTTTGTTTAAACAGCGAGAAAGCTTTCAACCCGAGAGCATCTACCAAGCTCTTCTTTTCGTTACTCGTTGATATTTCGCATTTCGGCAATGTAAAGGTGTAGAGGAAAAGAATAATACCTACTACACCCGAAGTAACGAATTGATTTTGATTGCTTTGAAAACCTAATATATCGACCAGCCACATTGTCAATATAAAACCTATCGTACCGAACACACGGATAGGTGGAAAATCTTTCACAGTATCCATTCCGGCTTGTGTCAATGCCGAGTAAGCAACGGAATTAGCCAAAGCAATGGTGGGCATATAAAAGGCAACCGACATAGAATAAAGGCTGAAAATTATGCTAAAGTCTACGTTTGTGCCTGCTTCTACCCCATACCATGCCGTACCAAACATGAATAAGCCGGCTAACAAATGGCAATAGCCCAACAATCGTTGTGCAGGAATCCACCTATCGGCAACAATACCCATCAATGCGGGCATGAAAATAGAAACAATGCCTTGCATGGAATAGAACAAACCAATGTTTTCACCTATTCCAACATTACCCAAATAACGTCCCATAGACGTCAAGTATGCCCCCCACACTGCAAACTCCAAGAAGTTCATCAGTGCTAAACGTATTTTTAAATTCATCTCTTAGATTTTATTGTTGGCAACAAAAGTACAGATTTTATCACAAACTACCAAAACAAAGCAGAATATTTATGTAGGAACGACGTGAGTTCGATGTAAGAATTACACCAATATATTACATATAAGAAAGTTAAAGAAAGGAACCGGTTATGATTTAATATGCTTATAATCAAAAAGAAATGCAGTATCTTCGCTCTCAAATTCCTACACCGGACTCACGTTATTCATGAACGTTTTCGTTCAGCCAAATAAGCAATACCAAATTTTTTTGAGCATTGCCATGGCGAGAAAACGCACTTTTCGAGAAACGAGAAAAGAACGAAAATAAGGCAATAAAAGTGTAAACATTTTTCACAAACATAGCTGTCGCGTAACTATTTATTTATCAGTGCATTACAAAACCTATTGTTTTGCGATCCAAAACCGTAGGTTTTGCACGGTAAAACCGTAGGTTTTGCACGGTAAAACCGTAGGTTTTGCGTTGTAAAACCTACGGTTTCGCAACGCCAAAGCGAAATTATCACTTTTTAAGAGAATTATCTTTACAAGATTAGACGGAAAATCTCTCACTGCTTCATTAGAGAACTTGTCTGAAAAACATCTGCAAAATTACTTGTTTTACCTGCCTTCTTATGCCGAACTCACGTTAGGAACAAGAACAAAAAAATTGATTGTCTCGCGACAATCAATCTTTATTAACCTTAATAATCTAATACCATGAAAAACACGATGCAAAGTTAGGCATACTTACGCAAAGTTGCAAACTTTACAAATGCTTTCATTTGAAGATTAACACTATTTAAATGTACTTCCATTCCAATTAAGCTTTCTTTGCCTTAATATCGCTTGCATCTCCTTTTTATCGGTAGAAGAAAGCAAAGGAACGGAATAGTTTATTGTCAGACTATTATCTTTTGCCGATAATTGAAATTCGTTCATTGTAACGTTTGCCATATCCAACAATTCGCTGTAACGCTGTTGCGACATTGTGTCGGGCTTCACAAACATTGGAGAAACGTCTATACTGAGCGGTTTAGCCTCCCAATTACTTGAAAACAACGATAGTTTACTCTCGGCTAAAGGACCGCACCACGTCTGCACCATCGCTATCGTAGAGGTGTCCAAGCTCTTTATTTCCAACTTGGTAGCATTGCTTAACTGAACCAAAACATAGTCGTCGGTAAGTTTTTCTATACGTGTTGTATCGTGCAAAGCATTCACCACCTCCGACTTCATATCCATCGTAACATAGTCTGCCAATTCCGTTCTTAAACTTCTATTAAGATAAGCACTATCGAATCGGGCATTTCCAGCCATATCTGACGCATATTCTGCGCATTCAAAGGCAATAAACCGAAAGCAACCAATAAGATTAAAAATATTTTTTTCATATCAAGTAAAAGCGTAATACTGCATTTTTGAAGTGCAATATTACGCTTTTTTTAGCAAACAGGCAAGTTTATTTTCTAAAAAGATGCTTATTATTACGCTTTACAACAGCGAATCAGAAAAGGCCAAAACTTAACTGACAACTGTTTTTAAAGGTAGAAATCATCATCGTCATTCCGCCTTTTGTATCATATCCTACTACAAATTTCCCATCATCGAGGTTTTCCGAATAGGTCGTATTGTAGTTTTGCTCGTATTTCTTTGCCAATTTGTTCATTCGTGCAATAGCATTTTTCTTATTAGCACAATTTGTTTTTAAACGCAACTGGTTTAGTTTTCCTTCCTCATCGAAGAAGCATTCAGCCTCGTTATAGGTTTCTCCGTCAAAAACAACGTTCTTATACGTCGCTTTTCCACTGCCTAACAAATAAGGAGCACCGAATTTTTTCTCCAGCACTTCCATTGTTTTGGCTTTGTCCGCCATAAATTCAACACCACTAACTTGCCTTTGCGCCGATACATTCAATGCGAAAGCAAGTAATAAAAATACCATTCTCAATTTCTTTTTCATCATTTATACTATTCTATTTTAATTTGAACTGCAAAGATATACAAAAAAATGACAGTTTCCACACAAGTAGCAAAGAAAATTAAAACTGTTAGTTGGCTTCATATAGCTTTATCTTTTCCGAATAGGCAAGCCTTTTAATTCCTGCTCTGAAACTGACGAAAAGAAGGAGATAAAAGTGTAAATATCTTTCATAAACATAGCAATCAGCTAACAGTTTCATTATCAATACATTACAAAACCTATTGTTTTGCATTGTAAAAGCGGCTGTTTTACCGACCAAAAGCGTAGGTTTTGCGATGTAAAACCTACGCTTTTACAATGCCAAAACGCAATTATCACTTTTTAACAGAACTATCTTTACAAAATGGAAGCTCTTTTCTGTGTCTGCTCTCAGCAAGAAAAGGGAAAATCGTTCCTAAAGTGAAATTCTGCCGAATATTTAAAATTCAAGTTCAAAACCAATCATTAATTCTTCCGGTGCAAAGCGTAAACCAAAACCGTTGGTTCCTATTTCAGGTTCTTCGCCACCGAGATAGTCGTGCCGATAGCCTACAAAACCCATTCGCAAGCATAAGCAAAGTCCTTCTGTAAGGTCTACACAAGCTCCGGGGCGTACACCAACTTCAAAGCCATGGCGGTTGGTTTTGGTGTCGGCAACCTTTACTCTACCGAAATCGAACCCTACTCCACCATCTAAAAACAAATTGAAAGGACCTTTGTGCACATAATACCAACGTGCAAAAGGCGATATTTTAAAGGCTGTGGAATACTTTTTCAGCCCAGCTTCACGTTCTCTTTCATATTCATAGCCCAGCATTAAGCCCACTCCCCACGTATCGTTAAACAAGTAGCCGATTTCAGGAGAGAAGTCAAACTTCACAGATTTATCTTTCGGATCAGACCAAAATGTTACAGCTCCGCCCATAAAAGTGCGCGCCCCATGTTTGTCGTCGTTATGGGCAACTGTGTTTGGAAACGTTGCTTGCGCATAAGTAGCCATACTTCCAACAAGCAAGAATAGAGATAAGAATAGTTGTTTCATACTTTTTTCTAATTTGTTTTTTGCAAAATACTCCTTTTTTTCATTAATGCCAACAATATCCTGAAAAATTGATTTACAAAGTAAAAGATGTTGAATATCATTAGGTATGTCAGTTTTTTTTAGTACTTTTGCAGAAGATATACAACTGTTTTGAATGGATAATAAGAAAGCGACATTAGAGCTTGGAACTAAGCCGGTGGGCAAACTGCTCGCACAATATGCCTTGCCTGCTATCATTGCAATGACGGCAGCATCGCTCTACAATATTATCGACCGTGTATTTATCGGGCAAGTAGTAGGTCCGATGGCGATTTCGGGACTTGCCATTACGTTCCCATTCATGAATCTTGCGGCGGCATTCGGTGCTGCCGTGGGCGTTGGCGCATCTACAACGATTAGCGTAAAGTTAGGTCAGAAAGACTATGAGTCGGCAGAAAACATTCTTGGCAATACCATCACCCTCAACCTTATTATAGGTTTGGCTTTCGGAGGCATTTGCCTTTTGTTTCTCGACCCTATCTTGCGTTTCTTCGGGGCAAGCGATGCCACCCTTCCATACGCACGCGACTTTATGCAGGTGATACTTGCCGGCAATGTGTTTTCGCACATGTACTTCGGTATGAACGCTGTATTGCGGGCAGCATCGAAGCCACGAATGGCGATGTTTGCCACTATTTTCACCGTCGCTATGAATATTTTGCTCGATGTAGTGTTCATTCTTTGGTGGCATTGGGGCATTAAGGGCGCAGCTTTCGCCACCATTATATCGCAGGTTTTGGCACTCTGCTGGCAAATGAAGCTGTTTGCCAACAAAAACGAACTATTGCATTTGAAACGAGGTATATACAAATTGAAAGCCAATCTCGTCAGAAACATTGTCTCGATAGGCATTTCGCCTTTCTTAATGAATGCCTGCGCTTGCGTTATTGTCATCTTCATAAACAATCAGTTGGTACGATTTGGTGGCGATATGGCAGTAGGAGCATACGGCGTTGCCAACAGTATAGCAATGATTTTCGTAATGTTTGTTATCGGACTCAACCAAGGTATGCAGCCCATTGCAGGCTACAACTACGGTGCGCAGCAATACGGCAGAATGATGCTAGTAGTGAAATTATCCATCATTACGGCAACTTGCATTATGCTCACAGGGTGGGCTTTGGCTATGTTTGCACCCTACTATTGTGCCCGAATGTTTACAACAGACCCCGAACTCATTAATGGTTCCATCAAGGCAATAAAAATTATCATGATGATGTTCCCGCTTATAGGGTGCCAGATGGTAATTACCAACTTCTTCCAATGTATCGGGAAAGTGAAAATTAGTATCTTCCTGTCGCTCTCAAGACAGTTGTTGTTTTTGCTGCCGCTGCTCGTTCTGCTGCCTAACCTTTATGGCATCAACGGCGTATGGGCGTCAATGCCCACGAGCGACCTTATTTCCGTGATTGTGGCAATATCGATAATGACCGTCTATTTACGACGAATAAAGAAAGAAATGTAAAGCAAATTAGTCTGAAAAAATATCCTCGCTTATGGAAAAGAAACTGATAATCAACATTGGACGACAGCTCGGAAGTGGCGGACGCTGCATAGCGAAAGCCCTTGCAGAAGAGTTTAACTGTCAATTCTACGATAAAGAGATTTTAAACCTTGCAGCAAAGGAGAGCGGTTTCTCTGAAAAATTCTTTGAAGAGAACGATGAGCAGAAGGGATTTCTTAAGTCGCACTTCCATATTCACTTACCGCTTTTGGGCAATAACGACTTCTATAAGAACGATTTCTCACAAGAAGGACTCTATCAATTTCAAAGCGATGTGATACAAAAGGCTGCCGAAGAAAATCCACGCTGCGTTTTTGTAGGTAGAACAGCAGATTACGTACTGCGCGATAACCCTGACACCATAAACATTTTCATTACTGCAAACATCGGTTTCAGAGCAAAAAACGTAAGTGAACGCCGGGGGTGTACAATGGAAGAAGCCCTTAAATTCATTGAAAATAAAGAAAGTGAACGTGCCAAATATTACAACTATTACACGGGAAAGACATGGGGACAGGCTACGAACTACGACCTTTGTGTGGACGCAAGCATATTGGGAACCAACGAAACAAAAGACTTTATAGCTTGCTTTGTACGAAAGAAGTTATCGATAGATTAAATTCCGTATGAAGAGAGTTGGTATTATAAGCGACACGCACGCCTATTGGGACGAGAAATACAAGTTTTATCTGAAAGACTGCGATGAGATTTGGCACGCCGGCGACATAGGTTCGTTGGAGGTGGCAGACAAATTCGAGGCAATGAAACCAATCTTTCGAGCAGTTTACGGCAACTGCGACGGTTACGATATTCGTGCCCGATACCCCGAAATTTTGCGTTTTAAGTGTGAAGATGTAGAGGTTTTGATGAAGCATATTGGCGGCTACCCGGGGAGATACGACTACTCTGTGCGCAACATACTTTATTATTCGCCACCCAATCTTTTTATAGACGGGCACTCACACATACTGAAGATAATGCCCGATAAAACATTAAATCTGCTCCATATCAACCCCGGTGCAGTGGGTTTACAGGGTTTTCACAAAGAAAGAACCATCGTAAGACTCACCATCAAGGGCAATAAAATGAGCGATTGCGAAGTTATTACATTAACAAACAATAGAAACAAATAATTTAAAACAAAAATATTAGCAACTTATGAAAACTTATTTGGTAACCGGTGCAGCCGGTTTCATCGGTGCAAACTACATTAAGTATCTGCTTCACAAGAAGTATGCGAACGAAGATATTAAGGTTATCGTGCTTGACGCATTAACTTACGCCGGCAATCTCGGTACTATCAAAGACGACATCGACGACAAACGTTGTGTTTTCGTAAAGGGAGATATACGCGACAGAGAATTGATTGACAAGCTGTTTGCTGAAAACGACATCGACTATCTTGTGAATTTCGCAGCCGAAAGCCACGTAGACCGCTCGATAGAAGACCCACAACTATTCTTGAATGTAAACATATTGGGTACTCAAAACCTTATGGACGCCGCTCGCCATGCATGGGTTACAGGCAAAGACGAGCAGGGTTATCCTACATGGAAGGATGGAAAACGTTACCATCAGGTATCTACCGACGAAGTTTATGGCTCGCTTGGAGCTGACGGATACTTCACTGAAGAAACTCCGCTATGCCCTCACAGCCCTTATTCGGCAAGTAAAACCAGTGCCGATATGTTTGTTATGGCATACCACGACACATATCACATGCCTGTCAGCATTACACGTTGCTCGAACAACTATGGACCTTACCACTTCCCGGAGAAGTTAATTCCATTAATTATCAACAACATTCTTGCAGGCAAACCGCTTCCTGTATATGGCGAAGGCTTAAACGTTCGCGACTGGTTGTACGTAGAAGACCACTGCAAAGCTATTGACATGGTGGTTCGTGAAGGTCGTGTAGGACAGGTTTACAACGTTGGTGGACACAACGAAATGAAGAATATTGACATTGTAAAGCTCACTATCAAAACCATTCACGATATGATGGCTGAAGATAAAGCTCTTCGCAAGGTGCTGAAAAAGCAGGTCAAAGACTCTAATGGCGACATTGACATCTCGTGGCTCAACAACGATTTGATTACACACGTGGCTGACCGGCTCGGTCATGACGCACGTTACGCCATCGACCCTACAAAGATTAAGAACGAATTGGGCTGGTTTCCTGAAACAATGTTTGCCGATGGCATCGTGAAAACAATAAAATGGAACTTGGAAAACCAATCTTGGATTGAAGAAGTAACAAGCGGCGACTATCAGAAGTACTACGAAGAAATGTACGGAAACCGATAAATAAAACTTTCCCCCTGCCCTTTCAAACAGGTCAGGGAAAGTTTTCCAACTCACAAATATGGCAAAAATAGGGAAGATAATAGAACTGCCTAAACGATTAGACCACCGTGGCAACCTTACCGTAGCAGAGGAAATGAAAGATGTTCCTTTCAATATCTCGCGCGTTTATTGGGTTTACGATGTACCGGGGGGCGAAAATCGTGGCGGACACTCGCACAAGCACTGTCGCGAATTTATTGTTGCGGCAAACGGTTCTTTCACTGTTACACTCGATAACGGCACAGAAAAAGAGTCGTTCTTGCTCAATCACCCCTATCAAGGTCTGCTTGTAAACACAGACACGTGGCGAACACTCGAAGATTTCTCCTCCGGTGCAGTCTGTTTGGTGCTTGCCGAAGACCCGTTTGACGAAGACGACTACATCAGAGAGTACGATGAGTATTTAAAAATCATCGGTAAAACAAGATAAAAACTATATGGGAAATAGGTTCGGGACGAAAGTTGATACGTGGCTTTCAAAGCATAAATCCTGAAATTTCGTATATCAAATAATACCATTATATGATTGAAATTAAACAATACAACCTTGATGATGCAGCGAAATGGAACGAATTGGTAACCATTTCCAAGCAAGGCACGTTTCTTTTCAATCGCAACTATATGGACTATCATGCCGATAGGTTCACCGACTGTTCGTTTGTCGTAATGGAAAAAGGGCGCATTTCTGCCGTATTACCTGCCAATCGAAAAGACAATACTTTATATTCGCATCAGGGACTTACCTATGGCGGATTGCTCACTACGGAGAGAATGACAGCTGAAAAGGTATGTAACATCTTTTCGGAGCTGAATATTTTGCTCAAGGAAATGGGCATAAAACAAGTTGTTTACAAAGCTATTCCGTGGATTTACCACCGCATTCCGGCCGAAGAAGACCTCTATGCACTTACTAAAGTGTGCTATGCACAACTTATCAGCCGTGATATTTCGTCGTCGTTCAGCCTCCACGACGTACGAAAGTTTACCGAAAGCCGCAGAAGTGGCATTCGGAAAGCCATCAAAAACAACATTCTCGTAGGTGAGAGTAAAGATTTAGCATCATTTTGGAATATCCTCAACAACAATTTAACTGCCAAATACGATGCTCGCCCCGTACATTCTTTAACTGAATTGCAGCTTTTAATGAGTCGTTTTCCGAAAGAAATAAAACTCTATATGGCTACAACAACCGACGGAGAACCGCTTGGCGGCACGCTCATTTACGAGACACCAAACGTTGTTCATACACAATACATCTCGGCATCGCCCGACGGAAAGGCGATGGGGGCATTAGACTTGTTGTTCGACTATATAATAAATAAGGTGTATAAAGGCAGAAACGGTTATTTCGATTTTGGCAAAAGCACCGAGAAAAACGGTACCATTCTTAATCAACAACTAATCCATCAAAAGGAAGGATTTGGCGGACGAGGCGTTTGTTACGACACTTACGAATGGAAAATATAAATCTTATGATAGAATATTTATCACTCAAACGCATCACAGCAATGCACGGAGACGAAATAAACAAGGCGATTTCGGACGTCGTGGCATCGGGTTGGTATCTTAACGGCAGTACCGTTCTGTGTCTTGAAGAGCGTTATCGCACCTACATCGGTACACAACACTGCGTTAGTTGTGGCAACGGACTCGATGCATTGCACCTTATTTTGCGTGCCTATAAAGAACTCGGACAGCTCCACGATGGCGATGAAATAATCGTACCGGCCAACACTTACATTGCCACCATATTGGCTATAACCGAAAACAACCTTACCCCGGTACTCGTAGAACCCGATATTACAACGTTGGAAATAGACGACAGCCGCATTGAAGCTGCCCTTACGTCTCGCACACGTGCCATCATGCTTGTGCATCTATATGGGCGTTGTGCTTATACCGAAAGAATAAGCAACATTTGTAAGCAACATAAAATCAAGCTAATAGAAGATAATGCGCAGGCACATGGCTGTACTTACAACGGCAAACTTACAGGAAGTCTCGGCGATGCTGCTGCCCACAGTTTCTATCCGGGCAAAAACCTTGGCGCATTGGGCGATGCCGGTGCTGTAACCACGAATGATTTGGAACTCGCCGAAACCGTTCGAACACTTGGCAACTATGGCTCAAGCCATAAATACGTATTTGACTACCAAGGCAAAAACAGTCGTATGGACGAAATTCAAGCTGCCGTGCTCAACGTAAAATTACAGTATCTTGATGAAGAAAATGCACGCAGAAAAGAAATTGCCCATTATTTTGAACAGCATATAAAGAACAACCGCATCAGCATTCCTACAGTTTTAAACCGTGATAACGTTTACCACATTTTCCCTATACTCTGCGCCGAACGCGACAGACTGCAAGATTTTCTAAAGGAAAACGGTGTGCAGACAATGATACACTACCCCATTCCACCCCATAAGCAAAAAGCATACAAGGAATGGAATGCTCTTTCATTTCCAATAACAGAACATATCCATCGGGAAGAGCTTTCCATTCCTTGCAATCAAACAATGTCGTTAAGCGATGCCGAGCAAATCGTTACGTTGCTGAACAACTTCCACTAATCTGAAAATATTATCCATCATCAGTACACACTAAAAGCAGAAAAGTTACCAATTTACTATTTTAGAAAAGTGCTGAAAGTGCATTGGCTTTGTAAAGATAATTCTGAAGAAAAATGATAGTTTCGTTTTGGCATTGCGAAAGCGTAGGTTTTGCAATGTAAAACCTACGCTTTTACCGTGCAAAACCTACGGTTTTGGAACGCAAAACAATAGGTTTTGCAACACACTGGTATATAAGAAGTTACACAACAGCTACGTTTGTGAAAAATGTTTACGCTTTTTGTTTAGTCGATAAGTACCACCGTAACACCACGGGCAGCCTGCGCACCCATTACCAAAGCCTGCTCAATGTCAGCCGTTTTGCTTGGTCCTGAAATAAAAACACCGTAACCGTACTCGTTCATTTCTATACGCTTATAGGCTTCGTGCATATTGTTTACGATGTTTTTCTTATCGAGCAAGATAACCAACTCCTCAGAAATAAAACATACGGCACGCTCTTTCATTGTCTGCGGAACCCATATACAACCGTTTTCTGCAACTCCTATTTCACCTTGAATAATACCAACATCGGTTCCATTCAGGTCGGCTGCAGTTGCCACAGTATCGGGATTTAAGTCTGCCTGAATGCCTTTTACATTCGATGCGAATACTTTTGCATCGGGATAAGCCTTGCGGATTACGGCATTTAAGTCGTCGGTCGTCTTAACTTCTATAATCTTTCCGCCAACGGTCTTGGACATTTCGGCGAACTGTTTTATAATATCTTCGTAGACAATGCCTTTTACCGGTTCGGCCGGCATATCAAATTGTCGTGTAACACCACCACGCAACTTGTCGAATAATTGTTCTTTCTTCATTATAGTTCTTTTTTATGAAGATGCAAGACTTTCCTCTTGCATCTTTTATAACTATTTTTTCTTTTCCTCTTCTTCCATTTCTTCTATCATCTGGCGATAAACCCTGTGGAATGGTTTCTTAGGAAATCGTGGCATATCGTGCCCTTCGCTCCATGGATTCAGCTTGATGTCAAGCATCTTTTTCGGTACATAATTCGCTAAATAAGCATATTTCGTTGCAGTGTCGTAAATTGTATAGCTGCCATACAACTTAGTCATTGCCATTGCCATATACTTCTTTTGCTTGTTTTCCGTACCAAACTTCTCAAGCTCTTGACGCCAAGAATAAATCTGACTGCCCGGAGTTACTTTTGTCGGACAAACATGGTCGCAGCTTAAACAGAGCGAACAAGCCGAAACATTTCCGCTGTGTTGCTTAGGATTATGCAACATTCCGAGGTTCACCCCAATAGGACCGGGAATGAAATAACTGTACGAGTAGCCCATAGAACGACGATAAACAGGACACGTGTTCATGCACGCACCGCATCGAATACATTTTGCTGTCTTCCAGTGGAGTGGGTTTGCGATTATGTCGCTTCTACCGTTATCTACCAGAATAACGTGCATTTCGCCATCAGGACGAGCCTTGCGGAAATGAGAAGTAAAGCTTGTGGTAGGCTGCCCCGTTCCGCAACGGCATAATAAGCGTTGAAAAACAGCCAAAGAATCGTAATTCGGAATTACTTTATCAATGCCCATAGATACAATATGCAATTTAGGAACAGCCGTACACATATCCGCATTGCCCTCATTAGTGCAAACTACGCAGTCGCCCGTTGCAGCAACACCGAAATTACACCCCGTCATTCCTGCCTCGGCTTCTATAAACTCTTCGCGCAAACTGTAACGTGCGCATTGTGTAAGATAGGTTGGGTCATGGTTGCCAATATCTTTTGATATTCCTTTTTCTTCAAACATATCGCCCACTTCGTCGCGTGTAATATGGGCAGCAGGTACTACAATATGCGACGGTCTTAAGTTCATCAACTGCAAAATACGTTCGCCTAAGTCGGTTTCCACGACGTCTATACCTTTTTTAATAAGGTAATCGTTCATCTCGCATTCTTCGGTGAGCATCGATTTGGACTTTACCAACTTCTTTACCTTATGGTTTTCCAAAATGCCGTATGCAATTTCGTTAAACTCTTGCGCATCTTTTGCCCAATGAACAATAACGCCGTTGCTTTCCAATTGGTTTGCAAACTCCTCCAAATAATCAGCCAAATGGGTCAGTGTATGCTCTTTTATTTGGCTTGCATGTTCTCTTAAATCTTCCCATTCGGGGAGCATTGCAGCCTGAATATCACGTTTTTCCCTAATTCCCCAAAATGTTTGGTCGTGGCGAGTTACTCTGTCGGGATTTGATAGAAATGCTGCTGCCTTCTTTGAATGACTCGTTGCCATGCTTTTTCCTCCTTATAAACTAAATGCCGGCAGCTAAAATTTCAGCCACATGCTTAAATTGAACATTATATTTCTTTTTGCTTGCCACTCCCTGCATGTGCATTAAGCACGAAGAATCGGGTCCCGTGATAAACTCTGCACCTGTTTCCATGTGTCGTTTTACTTTATCATCACCCATTCGACTGCTTACAGCAGGCTCTTCAATGGCAAACATTCCACCAAAGCCGCAACATTCATCGGGACGTTCCGGTTCTTTTACTGTAATGCCTTCCTTTAGCTTCAACAAATCTATAATCTTATTAAATCGCGGAATATGCTCTTCAGTGGGCGAACTCAATTGCAACTCACGCACACCGTGGCACGAATTATGCACCGAAACAACATGCTCAAACTTCCCCGGTAGCTCTTTTACTTTTAAGACATCGTGTAAGAACTGCACCAGCTCCATTGTTTTTTCAGGCGTTGAACATTTGTGTTTATGAAGTTGCGGGTGGTTCTTCTGCACAAAAGCAGCACACGAAACGCTTGGCGTTACCACATAATCGTAATCTCTGAAAACATCTTCAAACTTCTCAACCAACTTCCCCGACATGCGTTGAAAACCTCCATTTGCCATTGGTTGCCCACAACACGTTTGACGTTCAGGATATTCTACATCAAGTTTTAATTTACGTAGAAGTTTGTAAGTTGCCAAACCGACCTCCGGATACAATGCATCAACATAACATGGAATAAATAATCCTATCCTCATATAAATAGTTATAATCTTGTTAGCTTTTATTTCACAAAAGTAAAAATAAAATGTCAGAATAAAGAAAAATATCGATACAAAATACGAAACTATTCATTTATTTTACAAATAAACTTACAAACATTGTACTATTTTACGGTAATAGCCGTCTCCGACATCAGCTTTTACAAATCTGCCATACAATTTTCATTATATTTTTATAACGTGAGTTCGGCGTAAAAAAGCAGATTAGGCAAGCTGTATCACAGGTGTATCTTAAGCAAATTCGCTGATGAAACAATGAGAAACTTTTTGTTCAATATTGTAAAGATAATTCTCTTAAAAAACGATAATTGCGCTTTGGCATTGCGAAAGCGTAGGTTTTGCAGTGTAAAACCTACGCTTTTACCGTGCAAAACCTACGGTTTTGGAACGCAAAACAATAGGTTTTGTAATGCGCTGATAAATAAATAGTTACGCAATAGTTGCACTTGCGAAAAATATTTACATATTTATCGCCCTTTTTCGTTCTTTTCTCGGTCCTCGAAAAGTGCGTTTTCTCGCCATGGCTATGCTTAAATAAATTTGGCATTGCCCATTTGGCGGAACGAAAACGTTCATGAATAACATGAGTTCGGTGTGAGAATTTAAGGACGAAGATACTTTATCTTCTTTTTGATTATAAGCACATTAAATTATAATCAATTCGTTCTTTAAATACCTTATATATAATATATTGGCGTAATTCTTACTGCGAACGCACGTTTTTATAGATTAAAAAACTTAATAAAGAGGTTTTTTACTTCAGCAATTCAATATCTTTTCGTATCTTTGCAATGCAAAATACTATTATAAATAATAAATGGAATACAAGAAAACCAATATCGATGGTGTTTGGATAATGGAGCCAAAAGTGTTTAACGACATTCGCGGCTACTTCTATGAAGTATGGAAACAAGCTGATTTCGACGAGCATATAGGGCAGCATATAGAATTTATTCAAGACAACGAGTCAAAGTCAAGCTATGGCGTACTGCGCGGACTTCATTACCAAAAAGGTGAGTTTTCGCAAGCAAAATTGGTGCGTGTGCTGAAAGGAAAAGTGCTTGACGTAGCTGTAGACCTACGAAAAAATTCGCCGACATTAGGCAAATATGTTATGGTAGAGCTGTCGGAGGAGAACAAACGTCAGTTTTTTATTCCTCGTGGCTTTGCACATGGTTTCTTGGTACTATCGGACGAAGCTATCTTCACATATAAAGTAGACAACATTTATGCACCGCAGAGCGAAGCAAGCCTGCGTTGGAACGACGAAACAGTAGGAATAGAATGGCCTATCGACGAAAAAGACATTGTCATTTCCGACAAAGACCTGAACCGAGCCGTAGCTTGGAAAGATGCAGACCTTTTTTAAAAACGTTTAAATGCAATGATGAAACTAAAAAGTTTCTACATACTCGCTTTCTTTCTGTTCGTCATTGGATGTACCGACAAGACGAAACAAGGCAATTCTCCTGCCGAAGATGCCAAGGCAAAAGAATTGTTTCAAGGCTTGTGGGTGTCTGACGACAATGGAGAACCTACCCTGTTGGCGAAAGGCGACAGCATTTTCTATCCTGACTCCGCCAGTATGCCAGTACAGTTTTGGATTTACAAAGACTCACTTTATCTGAAAGGACAAAACCAAAACGAATATAAGATAGCAAAACAATCGGAGAATGTATTTGTTCTTATTAATGACAACGGCGATGAGGTGCGTCTTATAAAAAGCAAGAACAAAGACCTGCGTGCATCATTTGGCTACCAAGTATATGCGCTGAACACCTTTATGCACACGCAAACCGATACGGTGGTAAGAACAAATATGGGGTATTTTGAAAGCAAAATTACAGTAAAGACGACTTCAGACAGGGTTATAAAGTCTACTTACAATGAAAATGGGATAGAAGTAGACAATGCCTATCTTGACAATGTAGCCTCGCTTTCAATATCAAACCAAGATAAACTCGTTTATAAACACGATTTCAGAAAACAGGAATTTGCCTCACTTATCGATAAAAAGTTCTTGGAAAAGAGTATTTTACGTAAGTTCGAGTTTAACCATACCGACGAGAAAGCATTGTATTTCGATGCCATTATAGGTATTCCGGACGCTTCGACAAGCTATGTTATTGCCGTTAGGATAACCACAGATGGCAACCTATCAATGAAAATGAGATAAGAAAAGTATCTAAAACAATAAAAATATATTAGAAACAAAGAACCTATACCAATATAAAAACAGATGATTTATGAAAAGTAAAAAGACAATTCAGGAAGAACAGATTTTAGTTAGAGTTACAGGACAAGACAGACCGGGACTTACAGCAGCTATCATGGGAATATTGGCAAAGTACGATGCACGTATTCTCGATATTGGTCAGGCTGATATTCATGCCACACTTTCGCTCGGTATCCTTATCCGAACAAGCGAAGACAATTCGGGTAAAGTAATGAAAGATTTACTTTTCAAAGCTACCGAATTAGGTGTAAACATTGGTTTCTCTCCTATTCCGGACGATGAATACGAAGATTGGGTAAACCAACAAGGCAAGAACCGATATATTTTAACCATTATCGGGCGTTCGCTTTCTGCAGAAAACATAGAAGCTACCACCAAGGAAATAGCCGGTCAGGGAATGAACATCGACTCCATCGTCCGTCTTACAGGTCGTCAAAGTATAAAGAAAGAAAACTACAACGTTCGTGCTTGTATAGAGTTTTCGCTTCGTGGGACACCGAACGACTACGTTCAGATGCAAGCCGGATTGATGAAAATGAGCCAAGAACAAGGCATTGACTTCTCGTTACAGAAAGATAACATGTATCGTCGTATGCGTCGCCTTATTTGTTTCGATATGGATTCAACCCTTATTCAAACAGAATGTATCGACGAATTGGCAAAAAAGGCAGGTGTAGGCGACAAGGTGAAGGAGATTACAGAACGTGCCATGCGTGGAGAAATAGACTTTAAAGAAAGTTTCAAGGAACGTGTCGCGCTCTTGAAAGGTCTTGATGCCAACGTAATGCAAGAGATTGCAGACAACTTCCCCATAACAGAAGGTGTAGACCGCTTAATGACAGTATTGAAAAACTGTGGTTATAAAATTGCCATTCTTAGTGGAGGATTTACTTTCTTCGGCGAGTTTTTACAAAGAAAATACGATATTGACTATGTCTATGCAAACGAATTGGAGATAGACGAAAACAACAAACTGACAGGAAACTTTGTTGGAGATATTGTAGACGGACGCCGAAAAGCAGAACTATTAAAGCTTATAGCACAGGTTGAAAAGGTGAATTTGGCACAAACCATTGCTGTTGGCGATGGTGCTAACGACCTGCCAATGCTTGCAGAAGCCGGCTTAGGTATTGCATTCCATGCAAAACCACGTGTAAGAGAAACTGCCGAACAGAACATTAGTACTATCGGACTCGACGGCGTTCTTTACTTCTTAGGATTTAAAGATAGCTATCTTGGCGAGGCAGGCAAGCTCTAAAAGCGGTTCTTGCCTATACATAACATGCATTTAAACACAAAGTTTCCATTCCCTGTGCCCACTATTTAAAGAGGGAAACGGAAATGGAAACTCTGTTTTAATATTCGTTTATGGCTTGACCGGTCTTATACAGAAACCATAATACCGCTGACTAACATTGGTGCCATTGATGTTATTATAATCGAAAAACAAATGACGTGCCAACCTATCATCAACAGAACTGACCGATGAAGTCCAATAATATCCATTAAATCCCACTGCATATGGGCTATCATCGTTCATACAACCACCGGCAGGCAGGAAGATACGATTACCATTTGGTCCTGTAACCCAGTAGCCATAGTGTCCGTTTTCCTCGTCTTCTTGCCATTTCCAAGTACACTTCTCCACTAATTCTTTCATTTCAGATGTCGTCGGAATGCGCCAAGTACTTCCCAATACAACAGTAGCTGCATCGTCGTTAGTCTCCAAAATCGTTTTTCCATCAGTGGAATTATACTTTGTCATCGTTGCAGAGGCAGCATCAGCATATTTATATTTCTCCCAATTATATACTTTTTTGATACCGGTTTCGCCCCAAGCATAGTAGTTGCCATAGGCTTCGGGGGTCTCTGCTCCAACATTGCATGCACCCCATTTCACGCTCAATCCTAAGTCTACGGAAACCATTTGGTGCGTCGTATTTGGAAAGGTTACGCTGTCTATCTGCTCAATGGTTGTTGAATTGCCGCCTTTCCATATCTTAACACTGACCTTCTGTTGTGCCAATGCCACCGACACTACTGCAAAAAGAATGAGTGATAATATATGTTTTCTCATCATAACCGATTGCTTTACTTATGTACAGGACGAACAGGAACGCCATAGTTACGCCCTATGCGGTCGTCTAATTGATGCTTATCCGACTGGAAAGTAAGTCCTTGCGCATACATTTTAACATAAGCCTGTTCTCCCTCGCGTAACGTATTAGACAGATAATAGCCAAATTTTCCACCGTAATAAGGATTTGTTGTGAACATCACACCTGCTGCCGGAAGGAAGATAGAATTACCGTTCTTGCCCGTTACCTTATATCCATTCACATTATTAATAGCAGTCCATTCCCATGTACAGTCGTCTACCAATTCTTTAATCTCCACCGGAGTAGGCATGCGCCAGCCTTCACCCAAATTGGCTGTTGCAGCATCGTCTTCCGGGTCAAGCACTGTTTTGCCATCTTTCACACCATATTTCTCGAAATTATTACGGTCAGTGCCATGCTTGTAAGTCTTCCAGTCGTAGTCTTCTTTGGTTTCTGTGTCTCCCCATTGATAGAAATTACCGAAATCTTCAGGATTTTTTGCACCGATATTGCAAGTGCCCCACTTTACGCTAAGCCCCAAATCAACATAGGTTGCATTGACTGTTGCCTTAACGAATGTAATACTATCCACAGCCTGAATTGTTTGAGATTCTGTCCCATGCCATACAATTATATCATGAGTATTTTGTGCGTTTGCCCCCAAAGCGAGCATTGCAGTAAAGATAAAAGATAATATTTTCTTCATATTGTGTATTTTTTGATTTATATTAGTAATAGTAAAATAATGCCATTGAATTTATCGAGTAAATTTAAAAGATACCCCCGACTGTGTCCGTGCGATATAAATACCACCGGATTGTTTCATTGGTAGAGCCAATGTAACATCATTTTGCTTGGAAATAGCAGTTGCTACCAATTTTCCCGTGGTATCATAGACACTGACACGTTCGCCATTTGGAAGTCCGGAAACGTTCAGTCCGTTCGCATTAATGCGAAAGACCACATTGCTGTTGATGTTGTCTTTGGCAGAAGATATACCACTGGGTTGGACTTCTCCCCAACATACTCGCTTTACTTCATTGTAATCATAACTGACGGTTGTTTCGGTGGTGCGAATTTCCAGCATCGCACCAATCACCATCGTGGGCTTACCGGAAAAGGCAAAACCTACAATTGAGCCGTTTTTCAGTTGTAACAACACTCCGTCCTCACCCATAGCTCCGAGAGTTATCAGTAAGGTCATTGCAAGAATTAAATACCTTAGTTTCTTCATAATGTGAATTTTATTAACGTTGATATTGCAAAATAATAGGTTTTTCAGCAAATAAACAAAAGCGAGATATGGACATCACATAGACAACATATCAAATATTTGTTAAAATTAAACGATAATCTACAGAAATCATTACCTTTGTTATAAAATTGCTCTACCATGACAATCTTTCAATCAAAGCATACACATATAATATCAATTCTGATACTGTTGGCTACCACACTTACGATTATTGGTTGCTCTTCGTTTATTGATAAAGAAGAGAAAGTGCATGCCGACAGTTTGTTGAACAGTTCATATTTGGAGATAATCAATTATTCCTTTGTCAAGGCTTATAAGAATATTTCCGATGCACAGACTATTTATGAGAAAACGAACAATCAAAAAGGACAAGCAATATGCCACATACATCTCGCACTATTGTATGAAGGCATTGGACTTTGGAGGGAAGCATGGACTTACCTTAAAAAGGCACAAACCACGGTATCTCAACTTAATCCAATAGAAAAATATCGGTACTACTATGCTAATACCGTCTACTTGATACAGCATAATAAAGACTATGCCGGGGCTGAACGGGTGATGACACATGCCATTGCCAACGATCGTCGCATATCAAATAAAGTTTTTCTCCAAGCCGACTTAAGTAATTTGGCAGAAATATACATCAAGCAAGGAAAGGTAAAAGAGGCTTCGGAAATTCTTAACAAACTGGACAAGCAAGCCAATAAATTCTTTTATACCCAACTTATGTATTGTCGGTTACTCATAGCAAAGCAGTGCGGACAAATCGATTCCATTTATACCTATGCACAAAAATGTCTTGAACAGAGTGTGCGTTTCAGGCAATTGAACATTCAAGTCGAAGCATTGCAGGCAATGACGCACATCGATTCAGCACGTCAGGACTATCGCGCCTTTGTCAATCATTTCACACAGTATTACTACATGCGCGATTCGCTGAACGGAGCAATGGCAACTTACAAGATAGGACAAATACAAGAAAAAGCCAAAATCGAGACCGAACAGCTCAAAGCACGTGAGGAAATGAAGGTGCAACGCATACTCCTGCTACTCGTTGCCGTCGTTGCCGGATTAATAATATGTGTGTCAGTCTTGTTTTATTATCGAACCAAACAGCGCAAACGAATAGTGGAACTCGAGGCGAAGGAACTGTCTGACAAACTCAAACGTACAGAATTAGAAAAAGAACTGTCAAAACTCAAGATGAAGGCAGAGCAGGAAAAACTGGCAAAATCGCAACAAGAGAATATATCAATGTCGTTGCAATTGGCAATGCTCAGCGACCCGAAGGAGAAAAAAAGAATGCAGTTCTTTGACGAACAGTTTCAACTTATTGAGAATGACTTTTGTCGCCGGTTAGAAAAACAATATCCAACCATTACCAAAGCAGAGAAACGGCTGGTATGCCTCATAAAGACAGGACTTGATGCGCACGAGATTATGTCGGTGCTTAATATATCCGGAGCCGGACTCTATAAACTTCGCTACCGACTCAGAAAACGCTTGGGGCTCGATAACGAGAACTTAGAGAAATACATTCAGCAGATGGAATGAACGGTTGTTTAAGATTTTACCGATATTCGGAAATGGGATAGGCGCATAACTTCATCTTTCCGGATAGGCATATCTTTTAGATTTATACTCCGTTTTTCCTACACATACCTTATTATATATAGGTGAAAAAAAATGATAAAACCGTAAATATTTTTCGCAAACGCAACTCCCACATAACCTCCTATACATCAACACATTACAAAACCTATTGTTTTGCGTTCCAAAACCGTAGGTTTTGCACGGTAAAAGCGTAGGTTTTACAATGCAAAACCTACGGTTTCGCAACGCCAAAGCGATTATATCACTTTTTAACAGAATTATCTTTACAAAACCGATGCACTTGCTGCATCTGCCAAAAGTAAGAAAAATGAAAATCGTTCCCTCTGATAAAATCCTGCCAAACCTTGTTGAAGTCTGTATTGAACTTCCAATTTGATGCTCGTAGTCCTTAAGAACTTGCAACCTTAAAGAATACCTTTACTAAACACAAGCAACTTTGTTAAACACAGATTGTAAAGGAATTATCCTCTGAAATCCAAGAAACCCTCTTCCCATTTATGCGAAGCATCGCCACTCACGGAAAGTCCAAGTAAACGGATAGTACGACGTCGATACTCCGTTTGATGCAAAAGATACTTTGCCAAAGGCAAAATATCGTCTTTTGTTTTCAATATCTTGCCTACTGTTATGCTTCGTGTAATCTGACTTTTGGTGTCCCACTTTAGCTTTAAAGACAAGGTATGACCTTCAAAATTACTTTTGCTAATTCTTTCAACTAACTCTATAACAATATGATAAAGCTCTATTATAACTTTCGACTCCGTATTTAAGTCTTCCAAAAAAGTTTGCTCGCAACCTACCGACTTACGTTCGCGATAAGCCTCAACGGGGCGGTTATCTATCCCACGGGCAAAATCGTAAAGTACGGAACCCGATTTTCCAAACACTTGCACCAAATGCGAAAGCGAAACTTTACGCAGCTGTTCGCCTTTATAGATACCCATTTTGTACATAGTCGCCGCCGTTTTAGGGCCAATTCCCCAAAACTTCCTTATAGGTAATTCCGCTATAAAGTCTAACGCTCTGTCGGGGTGTACCGTGAAAATGCCATTCGGTTTACGGTAGTCTGAGGCTATTTTCGCCAACAGTTTATTATAACTTACACCTGCAGAAGCTGTTAGATGTGTTTTGCGGAGTATCTCTTCTTTCACCCTTTTCGCCAAATCAACAGCCAATTCTATTCCCAATTTATTATGAGTTACATCGAGAAAGGCCTCGTCCAACGAAATAGGCTCCACTAAATCTGTATATCTATGGAAGATATGATGAATTTGTTGCGAAACCTCTTTATATTTTTGAAAATGCGGTTCAACAACAAGGAGGTTAGGGCAACGCATTTTTGCTTGAGCCAAGGGCATAGCCGAGCGCACTCCATACTTTCGAGCCTCGTAACTTGCCGTAGTAACAACACTGCGTGGGTGGTCGTGGCACACCACCAACGGCACACCTTTTAACTCCGGAGCGTCTCTTTGTTCCACAGAAGCAAAGAAGGCGTCCATATCTATATGGATTATTTTACGCAATATTGAGTTTTTCTTGTGCAAAGATACGCAAAAACATAAGTATTTAAGAAAAAAGCATTATCTTTGCAACAAATTTCACAAAATAGAGTTTATATATAAGTGGGCACTATGTAATAGCCGTCCACTTTCTGATGTTCAGCCCATAGGTCGGATATTCAGAAGAACTTTGAATAAGACAGTAATAAGAACCGAGCAAACAATGAGTAAAGCAACACACACCGATGCCATGGGTAGCATACAGCGAGGCGTAAAAAGAGCCTCCGATTTTACTATGGCTGCACTTGGATTAATTTTGCTTTCGCCTATATTCGCCATTATTTCAGTCTTGATGAAATGCCAAGGAAATGGACCTATATTCTTTCGACAAATACGCATTGGATATAAAGGGGAACCATTCGTCATACTTAAATTCCGCACTATGAGTAGTATCGTGGAGGAAGAAAAGCCACAATTGGTAGCAAAAACAAATTGCAAGAACTCTACGCCGCTCGAGCAATTTCTCCGTGGGCACCATCTCGACGAACTGCCCCAATTATGGAATGTGTTGCGTGGCGATATGTCGTTAGTAGGTCCGCGCCCCGAACGCAAATACTTTATCGACAAGATTATGGAGCATACCGACCTCTATCCTGTCATCTATAAAATGAGACCGGGACTAACTTCGGAAGCCACACTCTATAACGGATATACTGATACAATGGAAAAGATGCTGCGACGTCTCGAAATGGATATAAGCTACTTTGAAAGGCGTTCGGTCTGGCTCGACTTCAAAATTATCATTAAAACATTTATAAACATCGTAAGTGGAAAGAAATTTTAAATAAATATGAAAAGATACGTCCTTTTACTCTTTGTTATGCTAAGTGCCCTGAGCATTTATGCACAATCGGGTATGACCGATACACAGGTTATGGAGTTTATTGTAAAAGAGCATAACAAGGGAACATCGCAAACACAGATTGTTACCAAACTGATGCAAAACGGTGTAGACATTTCTCAAATCAGAAGAGTCAGAGACACATACGAGAAGATGAAGAAAGGAAATTCTTCATTGGGTGCTGCATCAAGCAACGATAACAATACCGAGCGGAGTAGGAAAAACAATGGGCAGCAACGTCCGGGAATGAGCAAAAAGAAGATTGCAGAAAAAACAATGCAAGACTATGAAGACTCGGAAAATGAAGCCAACAAATATTCAAATAAGCGATTGGATTCCGAATCCGATTATCAAAACACATACAATGAAGAAGACGAAGATTTCCTTTTGATACAAGAGGAAATGAATGATTGGTTGCCACAAGACACTGCCACAATGTATAAAAACCTTGTGAAGCAGATGAAGAAAAAGAAAAAGCAAGTTTGGGGACGCAATATTTTCAACAATAAAAACTTGTCGTTCGAGCCTAATATGAATATGGCACTCCCTGCAAACTATCGTTTGGGGCCGGGCGATGCTGTATTTATCGATATTTACGGTGCATCGCAAAAGTCGTATGAAACGACTGTCGCACCCGATGGAATTGTTACATTAGACGTTTTTGGTCCTATCCAAGTGAGTGGGCTCACCGTAAAGCAAGCCAATGAAAGAATCAGGGCAAAATTAGGCAAACGTTATACCAATTCCAAGATTAGACTTTCAGTGGGACAAACCCACACCATAATGGTGAACGTGGTAGGCGAAGTAAAAGCACCGGGAACTTACACGTTATCAGCTTTTACAACTGTATTCAATGCGTTGTATATGGCAGGAGGCATCACCGACCTTGGCACACTTCGTAATATTAAGGTTTATAGACAAGGACGACTTATAAGCACAGTCGATGTTTACGATTTCTTGAAACGTGGAAAACTAACGGGCAATGTTCGATTGGCAGACAACGACGTTATTGCCGTTGATGCTTACGAGGTACTTGTAAATGTTAGTGGAAAGGTGAAACGTCCAATGTATTATGAAATGAAGCGCAACGAAAGTCTTGGCGCACTCATCAACTATGCAGGGGGCTTTGCCGGCGATGCCTATACGAAGTCTGTTCGTGTAAGAAGAAAAACGGGTCGCCAATACTCCATATACAATGTAAACGAGTTCGATATGAACCGCTTTAAGCTCTCTGACGAAGACTCTATCAGCGTTGATTCCGTTATACCACGTTACGAAAATATGGTGGAAATAAAAGGAGCTGTATTCCGCCCCGGTATGTACGAAGTAGGCGGACAGATTAACAGTGTACGTGCATTGGTAGAAGCAGCAGAAGGTCTTACTGAAGTAGCCTTCGGACCACACGCAGTTATGCACCGTATGAAAGCAGACCGCACGTTGGAAGTAGTTTCGGTAGACGTAGAAGGTATCTTACTTGGGAAAGTTGCCGACATACCTTTACAGAATGAAGATGTACTGTTTGTGCCGACACGAACCGACGTACAAGAAGAGCAGACACTAACCATTTATGGAGAAGTACTATATCCCGGCAAATATAAATATGCAGATAATGAAACACTTGAAGATTTCATTTTGCAGGCCGGTGGGTTAAAGCAAACAGCATCTACGGTAAGAGTTGATATTTCAAGAAGAATTGTAAATCCACAGGCAACGGTATCCGACTCTATCATTGCTCAAAGTTTCACATTCAGTTTGAAAGACGGTTTTGTCATTGACGGACAACCGGGATTTATTCTTGCACCTTTCGACCAAGTGTTTGTACGCAAAAGCCCCGGTACAACAAAACAACAGAATGTAAGCATTGAAGGGGAAGTGCTATTTGAAGGAAACTACTCACTTACAGGACGCAATACTCGCTTAACAGACATATTCAAAGCTGCAGGTGGTGCAACGGATTTAGCTTACATACAAGGAGCAAGATTGGAACGCAAACCCAACAAAATTGAGAAAATGCGTATGGAAGCTGTTTATAAGATGCAGATGGAACAGGAAAACAAGAGTTTCCTCGACCTTGCTGCAAAGAGTTCGAATGCAGCCGGTATTCTGCAGGCTTCACAGCAAACAAAAGATTCACTGCTGAAAAAGTTTGAAATTCCAGAGAGTTACCCTGTCGGAATTGAATTAGACAAAGCATTGGCAGCACCGGGCAGCGATGCCGACCTTATTCTTCGAGAAGGCGACCGCATTATCATTCCACAATACAATGGTACTGTAAAAATCAATGGCGCAGTAATGTATCCAAACACTGTAAGTTACCGTGAAGGTAAAAACGTTGCCTACTACATTGACCAAGCAGGTGGATTTTCTTCTGACGCAAAAAAAAGCCGCACCTATATATTATATATGAACGGTACACTTGCAAAAGTTGGGCACAATGCGAAAGTCCGACCAGGTTGCGAAAT
The DNA here is from genome assembly GCF_000613945.1 of Prevotella falsenii DSM 22864 = JCM 15124. Lineage (GTDB taxonomy): Bacteria > Bacteroidota > Bacteroidia > Bacteroidales > Bacteroidaceae > Prevotella > Prevotella falsenii. Next base: position 74,810 of record NZ_BAJY01000005.1, read on the forward strand.
AATTGTTCCAAGCAAATCGCGTGCTAAGATGAGTCTTGCCGAGCTTATGACCATCGGCTCAAGTACATCAAGTATGGCAGCCGTGCTGGCTACACTTGCCAACATCTTGAAATAGAAAGTAAATGTATAATGAAGAGGGAAAACGAAATTAATAAATCGTATCTATATACAAGTATGTCCTTTAAAGATATGCTTGTATGTGGTTTCCCATTCAATAGAGCACGTAATAAAACAGATAGATTAGTTTTAAAGGCTAACAATACTACCATATTAAAAGCATCAAATTAATGGAAAACGAAGAAAATGTAAAACAAATAGATTTACGGTTGGTGTTTAAAAGAATTAGAGAACATAAGAAGCTATTCTTCATAACACTCCCAATCGTTATTGCATTATCATCTTATATCATTCTTTGTGTACCAAGAACATACACAAGCGAGACCGCTATGGCACCAGAAGCGAGTCCATCAATGGATGTTGGTGCTTTGGGAGATATAGCCTCTTCGTTTGGTCTCGATTTGCCAACAGGAAAAAGTGCAGATGCCATTTCTCCTTTGATTTATCCTGACCTGATGAAAGATAATGGCTTTGCAACAGCATTATTCAAGGTAAATGTGCAAACCATTGATAAAAAAATCAACACAGACTATTATGATTATCTAAAACACCATACAAAAACAACATGGTGGGAGAAAGCTTATATATGGGCGTTACAAAAGCTATCGCCTAAAAATACAGCAAACTTTGCTCCGGAGAAATTCAACCCTTACCAGTTATCAAAGATTGATAATGACCTTGTAAAAGGAATGAGAGATAATATAAAAATAAGTACTGATAAAAAAACCGGCATTATAAGCATTGCTACAGTAGCGCAAGACCCTATGGTAGCTAAAATGCTTGCAGATGCTACAAGAACACAACTACAGAAATATATTATTGAATATAGAACGAAGAAGTTAAGAAACGATGTTGATCATTATCAGAGCCTTGTAAACCAAGCTAAGAAAGAATACGAAAAGGTGCGTAAGGAATATGGGAAAATAAGTGATGCCGATATAGACGTGGTGCTGGAAAGTATAAAACTAAAGCAAAACGATTTGGAAAATGATATGCAGCTGAAATACAACACTTACACTACTCTTACTGCACAACTTAAAGCTGCTGATGCAAAGCTGCAAGAGCACACTCCTGTTTTTACAACTATCCAAGGCGCAGAAGTTCCTGTAAAACCTTCAGGACCTAAGAGAATGTTATTCGTAATTGGGGTCGTCTTCATTACATGTATTATTATTACAATATATTCAATACGTGATATAATACTTGCGGAATGATGTTTTCCTTTCTAAATGATAAAAAAATAGAAGGAGGAGCAAAGACTATTGCCTCGAACACACTCGTACTTTTTGTACGAATGTTGTTAATGACATTGGTAAGTCTCTATACCGTTCGTTGCGTACTGAATGGATTAGGGATCTCTGATTATGGTGTTTTTAATGCTGTTGCAGGCATTGTAACTGCAAGCACATGTCTGAGCAGCGTCTTGGGGCTTTCTACACAACGCTTTTATTCATTCGCTATAGGCAAAGGGCAGACTAAACGCCTAAGAGAAATATTTTCAGCAAGTCTCAACTTGGTAATTATCTTATCGGCTCTGCTTCTCATCGTACTCAGTACAATTGGACTATGGTTTGTCAATACACAACTGAATATTCCTATTACCAGACTACCTGCAGCACAATGGCTATTTATACTATCGCTTATTGCATTTATTTTCAGCATCCTACAGATCCCATATATGGGAGCTGTATTTGCACATGAGGATATGGGAATCTATGCCTTGATTTCAATATTAGATTGCTTGTTAAAATTGATTGTTGCTATTAATATTGAGAAGGCACCGTTCGATCATCTTATATTTTATGGTGTCGGGTTATCCATTATAGCACTGCTCAACCTATTGGCATATATCTTCATAGCTAAGCATAAATATAAAGAATGTAAATACCAAAAAGTTAAATCGAAAGAAACACTGAAAGAGTTAATAACTTTCTCAGGGTGGACCTTTTATGGAGCATTAGCAGGTGTAGGCATGACACAAGGTAGTACAATACTACTTAATATTTTCTTTGGACCAATTATCAATGCAGCTTTTAATATTGGAAATCAGGTATACAATGCTTTAAATACACTTAGCAACAGTATTGTACTTGCTTTCCGACCTGCTATGATTAAGGCTTACTCAGGAGAAAAAAACGATTATCTTGCTCGACTTTTTTCTATCAGCAATAGGGTTTTGCTCCATTTACTTATTTGCATTGCAATACCACTATTAGTGGAAACAAGATCTTTCCTTACTTTATGGTTAGGTAATATAACAGACACAATGGTTACTTTCACGCAATTGTATGTCATTTATGAAATTATATTAACGCTACATAACCCCATTACCATCATTGTTCAAGCAACAGGAAAGGTAAAACACTACTCTATCATTGTTGAATCTATGATTATTTTATGCCTTCCCATATCATGGATTTTATTTAAAATGGGGTTTTCACAACAATATTTGTTTTATATAATGATAGGAATATGCTCAATGGCGCATATAGCTCGCTTATTACTTCTTAAGAGAATTTATCCAAACTTCAAATTATCAAACTATATTTGGAAGATTATCCTACCAGCCATGGCTACATTCTGCATCACCTATGGTGGTATTATATATATTCATTCGCAAGTACAGAGTACCATACTTCGGCTTCTTGCAGTCTGCAGTTTTTCACCTGTACTCGCTACGTGTGCGGCATACTTCGTTGGAATATCTCTCGAAGAACGAAAATTTATTCATCACTATATCAGTAAAAAAAGATAATGGGATATATTCTTGCCATCGTTTTCATATCTACACTACTGGCATGTTTCATTGAGAAATATATGAAACGAGCACAGTTTCCAATTTTCATACTATTAGGCATAGTTTTGATTATTGTTGCTGGCTTCCGCGAAATAGGAATAGATCCAGATTCTCTCAATTACGCAACATTATATCTGCATCCATATAATTCATCTGTAACAGAACATGTTGAGTACTCTTTTATTTTAATAGCCACACTATTAAACAATATATCTGATTCTCCTCATGCTATTCTGCTCGTCTATGCTATTATGGGCGTATCATTGAAAATGATAGCTTTCAAAAAATATTCAGAGCATTATATTCTGATGCTTGCAATCTATCTCTGCTATTTCTACGAACTCCACGAGCTAACACAAATCAGAGCTGGAGTTCTTTCTGGTTGCTTTCTAATTGCTGTTCTCTACATTGCAGAGCGGAAAAGACAAAAAGCTGCGCTACTTCTCTTTATCGGTGGACTATTCCACATATCTGCAATTTCTCTATTTCCAACACTTTTTTTTAGGAAATAAACCATTAAACAAAAAAACGCGCCTCGTATTATATTTATCAGTTCCTATAGGTTATATCCTCTATTTCATGGGAACATCCATATTATTCAATGCCGACCTCCCTATTATTGGCGACAAGCTAGTATTATATCAAGAAGCTATGGAAAAAGGAGATAGTATCGTAAAATTAGATTTATTCAATCCTGTGTATCTATTGAATATTTTCATATTCTACTTCCTTCTCATATTCCATGAAACCATTACGAAAAATATTAAGTATGCACCTCTCCTACTGAAAGTATATGCTATAGGATTAGTTCTTTATACATCATTAGGATTTCTCCCCGTACTCTCATTGCGCCTTAGCGAACTTTACTACATTGTGAATATTTATATGATAGGTTCACTCTATTACACTATAAAACCACGATGGGCAGGGCTGCTAATAATATCAATGATTTGCATTATACTGTATGCATTCGGTCTGCCCCATATGGGCTTAATAAATATAGTAAAACTATAAATACAATAATGAAAGCAAGAGTTATAGCATATTATTTACCACAGTTTCACCCTATTCCTGAAAACGATGAGGCATGGGGTAAAGGTTTTACTGAATGGACAAATGTTGCACAAGCAAAACCACAATTCAGAGGACATTATCAACCACATATACCGGCAGACCTTGGTTTCTACGACTTGCGTTTGCCTGAAATCAGGGAACAGCAAGCTGCATTCGCAAGAGAATATGGCATTGAAGGTTTTTGCTATTATCATTATTGGATGGGAAATGGCAAACTACTGCTTCAACGTCCTTTCCAAGAAGTTCTAAAATCGGGTAAGCCCGACTTCCCTTTCTGCCTTTGCTGGGCAAACCACGAATGGACAACAAAAACTTGGCAGAAAGATGGAAAGAACAAAGTTATAGCTCCAATGGAATATGGCGGAGAGAAAGATTATATAGAACATTTTAATTATGTACTTCCGGCTTTTAAAGACAAGAGATATATTACGATTGACGGAAAGCCTGTTTTTGTAATATATGACCCCTATCACTTTAAAGATGTAAGCATCTTTATGGAGATATGGAGAAAGTTGGCAGAAGAAACCGGATTACCCGGAGTCTATTTTATTGCACAAATAGCTAACACATCAACTATCAAACGCAATGCCGATGGAAGTTTAACTCGTGTCATACCAAATTTAGAGAATAGCAAAGAAGTATATAACAATATTCTTGCTTTAGGGTTTGATGGTATCAATTCTTATGGAAAATCGCGGGGAGAAATGTGCTATCAAGGCAAAACCATGCGTATAGTTAAACAAATCTTACATAAGAAGCTGCCATTCTTACCTTCACTCAAATTAGAATATTCAAAGGTTGTAAGTAACTTCTTTGCCCCTGAAGATAAATGGGATAATGTATATCCTATGATTATACCGGGCTGGGACAGAACACCACGTGCAGGAAACAGTGAAGGAATTTATATAAATTCGACACCGGAGAATTTCAAAAAACATATCGAACAAGCATTGAATATAATTGAATCCAAACCAAAAGAACATAAAATCCTGTTCTTGAAATCATGGAACGAATGGGGCGAAGGCAATTATGTTGAGCCTGATTTGAAATACGGACATGCTTACTTAGATGCAATAAAGGAGAATATATTATGAAAAAAATACTTTTGACATTCGGAACACGTCCGGAAGCCATAAAGATGGCACCGCTTATCTTGGAATTAAACAAACACCGTGATAAAGTAGAAACAATAGTATGTGTAACCGGTCAGCACCGCGAAATGCTTGACCAAGTTTTATCTATATTTAAAATAAAACCCGACTATGACTTGAATATCATGAAGAAAGGACAGGATTTGTATGATATTACAAGCAAGGTGTTATTAGGATTACGAGACATTTTCAAGCAAACCCAACCCGATTTAGTATTGGTTCACGGCGACACCACTACCTCTATGGCTGCCGCTTTGGCTGCATACTACCAGCAAATACCGGTTGGACACGTCGAAGCAGGATTGCGCACTTATAACATATATAGCCCATGGCCCGAAGAAATAAACCGCCAGCTGATAGGAAGAATTTCGAATTATAACTTCGCGCCTACTTCTACAAGTTCTGAAAACTTGCTCAACGAAGGCGTAAGTCAAGCTTCAATCCACATCACAGGCAACACCGTCATCGATAGTTTATATTGGGTCGTCAATAAAATAAAGACTGATGAACAGCTGGATATTAAGCTAAAAGAAGAAATAAAGACTTTTGGTTACGACATCGACAGACTGCAAAGCAACAGACGTATGGTATTAATAACCGGGCATCGGCGCGAAAATCTTGGCGATGGCTTTATACATATCGCACAAGCCATTCAGGAACTTTCAACTCAATTCCCTGATGTAGACTTTGTATATCCTATGCACCTTAACCCCAATGTGCGCAAATCTATACATGAAGTCTTGGGCAACGACTTGTCGCACTTCTCCAATATGTTCTTCATCGAGCCTTTGGAATACCTGAGCTTCATCTACATGATGGAGAAAGCAGATGTTGTTCTGACAGACAGTGGAGGAATACAAGAAGAAGCACCCAGCCTTAAAAAGCCTGTTTTGGTAATGCGAGATACCACCGAACGCCCCGAAGCTGTTGAGGCAGGAACTGTTATTCTTGTCGGAACCGACAAGGATAAAATTGTCAGCAACGTTAGCAAACTATTGACAGACCACACCCGGTATCAGAAAATGGCAAAGGCTATTAATCCTTATGGAGATGGAAAAGCCTGCGAAAGAATTGTGAATATCTTGTTAAGTCTATAAATAATTCATTATGAAACTCGGACTGCTGCTACCAACCAACATTTATTTTTGTCCTTACGTCAAGATTTATACCGACATATTAGACAAAAACAACATTCAATACGACATCGTATATGCCGACAAGAGGGGACTGAAAGAAGAAGCTGCATACAGATATACCCGCAAAATAGATGATAAGGCAAACAAAATTGCCAAGTTATTATACTATTGGGGTTATTCAAGATTTTTACGTAAGACCATTAAAAGAGAGCAATACGACAAGCTCATCGTCTTTGGTCCTCAGGTGGCTATTTTCCTGAAATCATTCTTAAAGAAACATTACAAGAAGAAGTTCATACTGGATTATCGCGATTTATCCATCGAGCAAAACTTCAAAGGCATATACGGAGAACTTATGGAACTGTCGTCGCTGCATGTCGTTTCCTCTCCGGGCTTCATAAAATGCCTGCCCGATGTATGTAAATCCGTATTAAGCCACAACTTCGATATAAACATATTGAAGCAGGCTATCAACGATAACGATTTGTCATACACCATCAACAAGAAGGAAATCAACGTTTTAACGATAGGCGGTATCAGAGATTACGAGCAGAACGCTGCCATTATCGAGGCATTGGGCAACCGGGAAAACTTCTTGGTTTCGTTCGTCGGCAGAGGTATAGACGCTCCTCGTTTAGAGGAATTTGCAAAGAAAGGAAACTATAAAAATGTGGTATTCTCCGGCTATTACGACAAGAAAGACGAAACTTCAATCATCGGTAAAAGCACGATGATGAACATTTTCTATCCACGCAGGCTCTCGCACGATACAGCCTTGTCGAACCGTTTCTACAACTCCATATTCTTCCGAAAGCCTATGATAACAACCGCCGATACCATACAAGGAGAATATACAAAGAACTATAAATTGGGCTTGGCGATTACAAATACATCTAACCTTGCGGAAGAAATAACAACCTACTTAAACACTTTCGATAAAGAGGAGTACGAAGAAAATAGAAAGAAACTTCTTAAAGACTTCTATTCCGACTACGAGTTGTTCGAGGAGCAGGTTTTAGCTTTCTGCAGATAAGAACGTTTCGATACGTGCAGACAGCTACACAAAGGAAATTATACAGGCTTCTGCCTGAAAAAGGCATATACACTTTCGCTGAAAGTATGTATCTTTTCAACAAAAAGGTACATACTTTTTTCATTGAGAACATTATCGTTTTTGCGAAAAAGCACCTACGTTTTTGGCAGAAAGTATGGACGTTTTTCGGAATAGTACCTACGTTTCTGCAAAAAAGTACCTACGTTTTGGGCAAAAAGTACGTACTTTTTCTGCTAAAAATCTATCATTTAGGTCTAAGTAATTGGCTATGAACAGCCTTATGAGTTATGAAATGCAGTAGGTAATGATTTGGCGACCTATCTTCTGCAATGACACACAACGCTTTGCATAACTCGAATAACCTGTTGCAAAGGTAACATTATCTACGGAGAAAGACGAAACTTTCTCCGTTTTTCTTTTCTAATAGTTGTCTGTTCAGACAACGGCTTTCATTCTTTTCGTCTTATTCCTCACGATTATGGCAGTCTTTCTTGTGAAGGCTGCCTTTCGTTTTTTCGCTCTGTCCTCTCAGGTGTTCCTCTCCACATTCTACTCTATGTCTTCGCATCGGGATCGGTTGTTCGTTGTCAGCGGCAAAGGTAGTTCCGGGCTTTCACGGACAAAAAAGGTCGGGGCGGCAAGCCGTTTAGGCGACAATCTCCACACTTCCATTTCATTGCAGGTAGTATTCTCGCTATAAAACCTTGTTTGTCCTAAGCCCTACCTTTTACGCCCCTGAAACGAAACGACCGACCCGACGGAAAGACGCGTAAAAAAAATGTCGGAAACACGAGGACAGAGAACATTAAAATGGAAACTCAACTTCCTCACCTCTGGAATCCGCATAAAATCAAAAAAATCAGACAAGATGAAACAGAGATACAAAATATCAATTTGGGTGGCACTTGCACTCGCAGGCTCTCTCCTTTGGGGCGGAAGCGTCTGGTTTTGGCTGGCAGGGATATGTGCAGGAAAATTCCTATTTCGGTTACTCCTAACCATCGCTTTGGCAATCACAGCATACATCTTGGCTTATGCTCTCATTATTGGGGCAATACTTTGGTTACTCATTTCTTAAACAAACAGATATATGAAAAGAAGAAGCAAAACTATCGCACAACAATGCAGATACTACGAGGTGGACAACATCTTCGAGTATATGGTATCGGTTTACCTCAACGGAAACATATCCGCCTTTGGGGAATTATACAAGGAACTCGATCGGAAGGACAGAAAGGAGTTTATACTCTATCTCTTTTCAGAAGTTGAACCCATTCATATCCAAGAAATCATTTTAGCAACCATCTAAAAATAGCAACAATGGAAGCATTCAGATTTTACCAAGACAGAAAGGTTACTTGTTGGGAACGCACCCACTTTGAAGTAAAAGCCGAAAATTACGAAGAAGCCGTTGCCCTTGTCAAGTCGTGGCAAGGTGAGGACGTGCTTTGCTTTGAGGATGATGAGAATATCATCATCACAGACGGAGAGACCTTGTATGATACCTCCGAAAGTCTATCCGTAGAGGAAAACGGAGGACAGCCGACTATCGAAGTCTTCGCTAATAACGGAGAAGACATCATCAATAACAAACCCGATAACACAGAACTAATATGAGAACGGAAACAAGAACATACGAGGTATATAACCTCCACGAACTGACAAGAGAGTCACAAGCAAAGGCACACAGCCATTGGGCAGAACATTGCGACTATGGTTGGGCGGACGAGAACCGAAAGACCTTGCAAGCCTTTGAACGAAAATTCAATATCAAGGCGGATAGATGGTCATACGACAGTTGCACCTATTGGTATCGTTTCACTTCCCATTACAGCGAAGAGGAAGACAATATGAAAGGGACAAGACTTCTGAAATACCTTGTCAATAACTATTGGGAAGACTTATATCCACCCAAAACTTATTGGAGCAGAAACTACAAGAAGAAACGCAAGAGCCGTGTATTTGTTTCGGACGATTGTGTGCTGACGGGCTACTACATAGACTATGAAATCTTGAAACCTATATACGATTTCCTGAAAGCCCCCGATGACACCACCCTTTACGAACTTATGGACAGGTGCTTGGACGGATTTTTCAAGGCTTGCAGGGACGATATGGAGTACCAATCAGCGAGGAAGCCTTTGCCGAGAGTTGCGAAGCAAACGATTATGAGTTTCTATATGACGGAACATTATTCAACTGATTAAAACATAAAAGACAATGAAAGGTACAGAACATTTCAAGAGCGTAATCCAATGTTATTTGGAGAACCGAGCATCATACGATGAACTCTTTGCGGAGAATTTCCGCAAGGAAAACAAGAACATAGACGAGTGCATTACCTACATCCTGACGGAAGTCCAAAGAATGGGGTGTGCAGGTCTGTCCGATGAGGAAGTATATTCCCTTGCCGTGCATTATTACGACGAGGATAACATAGAGGTGGGCAAGTCCATCAACTGCCAAGTCGTGGTAAACCATACTATCGAACTTACAGAGGAGGAAAAAGCAGAAGCACGGAAAAAGGCTATCGAGCGATACCAAGCGGAGGAATACCGCAAACTGACCGCCAAGAAACCAAAAGCGGAGAAGCAGGTGGAACAGCAGATAGCACAACCCTCACTATTCGAGTTTTAACGACCCTTAAACAACAAAAGGAAATGGAAGCAAAGGATTTGAACGAAGCACGCATCTATGTAGGCACTTATGGCAAGTACAACAACGGCTCATTGCAGGGCGAATGGGTGGAACTTTCGGATTTCTACGATTTGGACGGCTTTATGGAGCGTTGTTCCGAGATACACGAGGACGAGGAAGAACCCGAATATATGTTCCAAGCGTGGGAGGAAATACCTGATGGTCTGATAGACGAAGGGCATTTGGATGAAAATTTCTTTGAACTTCGGGACGAGTTGGATAGACTGAACGACACGGAGAAAGAAGCCTTTTGGATGTGGGCGAACGGCAACAACGCCCACCTCACACAAGACGCTTACAGCCTTGTGAAGTCTTTCCAATCCGACTATATCGGAAGTTATGCAAGCAAGGAAGATTTTGCGGAGACACTTGCAAAAATGGAGAATGATTTATCCGATTTTGCATTGAGTTACTTCGACTTCTCCAAATATGCTGATGACCTTTTCGACACGGACTTTTGGTACAAGGACAGCTATGTATTTCGCAACAACTGATTAAGGAGGACAGATTATGAAACCGAGAAACAAGTTTGAGAAAGCAGTACTTTCTGAGAGCAAGAACTTACGACCGATAACCAAGACACAATGTAAGTGGGCTTTTCGTGAATGTATAGAGCATTTCGCTTATCGATTACCCAAAGGTCGTACCACGTGTATGGATTGTGGGCATAGTTGGATAATGGAGAAGACAACCGAACATGGCACTTGCCCTCATTGTAGAGCAAAGTTGCAAGTCCGAACGACTTTTGAACGTAAGATAAGACAGAGGCAATACTTTACGATACTTACCACTTGTGGAGAGTACCAAGTATTAAGAATGTTCCTCCTCTCCGCAGAAATGGAGAAAGGATGCAAAGCAACGTTCTACGTTATTGAAATTGGTCAGTATTGGTGGAACGCACAAGGACGAAAGACGATTATTGCCGTTCAGAGAGTACTGGGTAGATACATCGACACCTTTTCCTATTGCTCGCCTATGGCAGTCAGAAACGATAACGAAGCCTACCGCCATATATCATACTCTTCGATATATCCCAAGTTCAAGGCAACGGAAGCACTCCACAGAAATGGTTTTAGGGACGATTTTCACGACATCGCACCGACAATTCTCATTCCTGCCCTATTGTCCGACAGTCGTGCGGAAACATTGATGAAAGCAGGTCGAACCGAACATTTGAAATACTTCCTCAACAATTCAAGGACATTTGACGCTTGTTGGCAGTCCTATAAAGTCGCCACTCGCAACGGATATGACATAGAGGATATTTCGATATGGTGCGACTATGTGGATATGCTCCGAAGGTCGGGCAAGGACATACACAGCCCCAAATATGTTTGCCCTACCGACCTACATAGGGAACACGACCGCAGACAAAGCGAACTTCGCAAGCAAAGGGAAAAGGAAGAAAAGGAGAAGAAACGCAAAAAGGCAATGGAGGACGAGAAGCGTTTCCACGAACTCAAATCCAAGTTCTTCGGTATCTCATTCACGGACGGCACAATCCAAGTCCACGTTTTGGAGAGTGTGCAGGAACATTTGGAGGAGAGCGTGGCAATGCACCATTGCGTATTCGACAATGCCTACTATCTAAAAGAGAACTCGCTTATCCTTTCGGCTACCATTGAAGGCAAACGTATAGAAACTATTGAGGTCAATCTGGACACGCTCAAAGTGGTGCAAAGTCGTGGCGTGTGCAACAAGAATACGGAATATCACGACCAAATCGTTAGCCTTGTCAATGCCAACCGCAAACTGATAAGGCAGAGAATGAGAGCGACAGCATAAGCAACAATCACCAAAACATCACAGATATGAAAGCAGAAATAGAAAGCATCGTATGCAATTGGGCGGACGAGATACCCCATATCCTTATAAGGGTCATCAATGCCATTACCTTATCCGCCAACGAGAGGGAACTGAGGTCAGCCGTCAAGCGGATAGCCAAAGAAACGCAACTTGACAAGTTCTTTGCCTATGGTTACGGCACGCATCATTTTTGGCTTACCCACCGCAGGTTATCCAATGGAGAGCCGAAGGAACACAGATTACTAATTGCTGAATTTTGAGAATATGAAGAAGAGAGTTTACAGAGTACGGACGCAATATATCTTCGAGGGAGTGTTTGAGGTGGTTGCCGATAGCAGAGAGGATGCACGGCAAAAGGTCATTCAGAATTGCGGAATGGTGATGGGTGGAAGCATTCACAGCACTCTTCCTGATGAGGAAATCAATTGGGCTTTCTCCACGCACCCCGAAGTAAGGACGGGACAGATAACCGTTCAAGAAGAACGGACAGAGTAAAGCGGTCGGCTAATCTGCCGACCGCTCCTTTCTTTCGTGAGCATCGGGCGGACAAAGAAAGGAGCAAAGAAACCCCAATGAAAAACACTTCGTTACTTTTGACAGTGAGTTGAGACGGCTCAAAAGTAACAAAAAGTCATTTGGGGTAAGGATAATTCTATATGTTGCCATTTTGTTGCATCGAATGGACTTTATGGCAGACAAAACCTATTGGTATGCTAATTGCTTTATCTGTTGTAAGTTGTCATTAATAAAACTATGCAAATGGAAAATAGAAAAAGGATATGTTTTGTAATTATGGGCTTTGGAAAAAAACAAGACCCCTATACAAATAGAACAATAGATTTAGACGCGACATATAATAAGATAATTCAACCGTCAGCAGAAGCCTGTGATTACAAGTGCATCCGTGCAGATGAAATTTTGGATTCAGGTACGATTGATAGAAGTATGTATGCTTTGCTCTATAAAGCGGATTTAGTAATTGCGGATATTACGACAGACAACGCTAACGCCCTATATGAATTGGGTACTCGGCATGCTCTGAGACCTTTTTCGACCATTATAATAAAAGGAGGCGAGAGTAAAATCCCTTTTGACTTAGGACACACTCGAATTTTATCTTACGAGCATTTAGGCAATGAAATCTCTAAAAAAGAAGCTCAAAGAAGTGTCAGAGAATTGAAGTCTATAATAAAAGCTGTAACAGAAAATCCTGTGCCAGATAGCCCTCTATACACATACATCCCTAAAATAGAACAACCCAAAATCTCTGATGAAGATTTAGAGGAAATAATAGGAGAACTTCGGGCTAAAGAGAATACGGTATATTCTCTTTCAGAACAAGCAAAAAGGTTTATGCATGAAAAGCGTTTTGAAGAAGCCGCTCAGAAATGGCATAAACTCAGGCAAATGGTAGAAAATGATATTTTTTATATTCAACAAGAAGCTCTATGCACATATAAAAGTGAAAAGCCCGGAAAAGTTCCAGCTTTGACAAATGCACTTCAAATAATGGCATCTATAAAGGAACAGACAGATACTGAAACGTTGGGCATTACTGGAGCCATCAATAAAAGATTATGGTATGAAACAAAAGATGAGAGTTATTTAGATTACGCCATTGAGATGTACAGGAAGGGCTGGACTCTACATCAAGATTACTATACTGGAGAGAATTATGCCCTTTGCTTGGAACAAAAATCTATTCTCGAAAAAGATGAACGGCACAAAATACATAAACAAGTTGAAGCTGAAGAAATCAGAAAGCAAATTATAGATATAATCCTTCCTACTTTGGAGGAAGAAGAGCCCGAAGAACTTAAATGGAAGTATGCCACATTGGCGAACTGTTATTTTGCGCTTGGAGATGTAAAAAAAGAGCAGGAGTATGACCAAAAGTTCAAAGAGCAGAATCCTGAAGACTGGGAAATAGAAACATACCTTGAAAATAAGCAGAATAGTATTAACTGTAATAATAAATAATATGGCAAAAACTTATTCAGTATTTATCAGTCACTCATGGGATCATGTAGATGATTTGAAGAACCTCCGTAACCTTTTAGAAAAGAGAGGTTATTTTCATGTTGAATTTGAAGAGGCTTCACCCGAAGAACCTATCAACTCAGAAAATTCAGCATACATCAGACGTCGTTTGAAAGAGAAAATTTCTAATTCTGACATTGTTTTAGGCATTGCTGGTATGTATGCCTCTTACAGTGACTGGATGAAATGGGAGTTGGACACTGCAATAGCGGAAGAAGTTCCAATAGTAGGAGTTATTCCTCGGGGGCAAGAGAGAATTTCAAAAGTTGTTACAGATCGCTCCGTAGAGGATGTTCATTGGAATACAGAAAGTATTGTTGATGCCATTCGAAGAAGGGCTAAATAATACTTCCTACTAAAGCACGCCTCTTGCGACATTATGCTCCGCAAGAGGCGTATTTGATAATCAGGGTATATAAAACAGAGCGAACTCCACTTTTCGTCGTTTGATAAGACCTCTGAGGACTTTGCCTTTGTATCGGCAGAAAGAGACAAATTCACGGTAGAAATTCCTGTCGCCCGACTCTATCTTCCGTAACAGTCGGCTCTTGGGATGTTTGCCGTATCCAAGCAACCTGCCTGTCCCGACATTATAGGACAAGACGGCAAGAAGCAGGGCATCCTTTCCGTAGTCCTTGAACATCATCAGACGCTTCATCAGGTCTGCCCGAAGCAGGGAATCCGCCTGCCGTTCCGTCATCGCCGCAGTAAAGCGTTCTCCCTTTTGCAACTTATGACCATATCCGACATAGGGAGCATCCTTGAACCCGTGTAAGCCCTCAAAGTTATGATAAGCTACTCATAATTTTGATTATGACAAGTAATATGTTATGTAAAGTGCGAGACTTATAAAATGAGTAAACTTGTTGTATATTAAAGAATTTATTTAGTCCCTTCGTATAAAAACTTCTCATTATATTACGTTCTGTATATATCTAATTATTAAAGAATGATTTTATGGAAAAAGTAGAAATTAAAAAGCTCATTGAGCAATGCCTCAATTACTTTTATGAAAGTGGTTATGCGAAGGGTACTATTGACTATTACAAGTGTTTGTGGACAAAAGGTATTTCACAATACATGTCGAACAAAGGCTTTGATATGTATACACCTAATGTAGGTGCAAAGTTTATAGAGTCCACTCAACATCAAGACATGAGTAATCATGAATGCGAAAGGATACGTAGCATACATGCTCTTAATGATATTATGGCAGTAGGATATGTTAGAAAGCAATGTGTTAGGGCAGCTATCTATCCTCTTGATGGTGCTATTGGAAAACAGATGGAGAAGTTGGTTCTACATTTGATTTCTTTACGCCGTGGCAAAAGTACGTTAAAGCACTATCGTTTATGTTTGGGTAATTTTTTGTATTACTTAGACATGATTGGAGTACAAAATATAAAGCAGATAACAGAGGAACATATTATACGGTTTCTTTCGTCCCAACAGCTAAATAGGGAAAAGACCCTGTCTATTATTCGATGCCTCTTTCATTTTTGGAAACAAGAGAACATTATAGATGGACGATTTGAGGAATTCTTCGCTACATATAAATTACGAAAGAAAGAACGCATACCTTCATATTATACAACGGAAGAGATTAAGGTTATAGAAAATTCTGTATCGCGAAGTAGTGCTTTGGGCAAGCGCAATTATGCAATGATTTTATTAGCATCAAGATTGGGATTGCGTGCTTCAGACATTATAAGTTTGAAGTTCTCAGATATAGATTGGGATAATAATCTCATTAAATTGAGGATACAAAAAACAGGTAAAACCATTGAACTTCCATTATTGGCAGATGTCGGTAATGCCATAATAGACTATCTTAGATATGGACGTCCAACATCTACTTCCCAAAACATATTTCTCTCAAGTCGTGCCCCTTATATTGCTGCCACTCAGTCTATGGTTTGTGGTAATATCAATAAAATAATCCGTCTGTCTGGTGTAAATATTGATAAAAAACGCCATGGTCCTCATTCTTTACGGCATTCCTTAGCAAGCAATATGCTTGAAAATGGGGCTACCATGCCTACTATATCAGAAGTTCTTGGACATCGCAACACTGCAACAACGATGACTTATCTAAAAATAAACCTTGTAGCTTTAAGGAAATGCGTATTACCTGTACCACCTATTCCAGATAGTTTTTACATACAGAAAGGAGGAGTATTTTATGGCAGAACAGTTCAACTACAGTAGTGTTTTATCTCCATACATTAAACGAATGTTAGAAATTCGGAAATCAATGGGTGTTGTTGATTCTCGTGTAAGATGGATACTTAAAGAATTTGATGATTTTGCTAATTCCATAGGATTGCAGGAACCACATATAACAGAAGAATTTGTTAAGAAATGGCATAAATCACGGGTATCAGATAAAGAAGTTACTATTTATGGCAAATATCTTGTATTGCGCCAACTAACCTCATTGATGTGCCGCAACGGATGTGTGTGTTATATACCGATTTTACCAAAGCATCCAAAATCGGAGTTTACGCCTTATATATACACGCATGACCAAATATCTCAATTGTTTACAGCAGCCGATAGCAGCCGTCTGTTTAATAATTGTATGAAAACGGCTATCATTTCCATGCCAGTCATTCTTCGATTACTTTATAGCACAGGAATGCGTGTGTCAGAGGCCTTATACATGCGTAATAGCGATGTGAATCTTGACTCTGGATACATACATCTCCGCAAGACAAAAAATAGATGTGAACGCCTTGTTCCTATTGGTGAATCTATGGTAATTGTACTAAAACAGTATATAGAATATAGGAATAGAATGCCTATAGAAAAAATTTCTCATCCCGATCATCTGTTTTTTACCAAATTAGACGGAACAAGCTTCAGAGTATGTACTCTTTATGTCTTTTTTCATAAACTGCTAAAAATATGCAATATACCATATATAGGAAATCGTCAAGGACCACGTATACATGACTTGAGACATACCTTTGCAGTACATTCGCTTGTACAAATGGGACATAACGGTATGGATTTATACACAGGTCTACCAATACTTTCTGCATGTCTTGGGCACCGTTCTCTTTCATCTACTGAAAAATATGTACGACTTACCTGTATGATGTATCCGGAGTTTGAAAAACAGTGTTCTCCTATAAATGCTTTTGTTTATCCAAAAATAAGAACAGATTATGACTACCAGGACTGATTTTGCAAAATATCTAACGCGATTTTTATCTGAATATTTGCCACATCAACGAAATGTGAGCAAAAACACAATTGCTTCTTATCGTGATTCTTTCGTACAATTCATCAATTATATGAAAGACATCAATGGAATACCTGTTGAACGACTTCTTTTGAAACATCTTACACGGGATAATGTCATCAATTATCTACAATGGCTTCACAATACTAAAAAGAATACTACGGCAACATGCAATTATAGGCTTGCTGCAATCAGGTCTTTCTGTTCGTATCTCCAATATATAGTAATAGACAATATGGTAGAATGGCAAAGTATATTGTCGATAAAGGCAAAAAAAACAGAAATAAGCCCTCCTAATTATCTTTCAATGGAGGGAATAAAATTATTATTGGCCCAGCCTGACACAACCTCATGGAAAGGACGTCGTCATTTAGCATTATTGTCATTAATGTACGATACTGGTGCCAGAGTACAGGAAATAGCAGATCTCACTGTGGATTGTGTACGTATTGATACAACACCATACACTATACGATTAACAGGGAAAGGACGCAAAACCCGTATAGTCCCCTTGGCAGAAGCACAAGTTGATATTTTACGTAATTATATGGAAGAAAACAACTTGAAAGATCCCAACATGATGAAAAAGCCTTTATTTTTCAATGGTAGGCATGAAAAATTAACAAGAGAGGGTATTACATATATTCTGAAAATTTATGCAGACATGGCAAATAAACAGCAGCCAGAAATTATTCCAAAGAAAATAAGTTGTCATTCTATTCGACATAGTAAAGCAATGCATCTTTTACAGGCAGGAGTAAATTTAGTATATATACGTGATATTTTAGGGCATGTTTCCATACAGACTACTGATATTTATGCACGTGCCGACTCCAAAGCAAAACGTGAAGCACTTGAAAATGCCTATACCAGATTAACCCCTAATACTATAACAGAAAAAGAGTGGGAACGAAATAAGAACTTATTAGAGTGGTTAAAGGGACTTGGACATTGATAATATTATGCGTAACGCTCCTTTTGTGGCTTTCTGACTTCGTTTTTCGCTGATTCCTTCTGAAAAACTTGCAGAATTGAAATAAAAGCCCTATCTTTGTATTGACAGTTTCCACCACGCCTCTTTTCAATGCGTACCAGGGTGGAACTTTTACTTTTTATACACTTATGGATTATACAAAACAACCATTGGATTATCCCCAGATTCTTCAAATGCTAAAAAACCGGGGACTAATTATCAGAAATGACAATGATGCTTCAGCGCAGTTGAAAATCATGAGTTATTTCCGGCTGGCGAACTACCTCCGTCCGATGGAACAGGACAAGACTACTCATGTATTTAAGCCCAACAGCCATTTCGACAATGCCGTCAATCTTTATTTCTTTGACAAGAAGCTGAGGGCTTTGCTTTTTACTGCCATACAAAGTTTTGAGATAGCTCTTCGCTCGAAACTTATTCATCATTTCTCGATGGCTTACGGTGCGTTTTGGATAATGGACAGGAGTTTATTTGCTGATAAGAAGATTTTCACCGACTGCTCTATTCGTGTCCAGCAGGAAGTTTTTCGTTCAAAGGACGATTTCATCCAGGAGCATTTTGACAAATACTCCACTCCGATAATTCCTCCTGTCTGGAAGACTTTGGAAATGGTTTCTTTCGGTACATTGTCACGTATCTTTTGCAATCTATCGGATAAAGGGATAAAAAAGAGAATCGCACGGGAGTTCAACCTTCCGCAACATAAGTTACTTGAAAGCTGGTGTAAAAGTACGGTTACTCTCCGCAATAATCTGGCTCATCATTCAAGAGCATGGAATAGAGTATACCCAATCCAGCCGCAATTACCGCAATCCCTTAATGGAGATTGGATAAATTCTGCTGGCGTTGCCAATAATCGGTTGTATGCCCAGCTTTGCTGCTTGGCATACTTGCAGAACGCCACCCATCCGGGAAACAATTTCAAACAGCAATTAAAATCGTTATTGCTTGCTCATCCCAATGTCGATGTGGCAGCGATGGGCTTTCCGACCGGATGGGATAACGAGCCGCTTTGGAAGTAGTAAGGAAATGGTAACTGTTATTTGAAAAGATAAATTAGAAATCAATTATGAATATACACGAAACAATAAAAAACATAAAAGAACAAATATCGCTATGTGAACAAACTGGTGATATGTTTGATTTGCCAGAGATAACAAATGCAAAAGTAGAAGTAAATGATTTGCCTAATGAAGGAGCTGATCTATTTCACCGAGAATACAAAATAAATCTTGCTGATGGAGAGAGTATTCATATAGACTATCATTCTAAAGATAAATGTCGTTCATTCCAAGTCAATCCAGATCGCAGTGTTATTTCATTAAAATGCTCGAGACCTGAATTAGATTTTGGAATATCCTGGGATGAAAAATACTAATATTCAAACATTATGGGTTATTATAGAGAAATACAGTGCCATCAATGTGGTACATTAGTAGGCATAAAGGAGGTTAACATTACGATGCCATATAGAACGGAAGAAACAGCTGAGTGTCCTATCTGCGGTGTGACTATCTTTAAACACAATAGTCGGGGAGATTTTGAGTCCGAAGTTATTTCAACCGAAAATACATTAGAACCATATAAATCAAAAATAACGAAATAATGTATGTGGAGATAGACTCAACCGACATCATCGCTTTTCTTATAAAAAGAAGTGGCTTTTCTAATGAGTTTGAGATTCCTTTTTCTCTGATTCATCATTTAGCAAAAGTAATAGAATCAGAAAATGAGGATATTCTTACATTTTGTGATAGCGTATCTATAGATGCATTCAGGTGCGCTTTTACTTCCAATGTTGTAGTAGAACATTCCACTATAAAAATTTATAATGCGCGAAAGATACGCACAAATGTAGAGAGATTACTTCCTCCACAAAGAATAATGGATTTGCTTGAAGATATCAACAAGAGATAAAGTATGAAAAGAATACTTGATACAGTTCATGGCTATATAATGGTTGGTGATGAATTCATCAACCATATTATTGACACCCCCCTCTTTCAGCGTTTAAGAAGAATTGAACAAACTTCAATACGTTCAGTTTACCCCAGCGCAAGACATGATCGTTTTATACATTCTCTTGGTGTATATCATATAGGTTCTTTAATTGTTGATCACTTGAAAAACGAAGCGAAAGCAAACGAGTATTGGGGCCAAACGGAAACAACAATGATGGTTTTGTATAATTCTTATCTTGCTGCTTGCCTCTTACATGATATCGCACATGCTCCATTCTCCCATTCTTTTGAGCGTTATTATGGCAAGAAGTCAGATTTGGCATCGTTGTTGAAAAATAGTATTAAGAACGATAATTTTTCTAAAGATCTTGATATTGCCATACTAAAAGACGAACCGAACTTTCACGAGTATATGAGTGCATATGTTGCATACACTCAGTTTTATGACGGTTTAAGGCACCGAATGAATCTTAACCCTGAGTTTGTTGCACGGATGATAACTGGCATATATTATAGCGAGCAAAAGGATTATTACCAGATTTATAATTGTTTCATTTCTTTGTTACATGGTAAAGTTATTGACGCTGATAGATTAGATTATGCATGTAGAGATGTATGGGCTTCAGGATATAGCACTTCCAGTATTGATTTAAGAAGACTTATATCTGCTCTCCATATTATGCGTAATGGCAATGGTGATTATGTCGTATGTTTTGAAAGCAACTCACTTAATGAGATAGAAGGCGTACTTAATGTAAAAGATTTTCAAGTTAAATATGTGATTAATCATCATGTAGTATGCTACGAACAATGGTTGCTAACGATGGCTGCGGAAACAATGGCATTAAAGTATTATCCAAGAGAAGACCATAATGGTGCTCTTGCTTTAGGAAAAATATTAAATGCCGATGCCATAACCAGTTGTATTACTATTCCAAACGTCAATTTTGTAATAAAAAATATTTCAGATGATGATTTGATTTTCTTACTAAAACAGGATAATGATAATCATTATTACAATCAGTGGTATAGTAGGCAATATACTCATTCTGCTCTTTGGAAATCAAAAGATGAATTCTATCATTTTTTCGGGGAAGTGGAAAAGAACAAGTCGCTCAAGCATAATCAGTTTGAAGAGCGTGTTAAGCATATTTTGACAGAAAAGTTTAGGATTGATTCTAATTCTATTATTATCCTAAAACCTGTTTTTAAGCACGTGTGCAAATGAACAGTCTCTACTTGGTTGTCGCAAATGATATTGTTAGATATACAGATATCTATCCAGAAATGAATGATATTAACGAAGATATTCATTTCTATTATGTTTTTGTTCCCAAAAACTCATCGATGAAAAGAACTGATTGGATTAACTATCGAACAGAAATAGTAGAAGCTTTAAAACCTATAATGAAGGAATTATATACTAATACGTGAATGGTAATAATATACAGATGCAAAAGCAGATAAGAAGAAATAATCCCGGATTCATCACCTGCATTTGATGCCAAGGAGAAGAATTACCAGGATAGTGATGTACAAGATACTAAGTCACATCTGTAAATGCAGTAAAATGCTTTCTCCTTGAGAATGAGAATACGGCATAAAACAGACCACTAATAATAACTTATTAGAGTGGTTAAAAGGACTTGGACATTGATAATATTATGCAAAGTGTAAGTGATAAGTTGGCTTATAATAACTTGATTGCAAACTAACTGTTACTTACACTTCACATAACATATTACTTGTCATAATCAAAATGCTTGATGCATACAACGGCACGCTCGAATGGTGGCAGTGAGAGAAGTACATTTCTACCATCCTGAGCGGAAAGCCGTAAGCAGAAAAGGCAGACAAGGCACAAGACGACAAGTTTACTTCCTATCCTCATTCGGTTTCTCCTTTTCCTCGTCCCTTTGACTGTTGAACTCAAACGAGAGTTTCACCGTCTGTCCGAAATTATCCTCCACATACACATCAAAGGTCTGCTGGTCGGTGGATGCAGAGGTGTAGTATAGCCTGAATTCTTCTTTCGTAAGCGGGTAACGGTCATTGGGCTTGAAGATTGTACCATTATCCATCTTCAATCTTCCTTTGCCGTCGGGTTGGAAATATCGGATGGTATAGCGTGCATCCTCAAACCGTCCCTGCCGTTTGAGCGTGCAGCGTATCTCCGCCGTCTGTCCCTTGACAATGTGCTTCAGCACCGGCATCGTCTCTACCGTGAACGGGTACGCCTGCTGAATATCCAACTCGTGATCACAAGCAGATAAACAAAACCCGGCGAGGGCAAGCACTCCCATTACCCATATTGTGTTTATAATTTTCTTCTTCATTGTTTGTTATCGTTTTGTTGTTATACATTGTTCCCTGCATTCTTGGAAAGCAGAAACTCATTCAAATCCTTATGGTCGGCATACATAGAGGAATGGTCAATGACCTTCTCCCCAAAACAGTCGTACAGACTTTGAAAAGTTCTTCGCCCCGCATCGTCATTGTCGAGGAAGCATTCTATCTTTTCATAGCCATGCAAGGCTTTCACCGCCTTCTCTACGTTGGAGACGGAATTAAGGACAAGCCAATCTGAAGCGGTGATGCCGAGTTGCATAGCCGAGAGGTAATCCATAAAGCCCTCGAATACGGCACATACATCCGAGCCGTTATGCTTCAGTGAAATATACTTCGGCGGTATGCAGCCCTTAAAAAAGCGGTTGCGAAGTTCTAATCCTCCGGCATCGTTACGAAATCCGATGGCATAGTACCGCTTGCCATACACACGGTATCGGACCTCCTCGCAGTTGGGTATGGCAACGTGGGCATTGATACCCCGTTCATTCAAGTACCCCAGCAGTTTGGCATCCTGCAACGGTCGCACCCAAATATCCTCGAAGACGGCTTCTTTCTCTTCATTTCTTTGTGGTTGTTCCATTATGGGTAGCGGACACGTTCCGCTCTTGGCAATGAAAGCTGCCTGCAGGAGGAAATCACCGCTTCCGATAAACTCTCCTGCCAAGTCGAAGATGTCGCCGCCTTTGCCCGTCCCAAAATCGAACCAGACTTTCTTGGCGGTATCGACCTTGAACGAGGGTGTCCGTTCCGTGCGGTAAGGGGCATTGTACCAAAGAATGCCGCCTTTCTACTTTTGGGGCTGAATCCCCATTGCGTTCAGGAAGTCCGCAATGGGGATTTCTCTCATCTGTCGCACGTCCATCAGTCCAGCATGATTTTCAGTCCGAAACCGTACAGGGCATGGAAACGCTCCGTAGAACCACCCCACAGGCAACGCTCCCTCCCATAGAGCAGCAACACCAATCTGTCCGTCAGATAGGTCTCTGCCTGCAAGGTAACAGCACCGCCATAGAGAAAGCCATCCTTATTGTGTAGCGTCGAACCGTCAAAGAGCCGTTTCTCTCCGCCATTGACCGTCTCATATCCCGCCAAGGCGGAAACACCTGCGGAGAGGAAAAAGGTCTTGCTTCCGTCGGAAAGCACATTGCAGAAGAAACCTCCCTCGCCCGTGAACTGCTCCACAGGAATACGGCTCTCCCGATAAGGGTGGTATCTGCGGAGATACTCCGCCCCGAACACCCATTGATGTCCTCCTTTCGTGTAGGTGGCAAGCGAAGCCCCGAACGAGTATCCTGTCTCATTCTTTGAGGAGGCGGAATAAAAACCGTCCGCCATACCTGTGGTAAGGCGTATGCCCTTCGTCTTGGGCAGACAACGCTGGGCGTGCGCCTGCCCTGCAAAGAGGGCAAGCGACACGACAAACAGAAAAAACAGAGACTTTCTCATACTACTTCATTTTGAGTTCGTCAATTACTCTTGCACGCACGAGGTCTTCATTCTCCACGATGAAGGACTGATGTCTTCCTCCGTTCTTCTCGTGCATCTCCACAATGAGATGCTTGTCATCGGGGATGGTGAACTTCTGAAGCGTGAACACCGTGCGACCGCTCTTCTGTCCCGCCACACAAGTAACATAGTTGTAGGCACGCAGCGGAAGCAGCACCTGCTCCTGCATGGCGGTCTGCTTGGCGACCTTCTTGTCCACGATCTTGAACGTGACGAAGTCGATGTCGAACGGCACGTTGGACTTGTTGCGCAGTTCTGTATGGAAGTACAGCAGTCCGTTGTGCGAGTACAACCCTTTGAGCAGGTACTGAATGCCGAAGGACTTGCTGCCGATGTGCTTGACGGTACGCCTGTTCTCCTTATGGATGGACTTCATGATGAGCCTTACCAGCATTGGACTCTCGCTGCCGAGTTCCTTTAGATAGACCTCCATCGCGTTGTTCGGGCGATTTACGCTCGCACCGTCATGAATGAAGTCCGTCATCTCCACGTTCAAAAGCAGCGGTTCATCGGCATACTTGACATTAAATGTGTAAAACGCACCGTCCTCCGTGATGACGCTCATATTCGTCTCCTCACGGAACTCTTTGACCGTCGCTTTCACACGGATAACGTTCTCCGCTCCGTCCGCTTTCCCCGCAATGAGGTTGGGCGAACCCAAATCGACATAGCGTACGGCAGAGGGGAAGATGATGTGTACCGTCTTGTCGTAGGTGATTTCCAAGCCGTGGGGCGGTATCATTCGCTCAAAGGCAATTTTGCGGGTCAGACCCTCATAGAGGTCTCCCGTTGAGGTTGTTTCCTGTGCGTTCGCACAGACTGCGCCTAGCATCAGGGCGATGGCTAAAACTGTTCTTTTCATTTTTACTGTGGATTAAAGTGGTTGTTATTAAAATGAATGATTACTCTTTGGAGGGAGAGAGAAAGACCCTGTATCCTGCTTTGAGATGTACCTTGACGGTGCGCATTTTCTTGGAGAAATACTGCGAGGTGCCTTGTATCAGTCCCTTCCCCAAATCAGCGGCAAGCTGTGCGCCCGCATCAGTGGAGAAGTTCATACTGCTGCCTGCAGAAGTACCCATTCCTGCGACAATTTCCTTCGCGGCACTGCGCTCCATCGAGCCGGGGATGAATATCCCAGCTTGTCCGTCCGTATCGTACACCGCCAACTCCACGGGGATGATGTTCCCGTGATATTCCAGCGAAGAGATGAGTACGTTCAGGCGTTCACCCAGTATCTTCGCCACGCCGACCACCGAGGTGTTCCGAGGGATTTCCTTGCCGGATACCAGCATCGGTTCCAAGAGACGGAAACGTACCGTTTGCCCGTCCGTAACCGTCTGCCGGGTATGCACACAGGCGGAGATGGTATTCTTCTCCGTCAGCGGGGCTGTTCCGATGGCGGTATGGAATATGTAGTTCCTCTCCTTGACATATTCGGAGCGGAAAGTCGAGTCGCTCATCGGCTGTGCCAGAGCCGACACCACTTGTTCGCTCACGGGGGAAACGGGAAAGGCTACCGCCTTCCCGTTTCGGGTAGTTACGACCGCTTTCCCTTCGGAAGCCGTCTCCCCGTCCGATGCCAATGCCATATTGGAAGAGGACTGTCCACCACCCGACGGCATATATTTTGCCGCCAACTGATAGGACTTTTCAAGTAATGCCATCTGGTCGTTCACGGTTATGGCGGGCGACTGCTGTTCGCTGCTCATACGGTTTTCCAACTCTGCCAATCGGGCACGCAGTTCTTCCTTTTCAGGGTCTTCCCTCGCGTCTCATAGAAACTTCCGAGCGTGCGGTTGATGTCTTGGTAAGCGGATGCAGAGGCGTGAAATCCCTCTTGCGGAACAACGGTGCGGGAGCCGAAGCCGCTCTCCCTTTCCGATGCCTCCGTCTTCAAAGCCAACTCTTCGGAACTCTGCACCGGTTGTCCTCCTGTCATCTCCCCGAACATGGAACTGAGGCTTTGCATGGCACGGTTTCGCTCCTGCTCCTTCTGTTCCATCATCTCCTTCTCGTAGGCTTTCTTCTTGTCGCCGATGAGTTCCGAGGCTTGCGGATCCGGTACTTCCGTATTGAAGCCTTTTGCCTGTTTCTCTTCCTCTTTCTTCGATGGAGCGAAGATGAGCCACATGGATCCCGCAAAGAGCAGGAACATCAGGGGATAAATGATAAACTTCTTTCGTCTTTGTCTCTCTTCCTCCGTCAGCTCAGGCGAGGTACTCCCGTCGGAGGCTGTCTTTCTTTTGAATGGGTACATAATCGTAATACTTTAATAGGTTGATACTGTCGTTGGGATAGAGCCGCCTTATTTCAGGGGCTTCGATATGCTCGATTGCCGGCAACGTTTCCTCTTCGGAGTCTCCGTCGGAGAAGATGCGGTACAAACCGTTGAAGAAAACGTAGTTGGCAAGGAAGGCGAAGAAAAGAAGCATCGTCAGGACGACATACAGCCTCAAATGAGCAGGGATGCGTCCGCACAGGCGGCGGAGCCTTGCCTCCGCTCCCTCCTGCATCATTCGGAATAGACTTTTCTTTTTCATCGCTTACGGGTATTGATGTCCTTGTTCTCCACAATCTCAAATCCCTCGATGTTGAAACCGTTCGGGTTGTCGTCGCTTCGGTTCGTATTCAGCAGGCGGCACTCCGTGACAAGGCTTCGTTCCGTGACGTTGCTGGCACGGATAATCAGCTGTCGGGCATACGTCCGTACCGCATAGGGGTAGCGGTCGAAGTCACAGAGCACGCTGTCCACCTGCACGACTTGGTTGATGTTGCCCGCAATGATACGGTTGTAATACCCCTTTTCCGAGAAATCCCGATAATAGTTGTAAGCGCTTTTGTCCGCCAAGAGCAATGCACGAGAGATATTACTCTCAATGGCATTCTTGTCGGGAGAAAGCGTGAAGAACAGTTCGTGGAAACGTCGGACATGCTCCTTGGCTTCCGCGGGTCTGTTCTGTGACAAGTCCTGCGAGAGTGCGAGCATCAGCGACTTACCGCCATCCAGCACATAGATTTTCTGCCGCTGGGCTTCAGCAAAGGAGTAGGCACTCCACACCGAATAGCCCGCAAGAGCGGCACACAGGCAGATGACCACCAACGTAAAAAGGCGTATCTGCCTGAAACTTGTTTCGATATTCTTTAATGACTTAAATTCCATAGCGTTTTAATTTTGTTCCGATGGTTCGGATGATTTGTTTCCTCCCCGATGAAATAACTTTCCGGCTATCTCCTTACCCTTGCTTCCCGCATAGTTCATCGCGTTTCGTGCGTGTCCTCCGGCGAAACCGCCGACGGCTCCGCCCACAGCACCGGCGATACCGGCACCCTTTGCGGCTGCAAGTCCTACGTTCTTGCCATAGTTGCCCGCACCTCCCGCTTGGATAATCCAACCGGCAACGGTGGGAATGGTAAAGTATCCGATAATACCGATAATCATAAAGACCAAGTACACGCCGTTCGAGGCATCTATGGAATAGGTCGGATCGTTCTGCAATTGCGTGATGTCGTGCTTGAGCATCAGTTCCTGAATCTTTGCCAGCATCGAACTGAACAAGTCCGCCACGGGTAGCCAGAAATAAATGGAGACATACCTTGTGATCCATTGAATGAGGGTACTCTGAAATCCGTCCCACACGGAGATGGCGAAGGCTATCGGTCCCAAGATGGAGAGGACAATCAGGAAGAATGTCCTGAGCGTGTCGATGAGCAGGGCGGAAGCGGCGAAGAGCAGTTCCAAGAACTCCCGCACCATATTGCGGAACCATTTCTTGAAGTTGTACATGCCTCGTTCCACATACATGCCCGCCATTGTCGCCATGTCCGAAGGCGAGAGACCGAGTTCGTCCAGTTTCTTGTCAAATTCCTCGTTGCTCACCAAGTAGGCGGTCTCTGGATTACGCACCATCGATTCATACTCTATCTTGTCCCTCATCTTGCGGTATTCGTCCATCTTGAATGTCTGCGTCTCCATCATCTTGTGCGTTCCTGCACGACGGGGGTGAGCACGCCGTTGATGGTGTCCAAGACCATCGGGAAAAAGAGAATGCAGAGACCGAGAGCGAACGGACGGAGCAAAGGATAGACGTCGATGGGCTCGGCACGGGCAAGCGTCTGCCATACCCTGAATGCCACATAGAAGAGTGCACCCAAGCCCGCGATTCCCTTTGCGACGGCAATCATGTCGCCGCACATGGGCATCATCTCCGTATAAAGCGAACGGAGCACCTGATGCAGGTTGTCAAATTCCGCTCCCATGACTACCAGTATCTTTCGTTGTCCGTACCGTACAGGTTGAGCACCCTGTCCGTATCCTTCTTTGCCTTGGCTCGGAGGTAACTCACGGAGATGTTCTTGTTCGTGTAGTAACGCACGAGGTTGCGGTAGTCCCGCACCTCCTTGTAGCAGCGATCCACCACGTCCATGCGCTCCTTGTCGGTCATCTTCAGCGTGGTGATGTTCACCACCTGCTTCAGTTCCCTGAGCAGGTTGTTGCTCTCTCCGAGCAGTTTGGTATAGCCGTTGGCAATGGCAACCAGCTCCTCCGGTCGGAAGTTCGGGTCGGAGAGCATCTTCTTGTAGTTCTTCACATAGATGTCGGAGATTTCCCCGACCATCAGGATGGTCTCCTTCACCCTTTGGGCATCCCGGACGAGGTCGTTCACCTTTTTCAGGGCATCGTAGTACTTCTTGCTCTCATTGTAGAGTTTCTCCACCTCCTTGAAGTTGTCGAGCGTGTTCTTGACCGTCTTGGAGGTCTGCACGATTTCCTTGGTCGTGTTGATGATACTCTGTGCAAGGTTGGTGGGGTCTGTGACCACCCACTGGGCGTGTGCGCTGCCTGCCAAGAGGCAACCGCACGTGATAAGCATTAAAAATTTCTTTCTCATTTTTCAAATTGATTTTAGCGTAGATACAATGCCGTTCGAGTTGCGTGAAAAATCAGTCGAGTAAATCTGAAAATCAGTCGACTGTTTACTTGAAATATGACGTCATATTTTCGTGAATATGATGTCATATTTTTCGGACTTGTTGTATTACGCGGTTAAACATTCATTGGTTGTCTTTCTCTTCGGCAAGTTGTCTGACGGCAAGCTCCATATTTCCGCCGAGTTGTTCGGCACGGGCGAGCACCCGCATCTTCTCGGTCTCCTCCGTCGTGTAGGTAAGGTATTCGGCTTTCGACACTTCGGTGGCATAGACGGCAGACTGCACACCTCCCAGTCCGATCCACACCTCCTTGTACGATCGTGTGGCATCGTTGCTCTGATTGATGGAGAGTATCTGCCCCCGTTCCTTGTCCGTCAGTCCCAAGAGTGCCTGAATCTGGTCGAACTTGTTCATGTACTTGCGCTGGTCAAGCAGTATCTTGCAGTCGGAGTTGTTGATGATGGACTCCTTGACAATATCTGAGGAGATGATGTCATCCACCTCCTGTGTCACCACGACTGCCTCGCCGAAGAACTTTCTTACCGTTTTGTAGAGATACTTGATGTATCCCGCCATATTGGCGGACGCAATCGCCTTCCATGCCTCCTCAATGAGGATGACCTTCCGTATTCCCTTCAACCTTCGCATCTTGTTGATGAAGAGTTCCATAATGATGATGGTCGTGATAGGGAAAAGGATGGGATGATCCTTTATCGCATCAATCTCGAAGACGATGAAGCGTGCGTTCAAGAGGTCAAGCTGCTTGTCCGAGTTCAGCAGGTAGTCATATTCTCCGCCCTTGTAGTACGGCTCCAGCACATTGAGAAAGTTGGCAAGGTCAAAATCCTTTTCCCTGACCTTCTTCTCACGAAGCAATGCCGAGTAGTCGGTGGTGAGGTAGTCGTAAAAGCTGTTGAACGAGGGTACGATGCCGTCGTCCGTCTTAATACGCTCGATAAAGAGCGAAACGGCATTGGAGAGGGCGACCTCCTCCGAGCGTGTGGCAGGCTCGTTGTCCTTCTTCCAGAGGGTCAGTAGCAAGGTTTTGATGCTCTCTCGTTTCTCTACGTCGAACACCTTGTCCGACGTATAGAAGGGATTGAAGCTGATAGGACTTTCGTCCGAGTAGGTAAAGTAGACCCCGTCCTCACCCTGTGTCTTGTGGCGTATCATCTCGCACAGTCCCCGATAGCTGTTTCCCGTGTCCACCAAGACGATATGGGTGTTCTGTTCCCAGTACTGCCTCAAGAGGTGGTTGGTGAAGAACGATTTTCCTGACCCCGAAGGACCCAAGATGAACTTGTTTCGGTTCGTGATGATGCCTTGCTTCATCGGCAGGTCGGAGATGTCAAGATGAATCGGCTTGCCGCTACGGTCTGCCATCTTGATGCCGAACGGTGAGAGCGAGTTGCGGTAGTTGGTCTCCTCATTGAAGAAGCAGACCGCCTGTTCGATGAACGTGTAAAAACTTTCTTCTGCGGGGAAGTCTGCTTCATTACCGGGAATGCCCGCCCAGAAGAGCGTCGGCACATCCACCGTGTTGTGTCGAGGCTTGCACTCCATCAGAGCCAACTGGCTGCCCACATCATTACGGATACGGCGGAGTTCCTCTTCGTCCTCGCTCCATGCCAAGACATTGCAATGGCAGCGAACGGAAGTAAGTCCGAAGCTGTGTGCCTCGTTCAGGTATTCGTCAATCCATTGCTTGTTGATTTGATTGGAGCGACTGTAACGGGAGAGTGAATGCATGTTCCGTGTGCTCTTCTCGAAGCGTTGCAGGTTCTCGGCACTGTCGTCAATAAGCACATACTGGTTGTAAATGTGGCTGCACGGCAGCAACAGTCCCACGGGAGCGGCAAAAGAGAGACGGCAGTCGCTGCGGTCGGTGGACAGGCGTTCATAGCGCATATCAGTCCCCACCTGTCCCGGAAGGTCTTCCGTATCGGAAAGGGTATGCAGGCAGAGCCGCTTGTCGCCGATCCGCATCCGGTCGGCTCTCAGATCAATGTCCTCCAAGACCGTCGTGTCGGAGAGAGACAGTGAGAAATATTTTTCTATCAGTCCCGGCTTTTCCTCCGTGCCGACAATCTCTTCATCGCTCAATCGGGTCAGGCGGACAAAGCCGCACTCGTTCATAATCCTCTCGAATTGCTCGGTCGCTTCGAGGAACTTGCGGGCGGTATCCTTATCCCGTACCTCCTTGGGGATGATATGTCCCCGGCAGAGCGTAGAAAAATTGCTTTGCTGCCGGCTACGGTTCTTGGTCGTCTTGGTCAGGAACAGGTAGCAGGCGTGATTCAGGAAGGGTCGCTCGTTGAAGTGTCGCTCGAAACTGCGGGAGAGGAAACTCATATCCTCCTTTTGCAAATCCGGGCGGTAGTCCTCCTTGACAAACCAGTCCTGCTTGTGCACGACGCTGTAAGTCGGCAAGACCTTGATCGCCTTCACCCAAGCCGAATGGATGGCGGCATACTCCGCACTCGTCACGGTATAGAGTTCGGGTAAGTCCACACGGAAGGCGACCGTAATGTCGGCGTCTTTCGAGAGGATACAGCCCTCTTCGACGGCAAGCAGCGGAAAGCGGTTCTCCAGCGTAGTGGCTTTCAATAGGTTTCTCATTGCTTTTCCTCCTTTCTGTTTTGCAGATTCTTCATCGGTCGAGTTACCGCTCTTTTCCGCTCTTGATGGCGGAAGAGACGGGGGATGCGTCGTCGGTTGATGAGGTAGCGGGGATGGCTGTGCAGCGCGGAACGCTTCATCAGCCCGTGTTCCCCGTACTTTCTGTTTAGGGAGAAAGTCTGCCACACCAATATGCCTGCGGCAGTCCCTCCGAAGCCGATACAGATCCATTGATTGACACCCGCCATGTAGAGGATGACAAACAGCACGAAAAGGGCGAGCAGCCTCCTGCGAAGATGAACAGGTATTGACTTTTGAGTCCCTGAAACTCTACCGAGCGACCGATACCCTTGTTGATGGGATAGGTCTCCATAGGCTTAGAGGAAGAAACTTCTTAAAATGGTGGCTGCCACGATAAGGAAAATACAGGCTCCGAACCAGCTCGCGGCGGTCTTCGAGGTGTCCGGATCTCCGGACGAGAACTTTGAATAGACCTTTACCCCTCCGATAAGTCCCACGACCGCACCGATGGCGTAGATGAGTTTTGTGGCAGGGTCGAAATAGGAAGTTACCATGTTGGTGGCTTGGTTGATACCCGACAAGCCGTTGCCTTGGGCAAAGGCAGAGGAAATTGAAAGCAGCAGGACGGCTGCGATAAGAAAATGTCTTTTGGTCATAAATCTTTGTTTTGTGCCGAGAGGATTGGATATGTCCTCCCGACGGGTGAATACTGTTATTACTTTCGGATGTTAGTGGTGGCTCTCTTAGGGTCAGCCGTACTCTTTTTCTTTCATTGCTTGTTGCATTAAAGGGTTCATACTATTGGGACAAAACCATTCGGAAGGGGCGTTACGCCTTTTCACCGCTGTAAAGTTCCTCGAAACGGGCACGGACGATTTCATCGATCGTGGCCGAGCGTTTCGCATCACTTCGGAGCGTTTCCATCAGGTGGGTTCCTTCCAACACTCTCAGCGTATTGCCGGTCCTCTGTCGCTCTGCTTCAGTATGGGCGTGGCGGTGAATGACTGACAAGGCTTCCAGCACTCGTTCAAAATCAATTCCCGTGGCATATTCGCTTTCTCCCTGTATGGGAAGTTCCTCGTCCTCCTCTTCAAACGATAGAGAATCGGAAGACTCATACGTTAAAGGAATCTCATCTATGTCGGGTAGATCATCCGGTTCTTCCGATGGCTCTTGTCCGTTTTCAGGAGCAAAAATAGAAGCCTTTTTTGCTTCCGCCTTACCTTTTGGATAACTGCGTACTTGTGGCGTCGAGTGGCTGAGTTTGAAGTGACTTTTACCGATGATTTCAGCTTCACTGACCGTCTGGCAAGGCTTTTTCTCCATTGCCCTGTTCTTTCTTCTTCTTCGTTCATACGAGAGAAAAAGAAATAGCCATAAGAGATAGAGCAAGAGAGCAGCAAGGACTATTCGGTACATAGGCGTTGCAGGATTTCGTGAAGTTCATCGCCCAACCCGTTGCATAGATGACTCAACTTTCCTCCATGAGGAGGGAAGAGGGTGCAAATCCCTCTTCGACGTTCGGAAAGCAGCGGACGATACAAACGGGAATGACTCAATGAGGTCTGCATCAGCAAAGCTCCTGTTTCATCGGCAAGGGTGCGACTGCGTTCGTCGGCCTCCTCGCGTTCCCAAGCCTGTATCATGTTGCGGAGCAGGTAAAGCTCACGGATATTGCCCTTGCCCATAGTCAGTATCTGCTCTCCCAAGATGTCGATGAAATGGCGGACGGCTTCCATATCCATCGGACTGCCTGTAATAGGAAAGAGAACGGCATCCATTGCCGAAAGCAGCTGCACCGTTCCTTCGGTACGCATCAGTGGAGGGAGGTCAAAGAGGATGCAGCGAGGAGGATTGTCCGCACAGTGTCGCTCCACCCGGTTCAGGGCTTCCCGCACCGGAGTGCAAATTATCGGATAAGGGGTACAGGGTATCCGATATTTCAGACGTATCAGGCTTTGCCAGTTCAGTTCTTCCGACTCTTGCTGCCGCAGACGGGCGATTGTATAGACAGGATGGTTGCAATCCACGACGGCGACATCGTATCCTCTGTGGTATTGCAGAATGCTTGCGGCAAGTACCGTAAGCGAGGTTTTGCCGACACCGCCCTTGGGGGAAGCGATGGCAATATAGATGGGTTTACTCATATTTTCTCTTTTCTTTGAACGGGTGAATACTATGTCTTGATAAATCGTTTGTAATCGAAGTTGCCTGACTGAACCTCTTTCGGAGCTTCTTCGGCAACACGCTCCAGTAGTTTGCGAACTCGTTCTCCGGCGACTTTCTTAATCTCTTGGAACATCGGGGAGTCGTGTATCTTATAGATGGTTTCGGCGGCTTTCGCAGCTTCTTCTATCGGGGCATTCTTACAGGAGAGGACACTGCCCATTTGTTGCAGCTCTTCCGCTGTGATGCTTTCCGAGAGAGAGTGGCTTTCACCTTGGACTTCCACCAATACATAATCCTCTTCCTCTTCGATACCGACTTGCGAGATTTCTTCCGACGTTCCCGTTTCAAGCATCTGCTCCTGTTGCTCTTCTTCAATGGGCAACTCGGCTAAAAGGATATTCTCCTCTTGGGAGGATTCCTTTTGGGGGATGCGGATGGTGATTACGACTTTTCCCTTTCCTCGTTCCCTGAAAAAGAGTTGCAAGTCACGGTAAAGTCTCACGGCACTCCGATAGCGTTCGTACAGGAAGCGGGCGACCTGCACGCTGCCGAGATAGGCTAAGCCTACCGACAGCAGAATAAAGATGACCTGCTTCATCGCTCGAAACGTTTACGGAACTGTTGCTCGAACAAGGCGTCTATCTCATCGCGATGGGTGTCAAGATGATGACGGATAATGTTGTCGATGTAGGCGGAGAGAGGCAGGCTGTTGCCTGTGATTGTACCCACGACGCAGGCAATCTCATCCTTGATCTGTTGGGAGACATAGACGGACACTCCCTTTTCCATGATATGCCGTTTCAGGAAGGTCTCCTCGTAATCGTTTGTTTCCGGTTTCTGCTTTTCCTTTCCTGTCTCCGAACGCTCTATCAGCGTGGTGGAATTACGGATAGTCACCTTGGAGGATACACTCTTGTTTTCCATGCGGGTTGTCTGCCCTGCATTCTGTCTTACGTTTTGCTTTTTCATCTTACAATAGTTTTTTGAATTTGAGTTCATTTAATCTGTTTATTTCGTCCTTATAGACTTCAAAGTGGTGGAGGATGATGTTCTCGACATAGATTCCGATGGTCATCTCCCTGTTTTTCATCGACATGACTATCTCTGCCAGCTTTTCCTGCAATTCTCTGGCGACATAGATGGTCTTACGGTCTCTGAGGT
>NZ_BAJY01000004.1 GCF_000613945.1 Prevotella falsenii DSM 22864 = JCM 15124
TCTCTTATAAGTAGGTGTTCATAATTAATTGACATTGTATTTACGGCTATTTTCCAGTCAGTCTGCCGTCTTGAAGAAGGAGTGTAGCGGGCTACACGACTGATGAAAGGCGACAGACTGACGGAAAAGAGACGTGAAGACGATAGCAAAGTGAAAGCATAAAAGATAAAAGCAATATAGATACGTTTAATTTTGAACACCTACTTATTAATAGTAATTGATACCTTAAACAGGCTACTATTGATGGTTTAAGATTGGAAACATAATACCTTTACGGCAGAATGAGGAAAGATAATTCATATAAGAAAAAGGAAAAGTACGTTCAGATGAACGTGCAAGACGATGCTCCATTGTTGGAGTGGTTGCTGGAAAACGTAAAGCAAAGTAAGTCGAAAACGAAGGCTACGCTTCAAAATCGTGGCATTAAAGTGAATAACAAAACCGTAACACAATTCGATTTTGCTTTGCATAAAGGCGATAAAGTATCTGTCAGTACGAGCAAAAAGAACGACCAATTCCAAAGTAAGTACGTAAAATTGGTTTACGAAGACAGGTATTTAGTGGTGGTAGAGAAGAGCCACGGCATTCTTTCGATGGGCGTCGGACAGTCTTCTTTGAATGTAAAGAAGATACTTGACGACTATTTCAAGCAGTCGCGACAAAAGTGTACCGCACATGTGGTTCACCGTCTCGACCGCGAAACGTCGGGTTTGCTGATTTATGCCAAAGATATGGAGACCCGCCAACAGCTCGAACACGAATGGCATCGTATCGTTTACGACAGGCGTTACATCGCCGTACTTAGCGGACGAATAGAAGAGGAGGGCGGAACGGTAGCCAATTGGTTGAAGGAAAACAAATTGTATGTTACGTACAGCTCTCCCGTAGACAATGGTGGCAAGTATGCTGTTACGCATTTCCACGTTCTAAAAACAACCGATTCGCATTCGTTGGTAGAGTTTAAACTGGAAACAGGACGCAAAAATCAGATACGTGTTCATGCTGCTGACATTAATCACCCTGTATGTGGCGACTCGAAATATGGCAATGGCGACAACCCTTTAAAGCGTTTGTGCCTGCACGCTTATATTCTTTGCTTTTATCACCCCGTAACACATCAGCCTTTGGAGTTTAGTACACAAATCCCAACAGGCTTTAAACGTATTTTTGAAAAGGACAAGTAAATGGAAAATATAGGTAACTATTTAGGCGTAATTCTTCTTTTTATAATTGGCGTAATCGTTGTAAAGAAAGTTACGAGCTGTATTCTGAAGTTGATATTCGGTATCTTGATAGTGCTCATAGCACTTTGGCTTTTAAATGTTTTTGGTATATAAACTGTTTTGAGAGCCTGCTTGCTGCGTGTCATTATGGTTGCACTTCCGTGCAATGATTATGCGGTCTCAATGCGACTTTAGTCTCTGCGTTCATCGTTTTATCGATAGAAAGCAGACAAAAGAAGTGTGAATATTTTTTAGAAGGGTGTCTTTTGATTAACTAACTCTTTATCAACGTTTTATAAAACCTATTGTCTGGCATTTCAAAACAATAGGTTTTGAAAGGTAAAAGCGTAGGTTTCGCTGAGCAAAACCTACGCTTTTGGAATGTCAAACCGCAGTTGTTATATTTTGTCCGAATATTCTTTACAATAGTAAAGCTGTTTCCCGGCACCTGTCTTCCGCAGCAAAAAGAAAATCGTTCTTCAATAAATGCCTGCCGAGCCTTTATTTATACTGACAGCATAAATAAGTTTTTTTATGTATCGTAGCGCATTTGACGAAGATGTTCCTTTTGCTTTTCGGTCAGGACAGTAGGAAGTTTTACGTTGTATTTCAGTATTGTATCGCCCGAATTGTCCTTACTTTTTATTCTGACCTTTGTACCGTTCTGCGTGTAAGGCTTTACTTTCAGTTTCACTTTTCTGCCTTGTGGAAGCATAACGACAATTTCACCGCCCAATAAGGCTGTGTATAAGTCGATGCTGACTTCCGCTTCTTGCGATTGTGGTGCTGTCCTTTCATAGGTTGTCTGCTTTCTGAAACCACCTCTCACACCACCTCCGAACAAGTCTTGGAAGAAGCTGCTGAAGCCACTGCCCATTCCGCTAAAGTCGAAACCCTCGAAGGCTGTATTGTAGTTGCCGCTACTTTGCCGCCCCCCACCAAAGCCTTCATAGGCTTCCGCATTGCGCCATTGTTCGCCGTATTTATCGTATTTGGCACGCTTTTCGGGGTCGCCGATTACTTCGTAAGCCTCCGACAATGCCTGAAACTTTGCTTTTGCCTTTGCATCGTTGGGGTGAAGGTCGGGGTGAAATTGCTTTGCCCGTTTCCGATAAGCAGCCCGGACATCTTTTTGCGGTATGTCTTTCTTTACACCTAATATTTTATAATAATCTATAAATGCCATTTTTAAGTTCCTTCTGCTTTATGTTTTCTTAACTTTATATAGGCAAAATATATGCCATAGCGTTTAAAATTCATCATTTTGGCAGATATTTTATAAGAAAATAGCATTTATTTCGTCTTAATCCATGCGTTGTTTATAGTCGTCGTAAGTAAATCTGCGCAATGTTTCCAACGTTCCGTTTTGTTTGAGTAGAGCAAAGTCGGGGTGGCTGATGCCGTTAAACATATTGGTTTTAACGGTTGTGTAGTGCAGCATATCTTCGAAAATGATGTTTTCTCCTATTTGTAATTCATGGTCAAACTTCCAATATCCCAGCCAATCGCCGCTCAGACAGCTGTTCCCTCCCAAACGGTAAACGTGCTGTTCGTGCTGTTTGCTGTCTTCAACGTGCTTGGCTGTACGAACATCGGGGCAGTAGGGCATTTCCAAACAGTCGGGCATGTGGCAAGTAAAGCTGACGTTCAAGATGGCAGTACTTATGCCCTTGTCTTCCACAACATCTACAACTTGCGATACCAGAGGACCTGTTTGCCAAGCAAATGCACTTCCCGGCTCTAATATTATTTTAAGCCACGGATACCTTGCCTTGAACTTTTGCAGTATGCTGATTAATCGTTTTATGTCGTAATCCTTACGCGTCATAAGGTGTCCGCCACCAAAATTAATCCATTTAACTTGCTTGAACCACGGCGAGAATTTGTCTTCGATGTGTTGCAAGGTACGTTCGAAGACATCGCTACCGTTTTCGCAATGGCAGTGAACATGGAAACCTTCAATGTCGTCGGGTAGCTGCCGGGGCAGTTTGTCGGCTGATACACCGAAGCGAGTGCCTGCTGCGCAGGGGTTATAAAGTAATGTTTCTATCTCAGAATATTCCGGATTGACACGCAATCCGATACTTATGTTGCCGTTGGCTTGCTTTGCGCGCAAGTGAAACCGATTGAATTGGGAGAGCGAATTGAACACCAAATGCGATGAACATTGTGCTATTTCGTCTATTTCGTAATCGGTATAAGCAGGCGAAAAAGTATGTGTGGGTGCGCCAAATTCACAGTACCCCAACTTGGCTTCATAAAGCGAAGATGCTGTTGTGGCATTAATATATTCGCGAAAAATAGGGAATGTCTTCCAGAGCGCGTAGGCTTTGAATGCCAAGATTATTTCGATGTCAGCCTCTTTCGCTATCGACGAAATAAGCGACAGGTTGTTGCGCAACTTCGTTTCCTCTAATACATAGGCGGGACGGTGCAACTCTTCAAATGTTACAGTGTTTATTTTCATTTTGCAAATATACAGAAAAGTTTGTAAAACTCAGAAATAATATCTACCTTTGCAACAAATTATAGGGTATGAAATTAGTCGTTATGACTAAATCCACATATTTTGTGGAAGAAGACAAGATATTGACTGCACTCTTCGAGGAAGGACTTGACAATCTCCATATCTCGAAGACCGAAAAGTCTGCCCTCTATTTAGAGCGGCTGCTGTCGCTCATTCCGAACACCTATCATAGGTATATCACTGTTCATCAGCATTATTACCTGAAAGCCGAAAAGTCGTTGGCAGGTATTCATCTTGATACCGAAAACGCCGTTCCGCCTATCGGATACAAAGGACAGATAGGAAGAACGTGCAGAAATTCCATGCTGCTGAAAGAAATGCGAAAGAGTTCCGACTACGTATTTTTAGGCAATGTGTATGGCAGCGAGCACGATAATTTCGACGAAGAACATACGTTTTCCGATTTTGAACTGAACGAACTGAACGACCAAGGACTGCTTGGGAAACGTGTTTATGCCATGGGAGGAATAACTTTGGAACGGATTTCAGACATAAAACAATATGGATTTGGAGGCGTCGTTGTAGGCGAGGAATTTTGGAATCAGTTCGATTTGCATGCCGACACCGATTTTAAAGGTATCATAAAGTACTTTCGGAAACTTCAACAAGCAACAGAATAATCAACATAACACCTACATTTAACAACTAATAGAAATGAGTGAAGAAAACTCTTTTTTAGTATTCTCGGGAACAAAGACGAGATACTTGGCAGAAAAAATTTGTGCAAGTTTAGGCTGTCCTTTAGGCAATTCGTTAATGACACGCTTCTCTGATGGAGAGTTTGTGGTTTCTTACGAGCAAAGTATCCGTGGAAAGGACATTTATTTGGTACAAAGTACCTTCCCCAACTCGGACAATCTAATGGAGCTGCTCTTGATGATTGATGCTGCAAAACGTGCATCTGCCCGCAACATCATTGCGGTTATTCCTTATTTTGGTTGGGCGCGTCAGGACAGAAAAGACAGACCACGCGTGAGCATTGGCGCGAAATTGGTTGCCGATTTGCTCAGTGTAGCAGGTATCGACCGTCTTATTACGATGGATTTACACGCAGATCAGATACAAGGTTTCTTCGATGTGCCTGTCGATCACCTCTATGCAAGCGGTGTATTGCTGCCGTATTTGCAGAGCCTGCGCTTGAAAGACATGGTCATAGCCAGTCCTGACGTGGGTGGTTCCAAGCGTGCAAACACATACGCGAAGTACCTTGGCTGTCCGTTAGTGCTTTGCAACAAAACGCGTGCACGCGCCAACGAGGTTGCAACAATGCAGATTATCGGTGATGTAAAGGACAAGAACGTTATTATTGTAGACGATATGGTAGACACAGCGGGCACTATGACAAAGGCTGCCGATATTATGAAGGAAGCCGGAGCGAAGAGCGTGCGTGCCTGTGCATCGCATTGCGTAATGAGCGGACCTGCCAATGAACGTGTAGAAGCATCAGCAATAGAAGAAATTGTATTTACCGATTCTATCCCATACACCGACAGATGCTCAAAGGTTAAGCAGATTTCGGTTGCCGATATGTTTGCAGAAACTATCCGTCGTGTTGTGAACAACGAAAGTATATCAAACCAATACCTTGTTTAACAGATAGTATTTAGCAAACAAAAAG
This sequence comes from Prevotella falsenii DSM 22864 = JCM 15124, assembly GCF_000613945.1. Taxonomy (GTDB): domain Bacteria; phylum Bacteroidota; class Bacteroidia; order Bacteroidales; family Bacteroidaceae; genus Prevotella; species Prevotella falsenii. The sequence continues at coordinate 5,369 of NZ_BAJY01000004.1, forward strand.
CCGGCTGCAACCTTTTCGTAAGTAGCCGGATATAACATAAAATATAAGAGGATATGCCGTTTTAACGGCATATCCTCTTTTTCTTTCTGTATGTTAAATAAAGTTATAACACTCTCATTGTTAGTTTGAATATTTGGTTTATATTATAAACTACATTATTTTTGCAGTGTGATTAATAAATTAAAGGAGACTGATTATGAAACGATTACTATTATCTATTATTACTTTTGCCGTATGCGCATTGTGTAGCGGTAAATCCGTAACGCTATCCATTAACGGAATAAGGGAAACAAAAGGGACGCTTTTAATAATGGTGGAGACTTTAGATGCAACCGATAAAACCGCCAAGCCCGTAATGTTGATGCGAGAGGTGAGTGGGCATAAAATGGAAATAGCGTTTGAAATACCCGAATGGAGCAAGTTTAAAGTAAGTGCTTTTATTGATACCAACGACAACAAACAGTTGGATATGGACGAATACGGTCGCCCGACAGAAGGCTTTATACAGCAGGTTTTCACCGGAAAAGATTTGACGAAAGGCTTGCTTACCGCAAAGGTTGTTTATCTTCAATAAAACTTTTGAGGAACGAGAAAAGAACGAAAAGAAGAAAAAGTTATGCTATTTTTGAATATTCTGCTCTCAACGTTCGTGTCGTTTTCCGATACTGTCAATGTATCGAAAGAACATTTGCTGCAAGAGGTTACCGTTGTTGCAAACAGAACGATGAACAAAGGCAACAAAATAATTGTGCAAATGCGTGAAGACGAGAACAAAACGATGGACGAAGTGTTGGCATCTGTGCCTCACGTGGCAGTTACCGAGAGTGGCATTAGCATAGATGGCAGAGGGAAAGTAAAGGTGCTTTTCAATGGGCACGAGGTGCGAATGGAAGGTGCGGCATTGGTAAACTACTTGCAAAGTCTGCGTTCGTCCGATATTAGCAAGGTGGAAGTTCAGACTGTTCCCGATGCTTCGCAAGATGCCGACGTGCAGGGCGGAGTGATTAATATTGTTCTTCGGAAGAAGAAAGACAACGGAACGAGTGGCTCGATAGACAACCGTTTGAATGCTGCCGACACATACTTCCGCAACACGGCAGCCGCTTCTGTATTCTCAAGATGGAATAAAATAAATCTGTATGCTTCGTTTTCCAATCCCATTACTGCCAAGAATGATGGGGAAGGACGCCTAAAACGAGTTTTCAATGTGCCTTTATACGATTATAATTCTGCGAGTAGCAACCGCATTCCGGCAAGAGACTATTATTGGCGAATAGGCGGATTTGCCGATTTAAGTACTCGTTGGAATGTCGGAGCAGAGTATGCTTTCACGCTGAACCGTTTGAAACGAACAACCAACGACCGTACATCAATTCACACACCGGACATTAATATGCACGATGTATTAAGTACTTACACGCAAAAGCTACGAAATCATCTGCATTCGCTTCAGGCAGACGTACTATATAAGGTAGATAACGAAGGGTCAAGGGTAAAGTTTTCTACTTCGTACGATGTCAGACGGTTGCGTGGCGATAATGTTAATCTGTTTGAAAACAGGTGCGATTCGAGCAACACGGCATCATTATATAAGGTGCTGGCAATGGATTTATCGGTACTCAAGCAGTTTACAAAGAACAGCAATCTATTGTTTGGAGCGAAGCACAGTGCCATATCGGCAGACAACAATACGTTGTATAGCGGTGTTTCGTCAGACCAAAACGGCAACAGCACTGCCGCTTTTGAACAGAAAGAACGCATCTTTGCAGGGTATGCACAGTTTGCGGCTGCTTACAAGAAGCTGAATTACGAAGTGGGATTGCGGTACGAATATGTAGCCACCAAAGAGTTTCCGACGAACATAAAGAGACATTACAGCGACTTGTTCCCCTACGTTTCGGCAAGCTACGACATAGACGAGTACGGCAAATGGAAAGTTATCGCATCGTATTCTCGAAAGATAGCCCGCCCGTTGTTCAGTCAGCAGAACCCTACGAAAACGCAGACATCGTTGTTTACTTATACGATGGGCAATGTTGCGTTGCGTCCGGAATATGTGAACAGCATTCGTTCGACGTTTGTTTACAATTATATATACTCGCTGACGTTGGGCGTTGATATGCACAGCGACCTGATTAGAGAGTTTTCTCTTGAAACAACCGACAACCCTTTGGGCAGTTATGTTACTTTCATCAACCACCATCAGGAAAACCATTGGTACGCTTATCTTAGCCTGCCGCTCCAACCTTGCTATTGGTTCAATATAAGTTTGAATACGCTTCTCTGCCATCAAACTATTCAAATAGCCGCAGACGGGAATACAAAAGGGCATTTCCTTTATATGAATAACACCAAGGCTACTTTCCGGTTGCCGCACGATTTCAATGTGGAAGTATCATTAGATGCCATTTCCCGACTGCATTCCGGCAACTCCATGATTAGGTCTTATCAGCGTGTAGACCTGCTGTTGTCGAAGAGTTTCAAACCAAGAGTAAACCTTTCGTTGGCTGTGAAGAATGTATTCAACAAGCAGTACGATTTCATTGAAACGCACAGCCGTTACTCCGGTTTCTACGATACGATACAAGGAGCCAACAGTAGGAACATTCAACTTACGCTTACTTACAACTTCGGCAAAGGAAAAGGCGGCAAAAAGCTGAAGCGCGACGACCACGGCGAGGCGGAACGATTGAACGATTTCAATAAAAACAACAATATAAAACTATGATTATGAAAGAAAAAGAATTAACAGCAGCAGAGAGTTTGAAACTCATCGAGAGTACGATAGAGCAGAGTAGGAGAGACGTTGCCAAGGCTTCGGCACAGCCGTTGCTTGTCTGGGGCGGATTGGTTTTAGCTACTGCGCTCATCATTTGGTTGCTCATAACGAACACACCAAAGGGCGAAGGCGGCGGCAGTTGGTATTTGCTTTGGATATTGATGTCGCTGATAGGTGGCATATACCAGTACTATTTTAACCGTTCTTGGTCTGTTCCCGACACCATCGTCAGCCGTACCATTGGCTATATGTGGGGTGTATTCGGAATATCGGTGTTTGTTTTGTGGGCTATCAATATATGTGCGATAACCTTTGGCGGCATCTCCGTAAGGCAAATCATACCGATGACGCCAACCATCATTCTGCTCATGGGCTTGTCGGTCGCCGTTACAGGATTGATGATGAAACGCTTGTTCATCTCCATCATTGGTGCGGTGGCGTGTGCGGTATGCGCTTACCTTGCGCTTGTCTATCATGGTGTGGACGAATTGCTGTGCATAGCCGTTACAGCCGTGTTCACATTGATAGTTCCGGGTTTATATTTAAAGTTCAGCAATGGCAGATAACGATTTCCTCCCCCTCGACCCTTTGCTGAACAACGAGCTGCGTTTGGCAATTATGTCGATACTGATGAGTAGCGACAGTGCCGACTTCAACTACATAAAAAACACCACGAAGGCTACATCGGGCAACATAAGCGTGCAGATAGACAAGCTGGAAAAGGCGAAGTATATAAAGGTGAAGAAAGGCTACAAGGGCAAAGTTCCGCAGACGGTTTGCCGCATAACGCCACAAGGAATACAGGCGTTGGCAGACCATGTACAGGCTTTAAAGTCGTACTTGAATTTAAATATATAATATTAATAATATGAAGCGATTAATATTTGTATCCGTATTGTTACTTCAAACAATTATCTGCACAATGTCTGCTGGCAATTTCAATGATGGAAAGTTGAGCAGACAGCAAGCCATTAACGATTTGGACAGCTTGGTTTATATGTTGTGCGAGGTGCACCCCAATATATTTTCGGTGTGTACACCCACCACTTTCCTTTCTCAAGCGAATGCCATTAAGCAGGCATTTCCGGACAGCTTGACCACGCTCGACTTCTATCGGAGCGTTGCACCCTTGGTGGTTGCCGTTGGCGATGGGCATACAGCACTTTCCTTTCCTTATGAAGATACTTTCGGAAAGGAAATGCCACGCTTTCCTTTAATGGTTTCAGTTGATGCCAACGACTCTACGATTACCACGCGCGGAACTTTGTTTGGTGTTCCTGAAGGAGCGAAAATAGTTTCGATTAATGGTGTAAGCAGCAAGGAAATGATAGAAAAGATGTTACCTTATGCGTCGGGCGAGCGTACCTTCTTCAAGCTAACAAATGTGAGCAACGGGTTTCTTGCTTATTTCTATATGCTGTATAATGCTGATGAATACGACATACAATACATCAAAAACGGCAAAATTATAAGTCGAAAAATGCGTGGCGTTTCGTTGGAAGAAAAGCAAAAGGAGATGAAACGTGGCATGAAAGAAGTGCCACAGAACAAATCTGCGAGTTACCGCATCATCAATAAGAAAGCAGCTTTGCTGACCGTGCCTCATTTTATGAATGTGCAGGAATTGGCAGACACGTGCTGCAAGATGGTAGCAGATTTGAATACGCGCCACATAAAGAACCTTATAATAGATGTCCGCGATAATGGTGGGGGTTCTTCAAAAGCGGTAGACAGCTTACTTTCGTATATTGCAAAGACACCATACATACAGTTTGAAAAAGTATGGACAAAGGTTACACCGATTACACAAAAGTTGATGCGCCGCCAATACGCCCAAGGCGTGAACTTTTATGTAAATGACAAGATGATGCAACCGAAGTCCAATGCTGCACAACGCTATAATGGAAAGGTATGGGTGCTTATGAACCATCATTCTTTTTCGGCGGCAGCAAGTTTCGTATGGACGGTTAAGGCTTTCAAAATCGGCACACTTGTGGTGAAGAAGCCGGCGGAATGAATGTTGCCTACGGCGATGTTGTTATGTATGCGTTGCCTCAATCCAAATTGCAAGTTGCTATATCGTTCAAGCGTTTTTGGCTTTTCGGTGCCGATGAGAACAATATACATGGTGCACTGCCTGATATAAAAGTGGAAAGTAGCAAGGCTTTGGAAACGGTATTGGAAAGAATTTAGCATTAACACGCATTGTTTTTTCTTCGTTTCAAAATTGTTGGCACTTGCTTTTAGTGCTTAGATACATATTTCTTTTACGCTCTCAAACCTTTCCGTTATATGGGTTTGAGAGCGTTTTTCTTATATTTCCTCTTTGCCCGTGCTAAGGCTTTATACTGCGTTTGCACTACTCGAAAGAATTATTTACGTGTAAATAATTTCTTTTTTACACGTAAATAAATATTTCTTTACGTGTAAGTAAATATTTATTTACATGTAAAGAAATTAAATTAGGCTTACTAAAAGAACACAAAACAAATAAAAACAGAAAGTTAAATATGTTTCAGGAAGAAGAACCGATGGGGTAATGGTTATGAAAAAGCGGCATCTCACGTTTTTCATGGTGTTTTTCCCATAAAACCACCGTTCGGTCAAAGTTATTTAAACTGATACCTTATATTATTCTGTAATGGTAAAATTAAAAAATATTAGGAATATTTTAATGTTTAAAAAAAATATATTATTTTTGCACAAAGTAGTACCGGCGAACGGCATAATTGCGTCTGTGCAAGCGTCGCCCCATGCGCAGCAGCCCATGAAACCTAAAACAGCTACGACGAAAAAAGATATAAACGTAAAAACCTAATTCATCACAGAACGCCCAAACCTCCGTACGGCGTAGCTCTGAAAAGAGTTTTAACAGGGAGGCTTTACTATTATGGTCTATCAATTACTAAAGAACATGTATGCAGTAATTGCAGCAATGTTCGTGGCAATGTTCGCTTTGCCTGCCACGGCGCAGTCGCAAGGCAAGGCAAAAATCATTCTCGAAGCACACAATCTATGGGGCGATGGCAGCGGCTATCAGATGTTGCTCGATGCCGACCACAACCTTTACGGCAGCAAAATTCCTAAAACCGGTCCGTTGTGGAACGACGCCAATCCGCCTGCCGACCTGTACGATGGTTTCGAATACAAAATTCCGGCAGACGCCGACCCTTCTACCGAGCCCAAGCACATGGTGGTTGATGGCGAAGACTTCGTGGAAATTCCTGCCGGAGTGTACGATTTCTGCATCGTTTCGCCACAGAAAGGCAAGAAAATATGGATTGCAAACAACGAACTTGACCCGACAAGAGCCGACGACTACACTTTCGAGGCAGGCAAGATATACCGCTTCACCATCGTCTTCGTGGGCGGAAATAACAAGGACGGTGCGAAACTTACCATCATAGACTCGAACGAAAAGTACGACCTATCTATTGCGGGCACTACCGTAAACGCTGTAAACTGCACCAATCTTGCTACCATTCCCGGCGTAAAAGGCAAGGTTAGTTACGATAAAACCTCGAAAACGCTCTTCCTCGAAAACGCTACCATCACCACAACGGGCACCACGCTGCCTATCGAATCAAAGATAGACGGAATGAAGATAGACGTGAAAGGCAACAACACAATCACTTCCGGCGGTGTTGCAGCTATCTCGATAGAAAATGCAAAATGCTTTGTCAAGGGTGGCGGAAGCCTTAAACTGAGCGCAAAAGACTATGGCATGTACGCCAAGGGCGATGCGTCGGTAACCGTAGACGGGTGTATGATAGAGTCTGACGGAGCTTTCGGCAGCGACAGCAAGAATGCCGAAATGGCCATCAAGCGATGCGATGCAACCATAAAGGGGCGCGACTTCGGAACTATCAGCGGTATTAAGAATTTCGTTATCGAAGGTTGCAGAATCATAGAACCTGCAGGTGCGAAGTACGACAAGAACCTGAAGGCAGTTGCGCTCAATGGCGCAATGGTGAAAAGCGACATCGTTATCGAGACATCAGAATACGATTTGTCTGTCGCCGGCAGAATGGTAACAAAGGACAACTGCGACGACCTCACCGTAATTCAAGGCGTTAAAGGAAAGGTTAGCTACGACCACAAGACGAAGACACTTACGTTGGAGGACGCCACCATCAAGGCTGCGTCCGGTGCAAAAGCCATCTACTCGTGGATTGATGGCTTGACAATCAAGGTTATCGGCAAGAACCAACTCACGTCAAATACCACAACGCTCACCTTCCTCAAGCCTATCACCATTACAGGCGGTGGTGTGCTCGATGTGGAGAGTGCGCTCGACAATGCCATTTTCGCAACTCGCACCAACCTTACCATCGAAGAATGTACCGTAAATGCCACATCTCCGGGCTACGGCGTTACGGGTCTCGACGGCGAAAGCAACGAAACGCTGACCGTTCGTAATGCTACGCTGACCGCAAAAGGCACCGACGAGGCTTCCATCGGCAAGTTTACTTCGCTCATCATGGAGGGCTGTGCCATTACAAAACCGGAGGGAGCAACCTTCAATCCGGCACTCCACGGCGTGGTATTGGGCGGCATGCTGGTCAAGGAAAGGGTAGAAATAACCAAGGGCGCATCGGGTATTGCCACCCCAACAGCAAAGACCGTTACCGTAAAGCGTGGCACTTACACCCTCAGCGGCGTCCGCTTGTCTGACGATTTGAACAGTTTGCCAAAGGGAATCTATATCGTAGACGGTAAGAAAGTAGTGAAAAAGTAAAACCTATTTTGAAGGAGCGCGGCACGTTTGCGCTCCTTACGCTCTTTCGTAGCTTTATTTTGGTCTTCCGTTAAATGCGTAGACAACCGGCATTGAAATACATTGAGCCGCTCTGTGCCTCGGTCGGATAAAGTTGCAGCATCTTTCGTACCCGGCTTGTTTGCAGGCATTCATCACTTACAGAAGTTACATTACATTTAAAACCTATCATTTTTTAACGCCCAAACCTCCGATACGGCGTTACTCCGCAAGGAGTTTCAACAGGGAGGACAAATATTATGAAGAAACCATTACTTACTTTTTTCAACGCAGCAATAGCTGCGCTCTTCGTCGCCATGCTTGCATTACCCACCACGGCATGCGCACAAGACAAGGCAAAAGTCATTCTCGAAGCACACAATCCGTGGCAGGACGGTAGCGGATTTCAGCTTTTGCTCGATGCCGACCACAACTTATATGGCAGTAAAATTCCAATTAACGGTCCTCTATGGAACGATGAGAACCCGCCGGCCGACCTCTACGACGACTTTGAATTTAAGATTCCGGAAAATGCCGACCCTGTTCTGGATACCAAGAACATTCTTGTAGACGGCGAAATGGCTTTGGATATTCCCGCAGGCATCTACGACTACTGCGTCGCAGCCCCACAGAAAGGCTATAAAATATGGATTGTCGGCAAGAAATTAGACCCTTCGGCAGGCGACGACTACCACTTTGAAGCAGGCAAAACCTACCGTTTTTCGATAGAGATTGTAGGCACTTCTGTAGAAGATGCGGTAAGAATAACGGTTACAGAAACCTCTGCAGGCATCGACACGCTTATCGACCGCACTGCCAAAACCGACCACCGCATCTACAACCTTAACGGCACGCGCCTTTCAGGCAAGCTGCAAGACCTACCCAAAGGTATATATATCGTAAACGGGAAGAAAGTTGTGTTGTAGCCGAACAGGTATCTGGAATTCCTAGGAATACTAGGGATTCTAGTTTTTCTAAGCTCTATAGGAGTAGGGTATAAACACCAAAAGTCCGCAAGCACATGCTTGCGGACTTTTGATGTAGTCGGTACGAGAATCGAACTCGTATGCCAAGATTGAGAATCTTGTATCCTAACCGTTAGATGAACCGACCCTGTTATCGTTGATTTTCCCCCGAAGGGTGGCGGAAGGAGGGGATTCGAACCCCCGGTACGGTAACCCGCACGTCAGTTTAGCAAACTGGTGGTTTCAGCCACTCACCCATCCTTCCTATTCAAAGCTTGGTAACCAAGTTGCCAAGTCTTTTTTCAAATGCTGTGCAAAGGTACTATATATTTTCTATTCTTACAAATTTTTTGGTAGCTTTTTTCGTATATTGTTTAAATATCTAATCGCCAAAGCAGTTCTGTAAGCCCTTTCGGAAGAGGTTTTAGCGATGGGGTAGTAGGGTAGAACTTAAAGCCTTCATACTCAAAGTTCGGTAGTTCCTCCGGATTTGTTATTCTATTCCGGAGAACGTACCTCGTCATAGCTCCCCGACAGCTTTTTGCATACACGATTATATTTTTAAGTTTGTCGCCATCAAAAACCTTAAAATACGGTTGAACAACAGTAACCTCACTAAGAATCTTCTTCCAATCGAATATGTGTTGGTATTCTTCGGTAGCCAAATGCAGCAAGATACCATCGTCAGCCTTGACCGATTTTATAAGAACATCGGTCAGCAAAGGCTTCCAAAAATCAAAAATACGTTCTCCATTACTTGCTTCCAGTGTTATTTTTCCTTCAAGACGATAGGGGTGTATTATATTGTTTGGACGCAACAAACCATACAAGAAACTTAGTATCCATAGATGATTATTGCCAAATTCCACATCGTCTGGCGTAAGCGTGTGTGCTTTTAAACACTTATAGGCTTGTCCGTTATAAGCCAAAATAGCAGGTAGCTTATTTTCATCGTTAAAGAAATCAAGGTAATGCCGTTTAGCCGCTTGTGCCAAACTTATGCTGCACTTTAGTTCCGATTTAAGTTCTTCAACAGAATGTTGCCCCAATTCGAGTGCAAATTTATCGGCTTCATTGCGGAACAGCGGTTCTGTAAGCCCGTCAAGGTGCACATCTGTTGCCGCATTCATTAGTTTTGCCGAGGAGAGTATTATCTGCATACTGCGTATCGTTTAAATTTTTATAATTGTTTCCAATAACCCTTTACACCCATCTTCTATTAAGTCTAAGGCATATTCAAAATCTTTTGCACCGCCGTAATATGGGTCCGGCACAGATGTTTCTCCATTGTACCGGACGAAAAAGTCCTTCATCTTAACCACTTTCGCCCTTTGCTCTGCACTTTCGGCTTGATTGCAAATCTCAAAATAATTGTCATCGTCCATCACAACAATGTAGTCAAACGCATCAAAGTCTTTATTTCTGTCGAATTGTCGTGCTATATGGTTTATCTTGTAGCCTCGCTTTGCACCGTGTTCACGCATTCTCCGGTCGGGCAAATCGCCCACATGCCAGTTTCCGATTCCTGCAGAATCGATGGTGAAATTATGCGAAAGTCCTTTGCCGGCGGTTAAATGGTGCATTACGGCATCTGCGGCAGGAGAACGACAGATATTTCCTAAACATATAAAAAGCAGGTTGTAATGACGTTCTTTATTTGTAAATGTATCCATATTCCAATATCTTTTTTATAATGAGCCTACAAATTTACTGAAAAATTATGGTTTTATGACAGCATATTATTTATATTTCATCTTCGCATTCGTTATTATCTGATATTGTAAAGATAATTCCCTTAAAAAGTGATAACTTCGTTTCGACGTTGCGAAAGCGTAGGTTTTACAACGCAAAACCTACGCTTTTACCGTGCAAAACCTACGGTTTTGGAATGCGAAACAATAGGTTTTTCAAAACGTTGATAACGAGATGGTTATGCAATAGCTATCCTTGCGATAAATCTTTACATATTTCCTGTGTCTTAAAACCTATGCTTTTACTAACTAATGGCGATTATGATAAATAATAAAATCTATTTCTGTCCTATCGGAATATTGCAGAAGTCGAAGTAAAAACAAAAATCCACATTATGATAAAACCTTATCACGATATGGATTTTTTAAACCTTTTGTCTTGTATTTTATTTATTATAAGTAGGTGTTCATAATTAATTGACATTGTATTTACGGCTATTTCCCGGTCAGTCTGCCGTCTTGAAGAAGGAGTGTAGCGGGCTACACGACTGATGAAAGGCGACAGAATGACGGAAAAGAGACGTGAAGACGATGGCAAAGTGAAAGCATAAAAGATAAAAGCAATATAGATACGTTTAATTTTGAACACCTACTTACCATTATCAATATAGAAGTTGCGTTTTTACAACAAAGCTAAAATGGCGGTCTGTCGTCGGGCGGTGGCAGCGGGTCGTCGTTCATTTTGCTGCCAATAATTTCGCCGCCGAAATCGCTTGGTATGCCTGCGGGCATAAAACTATCCTCGTCGGGATTGGCAAAACGTGTGTATTCGCCGCGGAACGATAGCAGAACGTCGTCGGTTGCGCCTTTACGGTGCTTGGCAATAATGATTTGTGCCTTGCCGTGGAGGTCGTTTCCCTTCTCGTCTTGGAAGATACGGTAGTATTCCGGGCGGTGTACGAAGAGCACCAAGTCGGCATCTTGCTCGATGGCACCCGACTCGCGCAAGTCGCTCAGCTGCGGTCGCTTACCCTCGATGCCGTCGCGCTGTTCCACGGTACGGTTGAGCTGAGAGAGTGCCAATACAGGTATGTTGAGCTCTTTTGCCAATCCTTTGAGCGAACGGCTGATGGTAGACACCTCTTCTTGGCGGCTGCTGAAGCGCATACCGTTGGCATTCATCAGCTGAAGGTAGTCCACCATGAGCACCTTTATATCGTGTTCGCGCACCAAGCGGCGGGCTTTTGTGCGGAGTTCGAACACCGACAGTCCCGGCGTATCGTCTACATAGATGGGTGCACCCTCCATTTTGCGAAGGTTGTTGTCGAACCGTTCCCAATCAGAAGGGTCTAACTGACCGCTCAAAATCTTGCTGCCCGAGATGGAACAAACGTTCGAAAGCAAGCGGTTTACCAACTGTACGTTGTTCATTTCGAGCGAGAAGAAAGCCACAGGCACACGGTTGTCGATGGCAATGTTCTTGGCAAGGCTGAGCGCAAACGAAGTTTTACCCATCGCAGGACGCCCCGCAATGATGACAAGGTCGGACGGTTGCCAGCCCGCTGTTATCTTATCCAGCTGTGTAAAGCCCGTTGAGATACCCGTCAAGCCGCCACTTTCTTGGTTGTTGGCGGCTTTCAGCAACAGTTCGTGCGCTTGTTTCACGATGGGGTCTATCTGCGTGTACTCCTGCGCCATGTTCTTTTGCGAAAGCTCGAACAGGTTTCCTTCGGCTCGTTGCATCAGTTCGTCCACATCAACAGTCTCGTCGAATGCCGCCGTTTCTATCATCGAAGCAAACTGTATCAGCTGGCGTGCCAAGGATTTCTGCGCCAATATGCGCCCATGATATTCGATATGCGCCGACGATGCCACGTGCGAACTCAGCTCAACGATGTAGGCAGGACCGCCCACTTCTTCCAATTCGCCACTACGTTTCAGCTCTTCTGCCACCGTCATAATATCAACCGGCTTCTCGTGAAGGTTCAACGCCTGTATCGCACCATATATTTTCTGGTGTCGAGGGTCGTAAAACGTTTCCGGACGTATCATTTCCGACACTACCGTGAAGGCATCGCTGTCTATCATCAATGCACCGAGCACAACTTTTTCTATATCCAATGCTTGGGGCTGCAAGTGCCCAAACGAAGTATCGATAGGCGCGGCAGGGCGTCTATGGGTACTTTTGGTGCTGTTAGTTTTCTTTTCTGGCATAACAGCTACAAAATTAATGAAAAATCTGCAAACTCTCGCAACTTATCCATAATGATTTTTTATCTTTGCAAAAGGTTATGGTTGAATGCCCCCGTCTATTAGCCTTCTGCCATAAAACATAAATGCAAGAAAAATGATAGTATATCCGAACTGTAAAATAAACTTAGGTTTGAATGTGGTGCGCAAGCGTACTGACGGTTATCACGACCTTGAAACGGTGTTCTACCCCGTACCGCTCACCGACAAACTCGAAGCTACCGTTGGCAACGGAGCCGACGGCACGTGCTCGCTTTCGCTCAGTGGCAACCCCATAGAGGGGAACGCTGCCGACAATCTGATAGTGAAGGCGTACAATCTGTTGGCTGCCGACCATCGTTTGCCGCACGTAGACTTCGATTTGGAGAAGCATATACCATCGCAGGCAGGACTTGGAGGCGGCTCGTCGGACGCTACTTACACGCTCCGACTGCTCAACGAATTGTGTCGGTTGCACCTCGACACCCCTACCCTGCAACGTTATGCCGCCCGATTGGGTGCCGACTGTGCCTTTTTCGTTACTGCCGAGCCATCGTTTGCTACGGGAATAGGCGACGTGCTCACGCCAATGACAGACGAATGTGCTCATCTGAAAGGCTTATACTTATTAATTGTGAAGCCGTCGGTAGCCATTTCCACCGCACAAGCCTTCTCGTTCGTGAAACCACAGCCCCCTATTATAAGATGTAAGGAGGTGGTAGCGCAACCCGTTGATGAGTGGCTCAGTCGTCTTGGCAACGATTTTGAAGTGTCAATCTTCAACATTCACCCCGAGATACGCAACGTAAAACAGCAGCTTTACGGTATGGGGGCAACCTATGCACAGATGTCCGGCAGCGGCAGTGCCTTTTTCGGCATCTTCAACGAAGCCCCTACCCTGCTGCCCGCAGCCTTTAAAGGAATGTTCACCTACCTCTGCCAATTGTAGAAAGGGTTTGTTTTTGTAACCGATAAGTACGTAAATTCGGCATAAGAAAACAGGTTTAAGCAAGCAATCTCGCAGGTATTTTTTAGCAAGTTCACTGATGCAATAGTGAGGGCTTTTCTGTTTAGCTTTGTAAAGATAATTCTCTTAAAAAATGATATAATCGCTTTGGCGTTGCGAAACCGTAGGTTTTACAACGCAAAACCTACGGTTTTACCGTGCAAAACAGCCGCTTTTGGAACGCAAAACAATAGGTTTTATAAGGCATTGATGCAGAGATAGTTATGCAACAGCTATGCTTGTGAAAAATGTTTACACTTTTATAGCCTCCTTTTCGCTTATAAATAACGTGGGATTGGGGTAAGATTTTAAGGGCGAAGATGCTTTACTTATTTTTGATTATAGGCACATTAAATCATAATAAATTCTTTCTTTCAGTATCTCAAAAAGTAATATACTGACATAATTCTTATTCCGAATTTACATAATAAGTACATAAATAGCTCTAAAGTACTTGATTTATATCATTTAATTGCGTTATTTGAAAATTTTACAAACAATTATTTGGAGGTTTCATAAATGTTATCTAACTTTGCAATACAAAATAAAAATAGAATAGATTGTTTAGGTTATAAAAATAGTTGTTTAAGTTAAAGAAAAGTATTTAGGTATCAATAGGATTTTTAAGGTTAAAGATTAGTTGAATAAGGATAACAGATTTGATGCAAGATTTTGGTTCGACGCCGTGAGGCGGCAACCTTAATCAAGCTCAACTTAAATAGATTTTGATTTTAAATAGTTTGGCACGACTTCGGTCGTGCTTTTTTATTGTATCGCAGTTTCGGGCAAAATACACGATATTCTCGGCAATAACTCGAAAAAAAACTTAATTCCGCTGATTATCTTTGCGTTTTGTTTGTCAGTTTAGAATATTTTTTGTAATTTTGCACCCTGTTTGGAATAGGTATCAATTAACGAATTACAAAACTACAGATAGAGATGTCTAAGATTTGTCAAATCACAGGAAAGAAGGCACAGATAGGTTGCAATGTGTCTCACTCAAAGCATCGCACAAAGCGCAGTTTTGACGTAAACCTCTTCAGCAAGAAGTTCTACTATGTAGAAGAAGCTTGCTGGATTTCATTGAAGATTAGCGCGGCCGGTCTTCGTACAATTAATAAATTAGGCTTAGACCGTGCGTTGAAGCAAGCCGTATCCAAAGGTTATGTAGACTGGAAGGATATTAAAGTTATAGGAGACTAATATCGTGGCAAAGAAAGCTAAAGGAAACAGAGTACAGGTCATTCTCGAATGCACTGAAATGAAGAGCAGTGGTATGCCCGGAACAAGCCGTTATATCACTACAAAGAATCGTAAGAACACTCCTGAACGTATGGAACTCAAGAAGTACAACCCGATTCTGAAGAAGATGACTCTTCACAAGGAGATTAAGTAAGCACACGTTTATTAAATAGTTAAAGTACATTAGACTATGGCAAAGAAAGCGGTCGCTACCCTCCACGAAGGTTCAACGGATGGTCGCGCATACACAAAAGTTATCAAGATGGTAAAGAGCCCCAAGACCGGTGCTTACATCTTCGACGAAAAAATGGTTCCTAACGAAGCCGTTAAAGACTTCTTCAAGAACTAATTTCTCAAATTTTAAAGGTTTAACGGGGGAATGCAAACTACTTGCATTCCCTTTTTCGTATGCACTTAACTGCAATTCTGTTTTTTCCTGATTATGCCTTATCAGTTTTATTGTTGCCCTTTCACACCTCCACAAACAGCCAAGAGAAAAATCAAAATCCCACAAAAATATTGATTGCTCCCTGATGAAATAGTGAGAGCTTCTCTGTTTAACCTTGTAAAGATAATTCCGTTAAAAAGCGGCAACTGCATTTTGACATTGCGAAAGCATAGGTTTTGCGATGCAAAACAGCCGCTTTTACCGTGCAAAACCTACGCTTTTGGAACGCCAAACAATAGGTTTTGTAATGCTCTGACGGATAGATGGTTAAGCGATAGTTACGCTTGCGAAAAATATTTACGTATTTATTATCTGCTTTTCTATATGAAGTTTACATTCCAACATGGCTTTCATTGTTTCCAAGGTAACGATGTCGGTTGTAAGAATGCGATGCGGAGTAAGTTCATACTTAGCAAGAATTTCGTCTTTGAGGTTATCTCGAAACGCCTGTACCTCGTTATTCCTATGGAAATGCCAACCGTCTACCTCGATTGGAAGTATCGGACGCTTCGTAAGTGAATTATAAATAAGAAGGTCTACATGCGCCAATGGACTTTCGGCAAATGCACGTTGCTGTTCATTCAAAGGCGTCCGGTCTGCTATCAGTTTAGACAATGGATAATGACATAGAACAGACAGGTTGCTCTGTTCCAATTCTTTAAGTGCTTCGATTATAATATCATAGACAAGATTTTCGGATAAATACTCCGAAACAGGCGGGTTGTTTCTCTGATATTCTAAACGTTCTGCCGTGTATTGCTTATAGAGCAAGTCGAAAACAGAACGCAAACTGCTCTTCTCTACTTCAAAGTTGTTATGCCGAACGTAGGCTATCAGCTGTGCCAAATTTGTGTCCTGTGCTATCTCGTTACCGGTTGTTACGATGCAAAGATGGCTCTTGGCGCGCGAAATTGCAACGTTGAGGAGATGCGCATCATCAGAGAAAGGCGTCGGCGTGTTATCCACCGTACTCATGATAATGGTGTCGCACTCTCGCCCTTGGTATTTATGAACCGTGCTGGCAATATCTTTATTCAAAGCTTTGTTTATTCTTTCCGCCTGTTCCTTGTACGGTGTGATGATACCTACACTGCCTTTATGTGCATATTCAGGCATTATCTCTTTAACAATAACATCTATCTCTCGCTGGTTGAAATGCTTTTTGGCAAGTTTTCCGGTATTATCTCGCTCTACTTCTTCCTTGCCATGATTTCCTTCTACCGTTTGCATCACTTGCAAAACCTTCTCTTCGCCCGAGTCTTTGGTCATTGCTATAAGTTCGCCATCATAGAATTTCCGATTGCAAAACTCTATAATCTTGGGGTGGCAGCGGTAGTGTTCCCGCAAGAGCGTGGTAGGAGCATCTTTGAAAACTTCCGTACACGACTGCAAGAAATTATGCGTTATGCCATTATAACAATCGTCTACAGCGTATAACGATTGAATAACATTAAGTGCTTTCTCCTCTTCTTGAGATACCACATTGGGCAATTGCTTGTCATCGCCCACAATAACAATATTCATAGCACACGACAATGCCAGCACTCCGGTCTTGATGTCTACTTGCGATGCCTCGTCCATAATGACATAATCAAAGACCATATTCTTGTCTATGCAGTTGTTTGCTGAATACGCTGTGCTTAGAACAACAGGATATTCTGCCAAAAATGATTTTGTTCTTGTTTTAATATCCATAGCATCAAAGGTTTCTCTTGCAGTGTTTAAATATTTTCGAGCAATCTTACTCTTCAATATTTGGAGAGACGTTTCCGTAAGTTCCTTGGTGCTTTGTTTCATGTCTGTTGTCTCCAAATGCGTGCTAATGTCTTCCAGCTTCTGCTCTATTTCCGACAAACGCACATTGTAAAAAACACTTTCCAAACATTCAATAACCTGCGAAAGGTTACCTTTAAGGAAAGAAAAGGTAGGCAATCCAAGAGTAAACGACCACTTTAAACGAAACCATAAGTTGGGCTTTTGCCCGCGTTCTGCCATTATCTGACATAGATTTAATAGCATCATCAGCTTGTCAGAGTGCTTGTTTTTCAACCATTCACAGTCCTTTTGGGTTGCTCCTTCAAGCATATCTATGTGCTGTTTCTCCGTTATTAAGGCATCTTGTTCCGCTTTTAGTTCTGCCGAATTTGTTTGTCCTTCAAACCCCATAGATACAGCATTGAGCGATTTCTCAACTTGTTCCCTTGCACTGTTTTCCTCTATTACCCAATCCGCCATACCATCGGGATAATGTATATTCTGCTGTTCGACGAATGCCGCTTTATTTTCCGAATTGCCCAACTTGGCAACAAGAAATCCCAAGTCTTCACGTTCAAGTTTCTCTGCTACATTTTCCACGGCAGAATTATTGTTGGAAACAACAAGCACAGTTTTATTCGACATCAACAAATTGGCTATGATATTAAGAATAGTCTGTGTCTTTCCTGTTCCCGGAGGACCTTGTATAATGCTTACCTGATGCGTTAAGGCTGCCTCTACTGCTGCTTTCTGACTGGCATTACAGCCAAAAGGATAATATATATAGTTAGGTTGGCGATAGGTTCGCAGTTTTGTTTCATCACCAAGATATTGTGCCAAAGGTACATTATCTCTATTTAAATCTATTAAGTCATAACGTTTGGAAAGAATGTTTTCTCCTGTATTCTTTTCTACCAATCCCGTTTCGTCGGCAAGTTTTCGTAGATAATCCCATGTCGAACCTCCGGTTTTGTCTATCGGCGTGCGGGTGATATACACGTTTTTTCCTTCAAAACACCGCGAGCTTTCATTTGTATAAGTAACTCTATAAAAGGTGTATCGGCCATCAGAGAAACGAAGTAGCTCTTCGATATTAGTGATATGCTGATTATCAATATAGAGTCCTTTCTCTTCAATCTCAATCGTTTCCGGATTTGTAAGATAAAGCAAACGGGCAAGATTGTATTTATAGGGGCGAGGAGAAGATTGGAAAGACACCAACCAATAGCCTTTACGATTCTTTTCAATAGATGTAACTTGCTCGGTTTTAAACTTGTCTTTATATTCTTTCTCACTCAAGTCTACTATCATATACTTCTTTCCGTCCATGGCTTATACGTGTTATTATAAATTATTCGCATCGATTTGACACTACAAAAATAATCAATATTTAATAAAGAACCGTCTTTTTAACGTGAATTCGATATAAGAATTACGCAGGTACATTATTTATTAAGATACTGATAAAGGCGTAAATATTTTTCGCAAGTGTAGCTATTGCTTAACCATCTATTCGTCAGCGCATTACAAAACCTATTGTTTTACATTCCAAAACCGTAGGTTTTGCACGGTAAAAGCGTAGGTTTTACGTTGCAAAACAGCCGTTTTCGCAACGTCAAAACGCAATTGCCGCTTTTTAAGAGAATTATCTTTACAAGATTGAACAGAAAGTTTCTCACTGCTCTATCAGGGAATTTGCTTCAAAAAACATCTGCGAGATTACTTGCTTAACTGCTTTCTTATGCCGGACTCACGCTCTTTTTGTGTAAGAAATGAGTTATTCCAAAAGAAAAACAACAAGGATAAAAGAAGTAAAGATACAATAAAACGATAACCCGAAGACGCATATCTTCGGGTTATCGCTTTATGTTTTACAGGACTTTCAGTGCACTGAAAGCCCCAAATACAATGTATTTTGCCTTGGGAAATCAATACCGCTTCAGTGCTCTGTCCATTTCGCGACGGTCTTCCTTCTCCTTCAATGTCTGTCGTTTGTCGTATTCCTTCTTACCGCGGCACAGCGCAATGTCTACCTTTGCCCTGCCATGTTGGTCGATAAACACAAGTGTGGGCACGATGGTGTAGCCCGGCGAGTTCGCGTCTTCTTCCAATCGGCGTATCTCGCGCTTATTCAGCAGCAGCTTGCGCTTGCGGCGTGCTTCGTGATTGGCAAACGAACCGTAGAAGTAAGGCGATATATTCATACCTTCCAACCACATTTCGCCCTTGTTGATGAAGCAGAACGAATCTACCAACGAAGCTTTGCCTGCACGGATTGACTTTATTTCGGTGCCCGTAAGCACGATGCCTGCCGTGTAGGTGTCTATAAAATAATATTCGAAAGAAGCCTTCTTGTTGCGTATCTGCACCGGCGACTTCTTGCGTATTTCTTGTTCTTCCTTATTCATTTTCTATCACAACAAAATCGTTGATGTGGTCGTCGATGTATGCAGCCACCATCTTCGTCCACTCTTCTTCGTTCACTATGAAGTCGTCGTCGGCATCGTCGAACTCCGGCATCTGCTCGTAGAGTGCCATAAAGTCGTCGTCCGACAGGTCTTTTTCTATCTGCTCACGATACTTATCGTATGCCTTTTGGGTGCGGCGGAGGTGCGAATACAGTTCGGTAAGCCCCCAATTGCGCATCGCAACCTTAAAGGGATTCTTGAAAATGAACGCACCGTAGCCGTTGTGAATGAGCTGTACGTAACCTCCGTCCATCACTTCTTCGTGCAAATAGCCCCACCCCAACAGCGTAATCTGGTCGGGTGTAAGTTCTTGCATATTATCTTGTGTAAGCCTTCCTCCTATGGCGGTGCTTATGGCATCGATGAATGCCTGCACGAAAGCGTCTTCGCCTTCAGCCGCTGCCGCACGGAGTGCTGCGTCTTTTATCTTTACTTCTATCATTGTTCTTTCTTTTTCCTGTTACATTTCCGCTTCAACGCCCTTACACTTCCTCCACCACGGTGTTGGGAACTTCGTGTTCCTTTATCATCTGGTCGAGGCTCTTGAACGTGTAGGCAGCCTTGTCTTTCACGTAAGTGGTGTTGAAACGCTGGCGCAAATCCATAAGTTTCTGCATCGCAAGCGGATAAAGCTCTGCCGTTATGCGCTCTGCCATCTCCTTGGCGTTGGGCTGTGTAAAGTCGAAATACTGTATAAGCATTTGTTGGAACTGCCTGCGCTGCATCTCGTTCATCTGTTCCAACTGGGCGTCCATCTTGTTCTTGGCACGGTAAATCTGGAAGATGAGTTCGTCGGGTTCGCCCCCTCGCTGTCCGTGGTCGTACTTTTTCTCGTAGTCGAAGTAGCAATCGCAGAACCCTTTGTCCGCCAATTCTTGCAATTCCTGCTTCGCCGGGTCGAGCACACGACGGCAGAAGTCGGAGAATTTCTTATAGTTGCTCTCCAAACGGAGCATCTTTCTGAACTCCAAAGTCTTGATGACAGTGCGCCCTTTGTCCACCCACGACTCGATAAACATATAAATGCGTTGCGTGTAACGGTTCTTGCAGGCAAACACTATCTGCTTGCCAAGCCGGTGATAGCCAAAGTCTAACGACACAAGGCGTTCGGCAACGCTCCTGTCGAGCTTCAATATAGCATACTTATTGTACGAGCGGTCTTCCGGGATATAAACGTCGCAGAGATTCGTTGCCTTCGTGTATTTGCGCCCTTCGCTCGTTTTGTAGGGTATCTCGACGGGGATAGCAGCCAGCATTTTCAGCGATGTGCGCAACTGCGGATAGTGGTTCGGGTCTACGCCAAGCTCCTTGAAAGGCAGCTTTATAGGCATTCTGCCGTCCTCGTCCAGCTCGTTGGTCTTGAAAAGGTCTAACTGCGGACTGCGCTTATTGTTCAGAATGCCGTGCAAAATAGATTGCAGGCTTTCCACGATTGACACAAGAATGCGCACCTGAATGAGCGAATAGTCGTGTCGCATCATCGTTACCGCAATGGGTTGCAGCAGCCACGTTTCCTCTTCGATGGGAATGAGTTCGTCCGATATACCGCGCTTAACGGGTGCTTTCTGCGCTTTAGCCCCCTTTTTAGGCTTTGAAGTCGCAGTCATCGTCTTTTTCGTTACAGTCTTCTTGGTCGTTACCATACATTATATATAATATGTGGGGGAATTTCAACAGCACATTTGCCAAGTGTGCAACTAATATTTAGATGCAAAGATAACAAAAGTTTTTGATACAAAAGACTATTGGCGACAAAATCTACAAAAACTTTCGCACTTACGGAAAACAAGGAAAGCAAATCGGCAAATCCACGAAAAGCAAGCAGAAGCGATGGGCAATCGGGCACATTATGACAGAATAAATGCGATTAGCCTACATAATTATAGCATTACGAACGTATTAACATTATTTATATCTATATATTTGCAATATTAAGAATGATTGAATAATTTTGCAATGTGTTTTTCATGGTATTAGATTATTAAGGTTTTGAAGATTGGTTGTCGTGAGACAGTCAATCTTTTTTTTATGCTTTCTCCATCTCTTTCGTGCTGTTTTCAGAGGGAGTTATAAAAGATTTATTGCCGGCACACATATTTTTGCACATACAATCTCTCCGCTGCACACAACCGATACAAATATAGCAAAGATATTCTACATACCTCAAAAATCTGCAAAAATTTTATGCTCAACCCGAAAAACATACGCCTTGCACAAGTCTGCACAGCACTTTGCAGTGCAGCAAATCCTGACAGTACTTTGTAAAGATAATTCTGTTAAAAAGTGATATAATCGCTTTGGCATTGCGAAACCGTAGGTTTTGCGATGTAAAACATACGGTTTTACCGTGCAAAACCTACGGTTTTGGAACGCAAAACAATAGGTTTTGTAATGCACTGATAAATAAATAGTTACGCAACAGCTGCGCTTGCGAAAAATATTTACGTTTTTATAGCCTTCTTTTTGCAGATAAACAGCGTGATTTCGGTGTAGGAATTTGAGAGCGAAGATACTTCGCCTCTTTCTGATTATAAGCATATTAAACTGCAACCGGTTCTTTCTTTAAGTACCTTATAAATAGTATATTGGCGTAGTTCTTATAGCAAGCCCACGTACTTATAACGAAAATGCTTGTTATAGGATTTGTGTATATAGATGAAAATTAGTACTTTTGCACTTAACTTAATACAGCATTGGAATTACATAGATAAATAAAAAACAACAAAATAAATGAATATTTCATACAAATGGCTAAAGGAATACGTTGATTTCGACCTTGAACCACAGGATTTAGCGGCTGCGCTGACTTCAACAGGACTGGAGGTTGGAAGCGTAGAAGAGGTTGAAACTATCCGCGGCGGACTGAAAGGACTCTTTGTAGGCAAGGTGCTTACCTGCGAAGAACACCCCAATTCCGACCACTTACACGTTACAACGGTAGACCTTGGCAAAGGCGAACCACAGCAAATAGTATGCGGTGCTGCCAATGTAGCAGCAGGACAGAAGGTTATTGTAGCAGATTTAGGCTGTGTATTGTACGATGGCGACGACTCTTTCACCATCAAAAAGAGTAAGCTGAGAGGCGTTGAGAGCTTGGGAATGATTTGTGCCGAAGACGAAATAGGCGTAGGAACAAGCCACGACGGCATTATTGTGCTGCCCGAAGATGCACAAGTGGGTATGCCTGCAGCAGAATACTACCGGCTCGACAGCGACTGGCTGATTGAAATAGACATTACTGCCAACCGTGCCGATGCGTTGAGCCACTACGGCGTGGCACGCGACCTTTACGCATGGTTGAAGCAAAACGGTTACGAAACATCGTTGCACCGCCCCGGCTGCGACAAGTTTACGGTAGACAACAACGACCTCCCTATCGAAGTAAAGATAGAGAACCCGGACGCATGCCGCCGCTATGCGTGCCTTAGCATCACCGATTGCGAAGTAAAAGAAAGCCCACAATGGCTGAAAGACAAGCTGAATGTAATTGGCGTTCGCCCAATCAACAATATTGTAGACATTACCAATTACATTATGATGGCTTACGGACAACCTATGCACTGCTTCGATGCAGACATGGTAACGGGTAGGCAAATCATAGTGAAAGACAAGAACGAAGGCAAGAAGTTCATCACACTCGACGGAGAGGAACACACGCTTGGCGAGCACGACCTTGCTATTTGCAACGCCGAAGAGCCGATGTGCATAGCCGGAGTGTTTGGTGGAAAGGGCAGCGGAACATACGAAAACACACGCAACGTTGTATTGGAGAGTGCTTATTTCCACCCTACTTGGATTCGCAAGAGCGCACGCCGACACGGTCTTTCTACCGATTCGAGCTTCCGTTTCGAGCGTGGAATCGACCCCAATGGAACGATTTATGCCCTCAAGCAAGCTGCTATTCTCTGCAAAGAGCTTGCAGGCGGCAAGGTAAGTATGGAGATTTGCGACGTATATCCTACGAAAATGGAGGGCTTCCCTGTTCGTTTGAACTACGAATATGCCGACCGTCTTATCGGAAAACAACTCGGTGCAGACACCATTAAGAGCATTGCGACAAGTCTGGAAATGGAAATCGTGAAGGAAGATGCCCAAGGGCTCGACCTCATCGTGCCTCCCTACCGTGTAGACGTAAAGCGGCCGTGCGACGTTATCGAGGATATTCTTCGTATTTACGGCTACAACAACGTTGAAATTCCAACCGAACTGAAGTCTTCTCTCACCATTGCCGAAGAGGCGGACAAGAACTTTCATAGGGAAGACATCGTGAGCGAGCAGCTTGTCGGTGCCGGTTTCAACGAGATTTTGAACAATTCGCTTACCGCACAGGCGTATTACGAGGGTGCAGAACTGAATGCCTATCCGTGGGAACAGACCGTTAAGATAATGAATCCGCTATCGAGCGACTTGGGCGTAATGCGCCAAACATTGCTCTTTGGCGGCTTGGAAAGCATTCGCCGCAACGTGAACCGAAAGGCGCAAAACCTGAAATTCTTTGAAGTAGGCAACACTTACAGATACGAAAAAGACAAGTGGAGCGAGGAGAGTCCTATCAAGGCATATCGCCAAGAATACCATTTAGCACTTTGGATAACGGGCAAACGCGTGCAGGGGTCGTGGGCACATGCCGACGAGGAAAGCACTTTCTACGAACTGAAAGCCAATGTTGAGAACATTCTCCGACGTGTCGGAATGGCACAAAACGCCCTTGTTGCCGAAACATCGCAGAACAACATCTTCGACAAAGGTATGGAACTGAAGACCCGCGGCGGTAAAACCATCGTAGAAATGGGTATCTTGAGCCATAAGCTACTGAAGAAAATGGACATTGCACAGGCAGTTTTCTATGCCGATGTGAACTGGACAGACTTAATGAAAGCTATTCGCAAGAACAAGCTGCAGTTCGAAGAAATATCAAAATACCCAAGCGTCAGCCGCGACTTGGCACTCTTGTTGGACTCCAACATCGAGTTTGCAGAGATAGAAGAGATTGCCCGTCAAACCGAAAAGAAACTTCTGAAGAAAGTCGAACTCTTCGATGTTTACGAGGGAAAGAACCTCCCCGAAGGCAAGAAAAGCTACGCTGTGAACTTCATACTCCAAGATGAAACGAAAACTTTGAACGACAAAGCGATTGACGCCATTATGCAGAAATTAATTAAAAACATAACAACAAAACTCGGAGCAGAACTCCGATAAAACACAATTCCAATGGGAAGAGCATTTGAATATCGCAAGGCTGCAAAGCTAAAGAGATGGGGCCACATGGCTCGCACGTTTACAAAATTAGGTAAAGAAATTGCCATTGCCGTAAAGGCAGGCGGTCCCGAACCTGAAACCAACCCGCGCTTGCGTGCTATCATCGCAACCTGCAAACGCGAAAATATGCCAAAAGACAATATCCAGCGCGCCATAAAGAACGCAATGGGCAAGGATACGAGCGACTATAAAGAAGTGCCATACGAAGGATACGGCCCTCACGGAATAGCCATCTTCGTGGATACACTGACCGACAATACCACCCGCACCGTGGGCGATGTTCGTTCCGTCTTCAACAAATTCAACGGAACACTCGGCACACAAGGCTCGTTGGCATTCCTTTTCGACCACAAAGCCGTGTTCACCTTCAAGATTAAGGAAGGCGTAGATATGGAAGAACTCATTCTCGACCTCATCGACTACGGCGTAGAAGACGAGTTCGACCAAGACGATGAAGAAGGCGAAATCACCATTTACGGCGAGCCTACCGGCTTTGGAGAAATACAAAAGCACTTGGAAGATAACGGTTTTGAAATCACTTCTGCCGAATTTACCCGCATTCCGAACGACTTGAAGGACGTTACCGACGAAGAACGGGAAACCATCGACAAGATGATTGAGAAGCTCGAAGACTTCGACGACGTACAGAATGTTTATACAAACATGAAGCCGGCAGAGTAAAACGCTCCGCAACATCATAGAAAATGCAAAAGCCAACCTCACTGATAATGGGGTTGGCTTTTTCTTTACGCTACTCCGCTGCCCTCCTTCTTAGGCTCAATAAAGTAACTTTAGAAACAACGTATTACTGTTGAACGCCATCAAACAAATACAGATGGAGCAGAACAATCTATATTTTAAGAAGAAGTATCACGCTGCAGGAATCTATAGGAGTTCTGGAAATTATAGGAAAAGCCCCCACTTCTTCTTTTCTATCAAATATGCTTCTTATTTCAATTCATATATTCCGCTGGGCGTTTTCCGCCGCAACACCTCTACCATAAAGTCCACGTCAGCCACTAATCCGTGGCTTGCCATCTCGCTCGCTACAGCCTTTCGCGCCAATTCGGGGTGGTTGTTTTCGTCGCTTAGGTGGCAAAGCCAAACGTGGCGCAACCCCAATGTGGCATTCTCGACGATGGTTTGGGCACACTCGGCATTGCTCAAGTGCCCTGTTTTGCTCGTTATGCGGATCTTCAGATACTGCGGATAAGGTCCTGCAGCGAGCTTTTCGGGTTCGTGGTTCGCCTCAATGACCAGATAATTCGCCCGCGACACGAACGAGCGGATTTCGTCTGTAATGTGTCCGCAGTCGGTTACGAGTGTAAAAATCAGCCCTTGGCATTCTATACAGTAGCCTACGCAGTCGGTACTGTCGTGCGGAACATCGAACGGAGTTACAGTAAACTCGCCTATTTGCTCGGTTCTCCCCTTCTCCACGTATCGCACTTGCTCGGCAACAATCTTCTTTCTGACACACCAGTTGTTTACTATGCCCTCGTGCACCTTTTTCGTTGCATACACAGGAATGGCGTGGTTGTCGCTCATAGAGCCTACCGCTTTCACGTGGTCGGCGTGGTCGTGCGTAATAAGTATATTGTGTACCATCGACAGATTCAGCCCATAGCTGTGCATATACTTCTTTATCGTCCGAAGACTGATACCGCAATCGATAAAAATTCCATCGGTTTCGGTGTAAAGAAAGTAGGCATTGCCACTGCTGCCACTGCCAAAAGATATGAATTTAAGCATTATATTGTAATTTGTTGCAAAAGTAATAAAACTATTTAACAACACAAAGTGTTGTGGCTTCGACTTTCTTTGACAATGTTGTTTTTTAGTTTCGTTAAACTCTCAAGTGTGCTTTGGCGTTTTCAGAAAGGCAATCCGACGGCAAAATGGAAGGTGAAATCACGACCGAACTTAGGGTGCAAGATGGGATAATGCTCTCTCGACGATGTGTAAGCCGGGTCTATCGCCTTCATACCGGCATCGAAACGCAGTATGAAATAGTCGAAGTTAAGGCGCAACCCCAATCCGTAGGCTGCAGCAATCTGCCGCCAGAACTTATCGAAACGAAATTGTCCGCCGGGCTGTTCGGCATATTCGCGCAGTGTCCAGATGTTGCCTGCATCGATGAAAGCCGCTCCGTCGAACTTCCAAAACAAACGCGTGCGATACTCGGCATTCAGGTTCAGCTTCAAATCACCGGTCTGATTGATGAAGTCGATGCGCCCATCGGTTCCGCGAAAGCTGCCCGGTCCCAATTCCCTGACGCTCCAACCGCGCACCGAATTGGGTCCTCCTGCAATGTAACGCTTCTCGAAAGGCAGCACTTTGCTGTTGCCGTAGGGATAGGCAATGCCGAAATCGGCGTGCAGCGCAAGCGAGTTGCGGGGGTCGAAACGCAATACACGGGTGAAAGCGAAGTCGAATTTAAGATACTGCGCATAGGCAATGTTGAATATTTTCGACTGTCCCTGTTCGTTTTTCTTAAAGTTCGACACGTTATCGGCAAGCGAAAGGAGGTTTCCTGCCGATTCTATCTTCGCCCTGATGGCTACATCGTCGTTGCGATTATAGCTTAAACTGAAACCTGCGCGCATTATGAAAAGGTCTTCATAGTTGTATCGCAGTATGGCGTTTCGGTTATTTACGTTGTCGAGATAGTCTTTCTTGAAGCGTTCGCTAATCCACGGCATATAGACGTAGCTTAGGTCGGGTACTTCCAACTCGTAGCGTATGTGGCGGCGGGCGTTGCTCCAATTGTATTTCCACGCTGCCGAGAAGACACGGCGGTGAAACTCCGGGCGGTCTTGCAAGTCCCAACTGACCGACAATTCGGACATTGCGTTGCTGCGACGGCGAAACTCTCGTGTAGAGAAAGGTGAAAGAAAGCGTGGGAATTGTAGGCGAGCCTGCACTCCATACTCCTCGTAATTGTGGTTATTGTAGCCTTCCAGTCCCTTTATGGCTTCGAAGGCGGCACGCAATTCTATACTGAACAACTCGCTTCCGTGGAAGAAATTGCGGTTCTGATAGGTGAGAACAGCAGCCGCACCAAGGTCGCCTGCGGTGTTAGTGCCCTCGGGTTGGAACGAAATGGTGTTGGGCTTGTTGCTCGACAGTTTAATATTCGCCTCCAAATATCGCTTCTCCGACTGCTGGTAGCCCAGCGTTTTGCCCACAATAATAGAGTCGATGCGCTGCATTTCCTTAAATTCGATGTCGGTATAGCGTATTGCTCCCAAGCGAGCCAAGTTGTTGTAGGTATTCTGAAGATTGGTTGCCGAGAAGTATTTACCGGGCTCTATAAGCGTGTTATCGACGATAATCTCACGTCGGACATGCAATCCTGTCGAGTCGCCGGGCAGAATATTTACCCTCCCGATAATGTATCGAGGGTGCAAAGTAGGCTCTGACGCAGACGATGGTTGATATTTCGTAAGGTGGAGCGTAATGTCTATCGCCCGCGAACCGCGCACCGTGTCGGCAGTATAGTATATATAGTCTTTGTTGAAACGGTAATAGCCTTGGTCGTTCAGTATTTTCGTGATGCGTTTGCGCTCGTTATCGAGTGCCGGAACAGTGAATTGGCGTGGGTGGGCGGCATCGAAGCCTTGCAGAAGATTGGGTTTTAGAATGTCGGCAATTATCGAATCCTGAATGTCGTAGCTGAAACGGTCTATCATAAACGGCTCTCCGGGAATGAGTGTATATATGGCTTTCAGCTTTTTGCCCCTCACTTTCGTGTTGAAAACTACACGTGCGTTCATGTAACCCATATTGTTCATCGCCACACGAAGGTCTTCGCACGACAGACGAGCCTGCAACGTATCGTAGTAAACGGGCTTTTCGCCAATGCGTTGCAGCGTTCGGTTAATCCATTTTGTGGTGTCTCGCCCTGCCAAAGAATAAGTTCCGAGCGGTATTTTAAAGAACGAGAACCACCGTGAATTTTCTTTCTGCCGGACATACTGTGCCAGCTGCGACGCATTAAAGTCGGCAGCATCGGAGCGCAGCTCCACTTTGTCGAGCAAATAACTACCGTCTGCCACAAACTTATCGGTCGAACACGACGATAAAAGCAACGCTAAAATGGCAAAAAACAGTAGAAAATATGTATGGAAACCTTTTATCCTAAACATTAATACCACTAATTTGGCGGCAAAGATACTAAAAAGTTGGCAGTAAAAGAGCGCAGACAGATAGTTTTTTTGTATTTTTGTAGGGTGATTTCAAAGAATAAAATAAAACTCGTTCGGGCACTCGAAACGAAGAAAGGGAGAGCGAAACAGGGTCTCTTCGTGGCTGAAGGACCTAAGGTGGTGGGCGATTTGCTTGCTGCCGGGTTCGAATTGGTGGAGCTTTTCGAGGAGGAAGAAGACATTAAAAAGGTGTCGTTCCTGCAACACCCACAAGGAAAGCTGGGCATATTCAAACTGCCCGAGCAGACGAAAACGGAGAGTGGCGAGTGCGAAACGACAGTCGGTGGAGGACAGAAAGTGCTCCTTGGCGAGCACGAACTGGCACTTGCGCTCGATGGCGTACAAGACCCCGGCAACCTCGGAACGATTATCCGTGTGGCTGACTGGTTTGGAATTAAGCGCATTTTCTGCTCGACAGACACGGCAGACTGCTGGAATCCGAAGGTGGTGCAAGCCACGATGGGCAGCATTGCAAGGGTAAAGATGTATTACTTGAAACTAAACGAGTTAATCGACTCGTTGCCAACAGACTACCCTGTCTACGGAACACTGCTCGATGGTGAGGATATTTACGAAGAGAAACTCTCTGCAAACGGGCTCATCGTGATGGGAAACGAGGGCAACGGAATATCGGCAGACATACGACAACGGGTAAACAGAAAGTTGCTGATACCGAATTTCTCGGTCGGAACAACACATGCCGAATCGCTGAACGTTGCCATTGCGACAGCCGTAGTATGCTCGGAGTTCAAGCGAAGATAGCAGAAAAGAGTGTAACAACCGAAGTATAAGGGTTTTAAAACAATATAAGAAATGGACGATTTGATAAAAGAACGCAGCATAAAAAGCTGCATTGCCTTGGGTTATAAAGATTGGCAACAACATTTGGGCGAAACTTTCAGTCGCACACGTTGGCGCATTCTTCTTAGTGCGGTTATGTTTACAGCATTTCTCATTTCTGCTTTAATGGGTACTCCTAAATGGCTTTGCATCTTGCTTTTAGCTTTTTCGTTGAACAGTGTAGCCGTAAAGGTGCGCAGCTTAATGGGCGAAATGGAAACAGCACTAAAAGGAAAGAAGCTGATTAAGAAAAATATAGGCTACTACGTCTATTTCTTTTGTCTGTCGTCGATAGTAGAATTGTGCACCATGCTTGTGGTGGGCGCACCGCTGTTGCTGCTCCTTTATATGTATTGGCTTGACTGTAAAACGGTGAAAATGGGCGATTTCTCTACCCTTTCCACCACTTTTTGGGTGCTGACAGGGCTTACAGCCTTTGCCACTACCATTGCCGTAAGGTTCATAAACACGTGGGAAGACTACGCCGAACTTTATATTTTCGGCACAATAATAGCCCGAAACCGTGCGAAAAGGCAAGGCAGAACCAAGCGCATTTAACGGTCAGACAAGGTATTGAGGTGGAGATGAGAAACGTAATGAACAAGTGCGGATTATACATATAGCTTTGAAATCCTAAACAGAAACCGCTTCTTGTCAGCCACTCCGCCCTTAGATTAGCCTTGAAAAGTTTTATTTCCGCGCTTGAACAACTCTGCTGCAACCTTATTCTTATTTGCAGAACAAGATTGCAGCCTTCTTTTTATCATTGCTCACCTATCGTTCGGCACAGCCAATATTTATTGCCGAAAACTTGTTTTATGCATGGAAATAAAGCCTTAAAAACGTAAATATTTTTCGCAAGAGATTGTCTCGCATAACTCACTCGCTATCAACGCTTTGCAAAACCTATTGTTTTGCATTGTAAAACCGTAGGTTTTGCACGGTAAAAGCGTAGGTTTTACAACGCAAAACCTACGGTTTCGCAACGTCAAAGCGATTATATCACTTTTTAACAGAATTATATTTACAAAATAAAGGATGTTGTATGTGCTTTCGATAATTGAATTGCAGGGGTGTGATTTATCACGTTCCGCTGTTCAAACTACCCTTTCGTGGGTGCTGAGTATGATGGGGAGGTTGGTGTCGGGCGTGCGATAAATGGGCTATAACCGGTGTGCAGGTTATAAAAAAGAACCGCCATTGCAAGCAAATGCAATGGCGGAAAATTAACAATCAATTATTATAAGGAGATTACAAACCCCTTGCTTTCAATAGTCCTGAAGCGTCAGGAGCTTTCAAACCTGTGAAGTCGGAGAATATTTCCAATAAGTCTTTCGTGTTGCCACGGCTAAGAATCTTGTTGCGGAAATCGGTTCCAACCTTGCGTGTCAATGCTCCGTTCTTTGCGAAATAGTCGGCAATGTTCACTGCGAGCACTTCCGACCACAGATAACTGTAATATCCTGCTGCGTAGCCACCGCCCCAAACATGGTTGAAATAAGAGGTTGAGTAGCGTGGAGGTATTTGGTTGTTCAGCAAACCGACCTCCTTCAGTGCTGTTGTTTCAAAGTCTTTTGCTGCTTCGGCAGTAGGAATGGTGTTTGAATTGAGCATGTGCCAAGCCATGTCCACGCAGGTTGCAGCAAGGTTTTCGCCCATTGCGTAGGCTGCTTGGAAGTTGATAGACGACAGCATCTTATCGCGCAGCTTGGCAGGCATTGGCTTATTGGTTTTATAATGCTTTGCGTAGTTGTTGAAAACTTCGGGTATGCCGGCAAAGCTTTCGTTGAATTGCGACGGCATTTCCACGAAATCGCGCGCTACGGCTGTACCACTCAACGTGTTGTAGTAGCAGTTTGAGAGCATTCCGTGCAGTGCATGACCAAACTCGTGGAACATTGTTGTAACTTCGTCCCACGTTACAAGCGTCGGCTGACCTTCGGGTGCTTTGGCATAATTGCACACATTATATATAATAGGTATTTGCTGTCGCAAGCCGCTTTGCTTTGCAAATGCGCTCATCCATGCACCTCCACGCTTTGAAGGGCGGCGGAAATAGTCGCAATAGAAGAGGGCGAGCTGCTTTCCGTTGTTGTCTATCACGTCGAAGACCTTCATGTCGGGGTGATAGGTGGGCAGGTCTTTACGCTCTTTGAAGGTTAAGCCATACACCTTGTTGGCTGCATAGAAGATGCCGTTGATGAGTACAGAGTCGATGTTGAAGTAAGGTTTCACCTCGTCGTCAGAGAAGTTGAACTGCTCTTTCTTCATTTTAGCAGAGTAGTAGAAGCGGTCGTAAGGCTGCAAGTTGAAGTTTGCGCCCTGTGTTTTGCGTGCATACTTCTCGATAGCTTTCGTTTCTGCCTCTGCCTTGGGTTGGTATTCCTTGATAAGTTGCTTCAAGAAGGCATATACATTGTCGGGGTTCTTTGCCATAACATTGGCTAAACCGTAAGACGCAAAGTTATTATAGCCCATCAGTTCCGCCTTTTCGGCACGCAGCTTTGCAATTTCCACAATCAGCGGGAAGGCGTTGAACTCGCCTGTGCCGTCGATGCGGTGGATAGAAGCATTGTAAACACGTTCGCGAAGTTGGCGGTTGTCGAGAGTGGCAAGTATGGGTTGCTGTGTGGTATTGGTGATGACGATGCAGTAAGGAGCCTTTCCACCACGGCTTTCGGCGTCTTTCTTGCACTGTGCGATGGCACTTTCGCTAAGTCCGGCAAGTTCTTTCACGTCGTCCACCCATACGGTTGATGCCGCAGAAGCCTTTGGCAGCATATTGCCGAAGTCTTGTTGCAACTGCGCAAGACGGTTGTTTATCTCCTCCATACGTTCCATTTTGTCCTCCGGCAGCAATGCCCCGGAACGCACAAAGTTCTTGTATATTTCCTCGAGCAGTACCTTGTCTTCGCCCTTCAGGCTGTTTCGCTCGTGGTCGTACACGTATTTCACACGCTCAAAGAAGTCCTGATTGAAGTTGATTTCGTTTTCAAAGTTCGAGAACATCGGTGATACTGTTTTTTCAACAGCCTCTAATTCGGGTGTCTTGTCAGCTTGTAAAATGGCGTAGAAGATGTTTTTAACCCTGTCGAGCAGTTCTCCACTCTTTTCAAATGCCAAGATTGTGTTCTGGAATGTAGGCTTTTGCTTGTTCGCTACAATCTGTTTTATCTCTGCACGCTGTTCCTCTATACCTGCTTGAATGGCAGGAAGATAGTGTTCGCTCTTTATTTTACTGAAGTCGGGCGCACCAAACGGCAACGGACTTTTCTGCATTAATGGGTTCGTGTACATAGATTGTCCCCTCTTAATCTTTTGTCCTGAAGCCGGCGTTGCTACGAGTGCGGCGCAAGCAAGTCCTGCAACGAGGAAAGTTTTCTTTAAGTTGTTCTTCATAAATTTATATTTTTTCTTTTCTATTAGTATGCTTGTTGTTTTGTAATGTCGATGCTTTGACGGCAGCAAAAATAAGCAATATCTTCGGAACAGCAGCTGTTTTCCGATTTTTTAATACTTTATCAGCCTATCTCATATAAGGATTTATCGTGCTGATTGCGGCACTTTCTTCTGCTTTCCGCTGAACTCCGTAAAGTCGATGCGTATGATTTCGACACGGTGGAAGCTCTTTTGGGCATACTTGTCGCCTATGTCCTTGAAATCGGCAGATAGCTTGTCGATGAGCAGATGCAGGGCTTTCATCTTCTCGTCGTCGCTAAGTTGGATATGCGCCGTACCGAAAAAGAGGGCACTTTCATATTCGGTGGTAAACTTGCTTGGCAGCAAATTCACTTCACCGACGATGCAGAGCGACACCTTATTATTATCTTTCAGTGCTTCCAACTTACGTCCTGCAGGTGCGCAATGTATATAAACGCTGTTTTTACCGTCCCAGACGTAGTTCACAGGAATGCCATAGCCCCCTCCGTCAGATACCATTGAGAGCACGCCGTACTCTCCGTTTTCCAGCAGTTTCAATGCCTTTTCCTCGTCCATAAGGCGGTCTTGTCGGCGCACGGTTTCGTTTACATATTTCATTTGTGTAATTTTTATTTTTCGGCAAATATAAAATAAAAGTTTGGTATTACCAAGATTACACATTATAAAATAAGATGAGTGCAGCATAAGAAAGCAGTTTAAACAGGCAATATGGCAGATGTTTTTAAGCAAGCCGGTTAATGAAACAGTGAGGTATTTTCTGTTTCATCTTGTAAAGATAATTCCGTTAAAAAGTGATATAATCGCTTTGACGTTGCGAAACCGTAGGTTTTACAACGCAAAACCTACGGTTTTACCGTGCAAAACAGCCGCTTTTGGAACGCAAAACAATAGGTTTTGTAATGCGCTGATGGGCAGATAGTTATGCGATAGATACGTTTGCGAAAAATGTTTACGTTTTTATCGATTTTTTTTCGCTCACGAATGACGTGAGTTCGGTGTAAGAATTTAAGGAAAAAGATGCTGCACCGCTTTTCTGATTATAAGCACATTAAATCATAACCGGTTATTTCTTGAAGTATTTTATGAATAATATGCCGGCACAATTCTTATTATCGAACTCACCTTAAAATAATGAAAATGCAGGGCAACGGAAAATACTTGCAGGTTTGTTACCCTTGTTTCATAATTAAATTGTATCTTTGCAAGAGTAAAATAACTACAGTTTGCCCTTACAATGGTAGAGCAAAAGTTCAATTAAAACTGTTCAAATAGCTGAAAATGAAGAAACTATCAGTCGTTGCGCTAACGCTGTTTATGGCGATAACAGTGCAAGCTCAGGTGGCAAGACCTAAACTTATCGTTGGTCTTGTGGTAGACCAGATGCGTTGGGATTACCTCTATTTCTATCAAAACGAATACGGAAAAGGTGGTTTGCGCCGCCTTCTTGACGAGGGATTTTCCTTTGAAAACACACAAATAAACTATGCTCCTACGGTTACAGCCATAGGACACTCGTCTGTTTACACAGGTTCGGTGCCTGCCATTCACGGTATTTGTGGCAACAACTTCTGGCAAAACGACGAATATGTGTACTGTTGCACCGACACAACCGTGCGCAGCGTAGGTTCAAACAGCAAGGAAGGGCAGATGAGTCCGCACCGCTTGCTCACCACAACCATTGGCGACCAACTGAAACTGGCTACCGATTTCCGCTCAAAAGTAATAGGCGTGTCTCTGAAAGACCGCGCTGCCATTCTGCCTGCGGGGCACTCTGCCGACGCAGCATATTGGTGGGACACCTCTGCAGGGCACTTCGTTACCTCCACTTATTATATGGACAAGTTGCCGGAATGGGTGGAAAAGTTCAATAAAGCCAACCGTACAGCACCGAATTACAACATTAAGACATCGAACGAAGGTGTAACAATGACCTTCAAGATGGCTATTGCTGCGTTGGAGAACGAGCGTTTGGGACAGGGCAACGAAACGGATATGCTCGCTGTCAGCATTTCTTCTACCGATGCTATCGGGCACAAATACGGCACAAGAGGCAAGGAAAACCACGATGTGTATATGCAGTTGGACAAGGATTTAACCCTGTTCCTCAATGCCTTGGACGCGAAAGTAGGACGCGGAAACTATCTGCTTTTCCTCACAGCCGACCACGGAGCAGCCCACAACTATAACTTCTTGAAGAAGCATCGCATACCCGGTGGAGCTTTCGAATACAAGAAAGCAGTGGAAGACCTTAACAATCACTTGCAAAAGAAGTTTGGTATAAAACCCGTTATGGGCGAAGACAACTACCAATTCGCATTCAACGACAAGATGATAGCGCAAGCCGGAAAGGATAAGGAAGACGTTATAGAAGAGGCTGTTGAGTTCTTGAAGAAAGACCCGCAATACATTTTCGTGTTCGATGAAGAACGTATTGCCACCGAAACGATGCCCGATTTTATTAAGACACGTATGATGAACGGCTACATGCGCCACCGTTCGGGCGAGATAGGAGTAGTTACTCGTGCGCAATACTTCGGTGCAAAGAACTCTCCCGACTACATCGGCACACAGCACGGACAGCCTTATCCCTACGACAGCCATATACCTTGGGTGATGTTCGGCTGGCATGTGAACCACGGAGAAACCACCCAAGAAGTTACAATAAACGATATTGCAGCCACCGTTTGTGCAATGCTGAAAATACAAATGCCTAACGGTTGCATCGGCAAGGCTGTGTTACGATAAAACTAAAACAACCCATGCACATAGCAATAGCAGGAAACATTGGCAGCGGAAAGACGACACTGACCTCCATGCTTGCAAAGCGTTACGGCTGGCAGCCACGCTACGAGTCGGTGGAATATAATCCGTACCTTGACGATTACTACAAAAACATAAAGCGTTGGTCGTTCGCCATGGAGGTGTTCTTCCTGAAAGAACGCTTCAAAGACTTGTTGGAAATCAGTCAGTCGGACGCCGACGTCATTCAAGACCGCAGCATTTACGAGGGAGTCTACGTGTTCACGGCGAACAACTACGCCATGGGCAACCTTGACGACCGCGACTACGAAACCTATATGGAGCTTTTTGAGGATATGACCGACGCAGTTCGCTATCCCGACCTCATGCTCTATCTGCGGGCATCTGTAAGCCATTTGGTGGAGAACATAGAGAAACGAGGTCGCGATTACGAGCAGCGCATGCCGTTAGACTACCTCGAAAACATCAACAAACGCTACGACGAGTTTATACAAACGCAATACAAAGGACGTGTGCTGACCATCGATGTCGATGAACTCGACTATCAGCACAATCCCAAAGACTTCGGTTTCATTACCGATAAGATAGATCGCGAACTCTTTGGGCTATTTTAATTTTGATTTAAACTTACACACACATCAGAACAAAATACTATGCACATAGCAATTGCAGGAAACATTGGAGCAGGCAAAACTACACTGACAACCATGCTTGCCAAAAGATACGGCTGGAAAGCGCAATTCGAACCCGTAGACAACAACCCTTATCTCGCCGATTATTATGAGGACATGAACCGCTGGGCGTTCAATCTTCAGATATATTTCTTGAACAAACGCTTTCGCGACGTGGTGGAAATATCGCGTTCAAGCGACACCGTTATCCAAGACCGCACCATCTTTGAAGACGCACGCATATTTGCTCCCAACCTCCACGATATGGGTTTGATGAGCGACCGCGACTTCGACAACTACACACACCTGTTCGACCTTATGTTGAGTTTGGTGAAACTGCCCGACCTTCTTATATATATAAGGAGCAGCGTGCCGCATCTTATCGACCACATTCAGCAACGTGGGCGCGACTACGAGCAGACAATGCGCATCGATTACCTGAAAGGACTGAACGAACGCTACGAGAATTGGATTAAAAACTACGAGGGCGAACTCATGATAGTGGACGGCGACAGCACCGATTTTGCCGGAAATCCGCAAGATTTCAAGCGCATCGAGGACATGATAGATGCCCGCTTGTTCGGTCTTTTCCCACCGAAATAGGCACACGCCCTACCCTTTCAGAAACAATGCTTTACGGTATTGACAAATAGGAACAACTAAAAAATGGCATAAAATTTGTAAAATAGAAACTATGGAAAAAGTAAAAACATTAATCATAGGTAGCGGTCCCGCAGGCTACACTGCAGCTATCTACGCAAGCCGCTCAAACTTGAAGCCTGTGTTATATGCAGGTTTGCAACCCGGTGGACAACTTACAACAACCACCATCATAGAGAACTTCCCCGGTTTTAAGGACGGCATCGACGCCAATCAGCTGATGCTGGAGATGAAATCGCAAGCCATAAATGTCGGTGCCGACGTGCGCGACGGCTCAATCGTCAAGGCTGACCTCAGTAAACGCCCATTCATCGTCGAAGACGAGCGTGGAAACGTAATCGAAGCCAATACGCTTATCATCGCAACAGGTGCGAGTGCAAAATATCTTGGCTTGGCAGACGAAGAGAAATATCGCGGACAAGGTGTCAGCGCATGTGCCACTTGCGACGGTTTCTTCTATCGCAAACGCACCGTAGCCGTAGTAGGCGGTGGCGACACAGCCTGCGAAGAAGCCATGTATCTTTCAAGTTTGGCAAAGAAGGTCTACATGATAGTGCGCAAACCCTACCTCCGCGCAGCCGAAATAATGCGCAAGCGAGTAGAGGAAAAAGAAAATATTGAAATCCTTTACAATACCAATACGCTCGGACTTTATGGCGAAAACGGCGTAGAAGGCGCACATTTGGTACGCTTCATGGGCGAAGAAAACGAAGAGAAATACGACATTCAGATTGACGGTTTCTTCCTCGCCATCGGGCATCTCCCCAACACCGGTCTCTTTAAAGGTCAGTTGGAACTCGACCCACAAGGCTTCATCGTTACCAAAGGCACGTCTACTGCCACAAGCGTAGAAGGCGTTTATGCCGCCGGCGACGTTGCCGACCCAACCTACCGTCAGGGCGTTGTGGCAGCAGGTAGCGGTGCAAAGGCAGCCATAGAGGCTGAACGCTTCTTGCAAGACAAGGGCGAAAAGTAAACCGTCGTTATGGGCAGGCTGTCCCATAATTGCAGAATGGTTTTGTTAAAATACTTCTAACGAAAACTATAATTTCGATTTAGCATTGCGAAAGCGGCTGTTTTGCATTCCAAAACAGCCGCTTTTACCATGCAAAACCTACACTTCTGCAACGCCAAACAATAGATTTTGCAAAGCATTGATAACGAACAGGTTGCACAATAACTGCGCTTGCGAAACATCTTTACAGCTTTATCTCCATCTTTTCGTCCCTAAAGCAAGTTATTTCATTAATTCTCTACTGTCTGATTTTAAACACTTATCCAATACCAAATAAAATCTCATTGCCAAACCAACCTATTCAATAAGAAATACAGAAGTTTATACTTACAAGGTGAACACATTGAGCGACCTTTTTTATATCTATGTTAAAAAAAAGCACAATATATTTCAATATATGCGAGAAATTCAGTAATTTTGCCACGTTATATAAACTTGCCGCAAACAGCAGCATAGCAGAACAAAAGCGAAAATAATAAAAAAGATAAACAAAAATGGTAAACAAAAAAGCAGAGGGTACTTACGAAGAAACCCTCAACAAATCGGAAGCCTTCTTCGTGAAGCACGGAAAGACCGCAATCATTGCTATCGTAGCAGTACTTGTAGTAGTTGCAGCTTTCTTCCTTTACAGAACCTACATCTCTGAACCTCGCGAAGCAGAAGCAAGCACAGAGTTGGCAAAAGCACAAAAGCTGTTCCAAACACAGCAGTTCGACCAAGCTCTCAAGGGTTTCCAAAAAGTTCAAAGCGATTACAGCAGCACCGATGCGGGCAACCTCGCTAACCTTTATGTTGGTCTTTGCTATGCACACCAAGAAAAACCGGACTGGACAAAGGCATTGGAAAACGTTCAGAAGTTCTCTACTTCAAACGACCAAATCATCAGTCCTGCGTCGCAAATGGCTCTTGGCGACATCTATGCCAACAACAACCAAAACGACAAGGCGGTGGAAAGTTTTAAAAAGGCTGCCGATATGGCAAATGCAAAAGGCTTCGAGGGCGTAAACCTCAGCATTGCACCATTGGCATTGAGAAAAGCAGGTATCATTCTTGAAAGCCAAGGCAAGAAGGCTGACGCACTGAAGATTTATCAGGAGATTAAGTCTAAGTATGTTAATTCTCCTATGAACCAAGACATCGATAAATATATCGAGCGCGCAAGCAACTAATCTGATATAAGAAATGTCCACAGCATTACACAATTTATCAGATTACGACCTCACTTCCGTACCCGATGCCAGCAACATGTGCTTCGGCATCGTGGTATCTGAATGGAATCCGGAGATAACCGGCGCACTCCTCGACGGTGCAGTGAAGACGCTTGAGAAGCACGGAGCTATTCCCGAAAACATTCACGTGAAAACCGTGCCGGGCAGTTTTGAACTCGTTTACGGTGCGCATCAAATGACGCTCAACGGCGGATACGATGCCATTATCGTGCTCGGAAGTGTCATTCGTGGCGAAACTCCCCACTTCGACTATATCTGTCAAGGCGTAACTTATGGTATTTCGCGTCTCAATGCAAGCTGCGAAATACCTGTAATATACGGACTTCTTACCACCAACGACCTGCAACAGGCAAAGGACAGAAGTGGCGGTAAGCACGGAAACAAAGGTGACGAATGCGCAATAGTAGCCATAAAGATGGCTAAATTCTAAAGTAAAAGTCAGCAACGACACAATGAAACTAAAAGAATACTTCCAAGCATACGAATTTGAAGAAATCTTTCCGCACATCGGACTGATGTATCCGAAGGCACGCCACCAACGCAATGCCTTCCGGCATGCTTACGATTTGCTGTTGGAAATCAAACCTGTGGCATCGAAAAAGTATATTCACTACCAACTTATGGAAGACCCCGATACGGACGAAATGTTCTTCGGTGCTGACGACAGCAACTTCAACGGTCCTTGGGAGGTGCTACTGGGGAAAGATGTACGCATCGACCCGAAAGTCGATTTATCGAAAGAAGAGATTGTAGCCAACTGCTTATTGAACACCATTCTTATAGGGCGGCCGCCCAAGCAGTTCGAGTCTGACTACAACTTTATACGCCGATAAGCAAACGAAACAAAAGAATAGTATATGTAAAAAAGGCATTCCAACACCCATCGGAATGCCTTTTTTCGTTGCCCTGATTTCTGTTCTGCACCAAAACACTAAGGCTTGCGCACCGTGCAGTATAAGCGAAAAACAGACAATAAAAGTGTAAATATTTATCATAAGAGTATCTGTTGTGTAACTCGTTCGGTATCAACGCATTGCAAAACCTATTGTTTGGCGTTGCGAAAGCGTAGGTTTTGTACGGTAAAAGCGGCGGTTTTGGAAAGCAAAACCGCCACTTTTCGCAACGCCAAATCGAAATTATGGC
Source organism: Prevotella falsenii DSM 22864 = JCM 15124 (assembly GCF_000613945.1). Lineage (GTDB taxonomy): Bacteria > Bacteroidota > Bacteroidia > Bacteroidales > Bacteroidaceae > Prevotella > Prevotella falsenii. The sequence continues at coordinate 45,934 of NZ_BAJY01000004.1, forward strand.
TTTTCGTTAGAAGTATCTTTACAAAAGCAAAGTGTTTTTTAAGCTCTGTGTTAGGGTTTCTAGGGAGTTCTAGTTTTCCTAGAGAGTTCTAGTTTCCCTAGAGCTTTTAGATGCTCTTGCTTTTTCTTCGATGCCGGAAACGTGGATAAGCCACGCCCCTATACATACAAAAAACGGCTTTCTTTCCGCTTACACCGTTTCTGCCGCATGGTACGAACTGCGCACCAACGGACCACTCACCACGTGCTTAAAGCCTTTTTCCAATCCTATTTTCTTGTATTCTGCAAACTGCTGTGGGGTGATGTAGGCAGCTACGGCAGGTGTTTCGATGTCGGTTGAAGGTATTGCCCAAGTGTCAGACGCTTGCAACCCGTGGCGAGAATATCGTCCATCGTTTCCAAAATCTCCTCGTGCGTTTCGCCCAAACCCAACATAAAGCCTGTTTTTGCCTGCACACCGTTGCGCGCAATCTCTGCCAACACCTCTAAACTGCGGTCGTATTGTGCCACACTACGCACCGAAGGAGTAAGCCGGCGAACAGTCTCCATGTTGTGCCCACACACGTGCGGCTTTGTTGCCAACACCTTTTGTATCAGCTCTTTCTTGCCCATGAAGTCGGGAATAAGCAGTTCTATCTTTGTGTCGGGGTTCAGTTGTTGCACGGCTTCCACGGTTTTCACCCAGTGGTCGGCACCATAGTCGGGCAGGTCGTCGCGGTCTACCGATGTTATCACGGCATAACGCAAGTTCAAAGCCTTTATCGACTCTGCCACGTGCTGCGGTTCGTTCGGGTTCAAAGCGTTGGGGCGACCGCTCAATGTGTTGCAGAACCGACACTTGCGGGTGCATATTTCGCCCCCTATCATGAGCGTTGCGGTGCGTGCCGCCCAACATTCGGTGCGGTTGGGACACAGTCCGCTGGTGCAGATAGTGTTCATGTGGTGGCGTGCGAGAATGCCCGCCGTTTCTCCGGACGACTTTTTTGATGTAAGGTTTATCTTCAACCAGTCGGGCTTCATCACATGGGGCGGACGCCCAAAGAGCAGGCGCAAGAACTGTTCCGTTGTGAAATTGCGAATTACGTTGCCCATTTCCACGTCTTCTATTGCCGCTGATACGGCTTCGCGAGTGAAGTCCACACCGTGCAAAAGGTCGAGCAACTCACGGTCAAGGTCGCCCGAAAGGAAGTAATCACCCATCAAATTGATGTTCGCTATCTTCCGGTTCTTCAACTCTATGTGCGCCTGAATGGTGCCCACATCGGCAAAACGCTTCTTGCGAACCTCGCTGTATTTAGGGTTTTTGCCGTATGTAAAGTCGTCAGAAGCCAGTTCCTTTTCCAACTCTTCAATATGTTTCATGTCGTCGGCAGTAAGTTCCAGCACCTCGTCGCCGCACATATACTTGCGCACATAGTCCATAAACGCCTCGATGCTGAGGTCGGTGTGGTTGCCCACATTGCCTACACGCTGGCGCACCGAAGCCACCCCTTTGCTCTGCAACTTCTCTTTTGAGGGTGTCAGTGCTTGCGAAAGATGTTCCAATTGTGTGCTGAACAAAAGCGAATTGTGCAACACGCTGCGCCCTTTCAGGCGGTAGAAGGCACTGCCTGCCACTTTTTTCCCCTCCACGAGAATATCGTTTCTGCCCGATAGTTCGGTGTTTATGCCCAGACTTTTTATCATGTCGGCAATGCCTTGCATGTATTCCAAAAAGGCGCGGTTCACGTTCTCGGCAAACGAAATATAAGAAAACTGCATACACCCCTTATCGGCATAGATGCAGCCTCCCCCACTCTTGCGGCGGAAAATGTGTATGCCGTTGCGCTTGCAGTAGTCTGTGTTTACCTCGTTTTCGATAAGCTGGTTGCGTCCGAGCATCACCGTAGGTTCTACGCGCCACGCCATAAAGTAGTCGTCGTCGGTGTAAGTGCGTGCCACGTATTCCTCCACTGCAAAGTAGAAAGGCAATTGTTTGCTTGTTTCTCGTTCAGGAATGATGATATATTTCATTGTTTAGACCTGTATTTTTAATATTTGGCGGCGGGCTTTCCCCACCTTATTATATATATGTACCCACTCGATTATATATCTGTATCCACTCTCTTAGCGGCGAAAGCCGATGCCCTGCACCATAATCGAGGGCTTGCAAATTTACGAAAAAATATTGGTTCGGGCGAGAAAGGCTGTATTTTTATTGCCAACGAGGGCGTTCCTCCCTATTAAAAAACTAAAAAAGTTTCAATAAAAGAAATATTTTTGCTACCTTTGTTGAACGGTTTGTAGTTGGCACCGAGCAAAGGTTACAACCACAAACACAATAAAAGATGAATTTAAACAGGACAACAATGATTATTGAAAAGATTAATTCGCCTGCCGACATGAAAGAACTCACGTTGGAAGAACTTACTGCATTGGCAACAGAAGTGCGCAAAGGCGTGTTGAACCGTGTAATGCTGCACGGCGGACATGTAGGTCCAAACCTTGGTTTCACGGAAGCAACAGTGGCTTTGCATTACGTTTTCGATGCGCCAACCGACAAGATTGTTTACGATGTATCGCATCAGAGCTATCCCCACAAGATACTAACAGGGCGCAAAGACGGTTTCTTCGATAAGAGCAAAATGGACGCAATTTCGGGTTATTCATCGCCATTGGAGAGTCCTGAATACGATAACTTCGAGATTGGACATACCTCTACATCGGTTGCTTTGGCAGCCGGGCTCGTGAAAGGGCGCGATATTCTGGGCGGAACAGAGAACGTTATTGCCGTCATTGGCGACGGTTCGCTGTCTGGCGGCGAGGCTTTTGAAGGGTTGGATATATTGGGAGAACTCGGCACAAATGCCATTGTCGTGGTAAACGACAACGAAATGAGCATTGCCGAAAACCACGGCGGTCTTTACAAACACCTGCGCGAACTACGCGAAAGTAACGGAAAAAGCCCACAAAACTATTTTCGTGCGCTCGGGCTTGACTACATCTACCTTGACGAAGGCAACAATGTGGCAAGGCTTGTCGAAACTTTCCAACGTGTAAAAGGCATCGACCACCCCATCGTGGTGCACATTCACACCGAAAAGGGGCATGGTTTCCAGCCGGCAATCGACGACAAAGAACGTTGGCATTGGAACTTTCCGTTCAACGAAGACGGCTCGCCACGCAATCCGCACCAACGAGGCGAATACATGCCGGCAATGCTCGGACAATGGCTGCGCGAAGAAATGAAGTCCAATCCTAAGTTGGTTTGTCTCTCTGCGGGTGTGCCCGTCATTCTCGGTTTCGATGCCGAGACACGCAAAAAGGTGGGTGCGCAGCACTTTGATGTAGGCATTGCGGAAGAAGCAGCCGTAGCAATGGCATCGGCAATGGCTAAACGTGGCGCACACGCGGTATTCACTACCCACGCCACCTTTATGCAACGCACCTACGACCAGCTTTGTCAGGACTTGGCTGTAAACGGCAATCCTGCCGTCATCAATGTTACGGGAGCTTCTGTTTTCGGCATGAACGACTTCACGCACATCTGCTTTTTCGATATTCCGATGCTTTCGCACATTCCCAATTTGGTTTATCTTGCTCCTACCAACTACGAAGAAATGATTGCCATGGAGCGTTGGGCAATCTATCAAAACCGCCATTCGGTAGCCATTCGTGTGCCGGAATACGGTGCATACCACGCAACAGAGCCTGTTGATACCGACTATTCGGAACTCAACAAGTACAAGGTGATGCACCAAGGCAATACTGTTGCCATTATCGCAGCGGGCGATTTCTATGCCAAAGGCGAGAATGTGGCAAAGGCATTGCAGGCTGAAGGCATCGACGCAACGCTGATAAACCCACGCTATTTATCGGGAATTGACGAGGAACTGCTCGATTCGCTCACGCCCAACCATCAACTTGTGGTAACGATTGAGGACGGTTCGCTCGACGGAGGCTTTGGCGAACGCGTAGCACGCTTCTACGGTCCGTCGGCAATGCGTACGCTTTGTTTCGGTGTAAAGAAGCAACTCTACGACCGTTACGACGTGAACGAGTTGCTGCGAGAGAACCGTTTGTTAGACGAACAGATAGTGGAAGACATTAAAAACATCATCGCACAATAGTATTATAAGTAGGTGTTCATAATTAATTGACATTGTATTTATGGCTATTTTCCGGTCAGTCTGCCGTCTTGAAGAAGGAGTGTAGCGGGCTACACGACTGATGAAAGGCGACAGAATGACGGAAAAGAGACGTGAAGACGATGGCAAAGTGAAAGCATAAAAGATAAAAGCAATATAGATACGTTTAATTTTGAACACCTACTTAACACACAAGAACATTATAGAACATCGACAATGAAGAAACTACAACAGGTTTTAATGCTTGCCACATGTATGCTCATACTTATGGTGGCAGCTATTCAGCGTGATGGAAAAGTATGGGGACATAGCCTGAAAACGATGTTTTCCGATAGCGTGCAAACTGCAAAAACAGAAACAATGCGCACGCTCGACGACGGTACGAAGGTGATAAACACCACCTTACTGGGCAAAGACATTGTGGGATATGGCGGTGCTGTGCCATTGGATATATATATAAAAGATGGCAAAATCGTTCAGGTAAAAGCCTTGAAGAACAGCGAAACCCCCGAATTTTTCGAGGAAGTGAAGCCGTTGCTTACAAAATGGAACGGCAAAACCATCGAACAGGCGCAGGCACTGAAGGTAGACGGCATAAGCGGTGCAACCTTTTCGTCGCGTGGTGTCATAGGTAACATGCATCGCGGATTGGCTTATGCAGCGCAAAAAGCCGTAGAACCCACCATCTGGGAGAAGATGAACCTCGATGCAAAGGCTGTTGCAGGACTCTTGGTGGTGCTCTTGGCTGCCATCGTTCCGTTGTTTTATCGCAACAAACACTATCGCACAGTGCAGCTTTTACTCAATGTGGTAGTGTTGGGATTCCTTTGTGGCACCTTTCTTTCGTGGTCGTTGTTTGTCAATTTCATGTCGAGCGGCATCAATTTCTGGGCTTCGCTCGTACCGATTATTATGCTCATAACGGCTTTTGTCTATCCGCTTTTCGGCAAAAAGAACTACTATTGCACAAATATCTGTCCGTGTGGAGCTTTCCAAGACTTAGCGGCAAAAACGAAAAACCGCAAGTGGCGCATGAGTGCAAATACGGTGAAGCGTCTTAATGCCTTCCGAAAAGTCTTGTTTGCAGTACTGTTGGTGCTGACGCTTACCGGGATTTGGCTTGAATGGATAGACTACGAAGTATTCTCGGCATTTATTTTCCAAACCGCCTCCGTGTTCGTTTTGGTGCTCGGCGGTGTGGTGGCAGCCCTCTCGTTCTTTGTGCCGCGCCCCTATTGTCGCTTTGTTTGTCCGACGGGCACACTGTTCAAGATAGCCGAACGTCGATGAACGACAGCTGGCACAAGCATGCCACGACGATAGATGGCACTGCCCAAGATAGCCGAAGGTCGATGAACGACAGTAGAAAATAAATAGAAAACAAACCATAAAGGTAGGGCGAAACATCGTTTCGCCCTACCTTTTGTTTTATGTCTACTGCTCCTTTGCACCCTTTAATAGATGTGGAAAGAAGGGTATAAAAGTGTAAATATTTTTCACAAGAATAACTATTGTGTAACTATCTCGCTATCAACGCATTGCAAAACCTATTGTTTCGCATTCCAAAACCGTAGGTTTTGCACGGTAAAAGCGTAGGTTTTGCGTTGTAAAACCTACGGTTTCGCAACGCCAAACCGATTATATCACTTTTTAACAGAATTATCTTTACAAAATAACAGTGATTTTCTATGCTTCAGCTAATACTTGCAAACAGTATAAACAGCCATAAGGTCTATTCATCATAGGAGTCCCTATGATTTCTAAAAAAATCTATAATCACCTGCTTTTCCTTAATACGATTCCCCCTCGTTAGGGAACGTCTGCTCCTTCACACACCTCATATAGTCGGCAATTCCGTCGGTCATACACTTCCTTACATCAGCAAAAACGCGCAGAAACTTGGGTTTAAACCCGGCTGTCATGCCCATTGCATCGGCATAAACCAGCACTTGTCCGTCGGTTCCGTTGCCTGCTCCGATGCCTATGGTGGGGGCTTTTATCTGTTTCGACACTTCGGCTGCCAACGTGCGAGGCACTTTCTCCAATACCAAGGCGCACACTCCCGCTTCGTCTAATAACTTTGCGTCAATCAACAGTTTATCCGCTTCTGATTCGTCCTTTGCTCTAACACCGTAACCGCCAAACTTATGCACGCTTTGGGGGGTCAGTCCGAGATGTCCCACCACCGGAATGCCGGCGGCAAGAATGCCCTTTACGGTGTCGATAATCTCGATGCCACCTTCCAACTTTACAGCGTCGGCACCACTTTCTTTCATTATGCGAATGGCATTGCGCACACCTTCGTCGCGATTTACCTGATAACTGCCAAACGGCATATCGCATACTACAAAGGCATGGCTGCACGCTTTTGCCACCGATTTGGCATGGTAAATCATCTCGTCCACAGTGATGGGCAAAGTGTTGTCGTTTCCGCACATTACGTTCGATGCCGAATCGCCAATCAAAATGCTGTCGATACCGGCTTCATCGAAAATCTTTGCCGTCGTGTAATCGTAGGCTGTAATCTGCGCAATCTTCTCTCCGGCAGCCTTCATCTCAAGCAGTGTGTTTGCCGTTATCTTCTTTTTGTCTGTCGATAAATAACCCATTATGGTTTCTATGTTTTGTTATCGCTCTGTCAGCTCGTAGCCAACAAAGTTTGGTATTACCTCTTTTGTAAACTCCTTGATACTTTCTTCCAAGTTCGTAGTTGATAGTCCGACCACTCGTGCCTTAGCAGCAAGCCCCGAACGCAATCCGTTAAAGCTATCCTCGAATACGATACAGTCGGTTGGCTGTACACCCAATGCTCGTGCAGCAGTAAGGTATCCATCGGGCGAAGGCTTGCTTTCGTGGAAGTCTTCCGCTGTAAAAACAGCATCGAAAAGTTGCTTGAACGATGCGTGCCGACGGTAAACGTTTTCCATCTTCGCTTTATTGGAACTCGTTACTATTGCGGTTTTTACACCGTTTTGCTTCAACCGTTTCACGAAGTCGGTAAAACCGTCTACATACGTGTACGGCATTTGGCGTTCATATTCGTCCAATCGGCGTGTTATCTCTGCCTGCCGGTCGGGCTGTTCCGCAAAGTAGCGGTCGTAAATCTGTGTGAGCGTCTGCCCTTTTATCTTTAGTTCCAAACCTTGTTCTGCCGGGTAGAACTCTTTAAAAATACCGCCCCAAAACGCGGTATAAAGCGGTTCGGTATTGAATACCACTCCGTCTAAATCGAAAAGACACGCTTTTATCATTTCTTTATTTGTTTTAATCGTTGTGCAAAGTTACGAAAGTTTTTTGTAACTTTGTCCCATTAATATGGCAAAGAAGAGTTTTATATGCCTTTCGGCACTTGCTTTCGTTTGTTTTGTCGTCGTTACAAGCTGCACAAACAAGAAAGGTAAGCCACGGTTGGCGGTGCCTGTGGATAAGGTAACAATAGATACAACCGTCAGTTTCAGCAAAGATGCGGCATGCAAGATACACATTAGCTATGCCTTTCTGAAAGGTAATGAGTATGCCGCAACGAACGATTCGTTGTTGCGTATGGGCACTTTGCAGCCCAATTACTTTGCTGCAAGCTACGAACGGCTGACGCCCCAACGTGTCATTCCGGAATTAGCACGCCGTTACGGCAAGGAGTATATAGAGCTGGCACGCTGGTTAAAAGACCGTGAACATGAGGCGAGCCGGCTCGACTGGGCACTGAACATAGACACGCGAATACTTCCCAGCAAGGGCGACAACGTGGTTTACATCTCGGATATTACGATAAAAACGGGCGAAACTGCCACAAGCTATTCGCTATGCTTCAATATCGACCCCAAAACAGGCAAGCGTTTGACGCTGAAAGATGCCTTTGGCGACGATTATAACGAAACGCTGACGAAGAAAATCATCGCACAGATGGCGAAAAACCACGATTGGGACGACGACGATGCGGCACAAGCGCAAAGCAAAGGCTACTTTGTGGGCATCGAGCCTTATCCTTCTGCCAACTTCATACTTCACGAAGACTCCGTAACCTTTGTGTATTCGGCAGGCGAAATCAATCCAAAAGAAGTGCGTGTAACAATAGATAACTAATTAATAAACAGACATGATAGACGTTATAACTAAATATTTCCCTGAGATAACAGCACGACAACGGGAGCAATTCGCAGCTTTGTACGACTTGTATGTAGATTGGAATGCGAAGATAAATGTTGTTTCGCGTAAGGATATTACCAATTTGTACGAACATCACGTGCTCCATTCGCTTGCCATTGCAAAGTTTATACATTTCAAAACCGACACTAACGTGCTCGATTTCGGCACCGGCGGCGGCTTTCCGGGCATTCCTTTGGCGATAATGTTCCCCAATGCGAACTTCAAAATGATTGACGGCACGGGCAAAAAGATTAAGGTGGCAACGGAAGTGGCGAATGCTATCGGCTTGGAAAACGTGCTTCTGCAACACAAACGCGGCGAGGAAGAAAAAGGAAAGTTTGACTTTATCGTGTCGAGAGCAGTGATGCCGTTGCCCGATTTGATGAAAATCGTGCGCAAGAACATCGCAAAAGACAGCCACAACGCATTCGAAAACGGTGTCATCGTACTGAAAGGAGGTAGCCTTGACGAAGAATTGCAACCCTTTAGAAAGGTTGCCATCGTGGAAAACCTATCGCAATGGTTCACGGAAGCGTGGTTTGAGGAAAAGAATTTAATATATGTTCCTCGTATTTAACACATTAACAGGTATTCATTAAAGTAAATAAGAGGACTTAATAAATTAAGAAATATGGTACAGATAAAGCGATTTGTGTTCAACATGATAGAAGAAAACACCTACATTATATGGGACGACAGCTTGGAATGCGTTATCATCGACTGCGGTGCTTTCTATGAAGAGGAACGCCAAACAATTGTAAACTTCATCAAAGAGAACTATCTGAAACCTGTACACTTGTTGGCAACTCATGCCCATCTCGACCATAATTTCGGCATAAACACCATAAACGAGGTTTTCGGCTTGCTGCCCGAAGTGTCTGAAAAAGACGCTGCAGCCTTGCGTTCGCTCAAGGAACAGGCGCAAAACATGTTCGGAATGCACCTGAACTATGATTTTCCACCCGTCGGGCACACTTTCAAAGCAGGCGAAACGATAAAGTTCGGGCAACACGAACTTACGATTATCAACACTCCCGGGCACACTCCCGGCGGTGTAACGTTCTACTGTAAAGAAGAGAACATAGCCTTTACGGGCGATACACTCTTCCGTGGCGGCGTGGGACGAACCGACTTTGAGGGTGGCAGTATGTTTCAATTAATCGGCAGCTTGAGGGAATTGTCGCAACTGCCTGATAATACAGTGGTTTATTCGGGGCACGGTGAACAGACAACAATAGGCTACGAGTTGGCACACAACCCTTATATGGACCGATAAAAAGTATGGCAACGGTGCAGCAACAACCATCGAAAATAATCCTTGGAATAGACCCCGGCACCAACGTTATGGGCTATGGCGTTATCCGTACGCAAGGTAATAAAGCCGAAATGGTGGTGATGGGCGTTATCGATATGCGCAAGGAGAAAGACGTCTACCTTCGATTGGGCAAGATTTTCGAGCGTGTTACAGGCATCATCGAAGCGTATTTGCCCGATGAAATGGCGATAGAAGCCCCTTTCTTCGGCAAGAATATCCAGTCGATGTTGAAGTTAGGACGTGCGCAAGGGGTAGCCATTGCAGCGGCTATACAGCGCGACATTCCCATTCACGAGTATGCACCGCTGAAGATAAAGATGGCTATAACCGGCAACGGTGCAGCGTCGAAAGACCAAGTTGCAGGAATGCTCCGGCGTTTGTTGCATTTAAAGGAATCCGAAATGCCGCATTTTATGGACGCTACCGATGCTCTTGGAGCTGCCTACTGCCATTTCCTGCAATCGAATCGCCCCGAAACCGATGCCAAACACTATGGTTCGTGGAAAGATTTCGCAATAAAGAACAAGTCGAGGATTAGTAATAAGTAAGTCATTAATTAGTAATAAATAACATACAACTTCGCAACTATTAAACGTTTCGTTCGTTTTTACGTAAAAAGATATGTATTTTTGCATTCAAAGAAATACGATAACAACAAAACTCAAGTATAATGATAAGATTTAAAAAAACAGCTTTGGCACTCGCTGCCTTGGCATTCACAGCCACTACTTATGCGCAAACGCCACAGCGTGTATATGAACAGATTTACAGAAGTTCATATAAAGTAGCTGCCGACAAGAAAGAAGACACCGAAGTTCGTAAGATAGCATCGTTCAAGGTAGACGCCATAGCCTATCTGAAAACCAAAACCTTGGAGGCACTTTCTGCTCCCAAAGCAGAGCTAACGGCTAAAGAAATAGCGCATTTGAACAGCCGATTGGACTCAATGGCTTACTATATGTACGACTATGTGAACCTTTATTTGAAGAGTTATGCAAAGGCAACAACAGAAAGAGAGCAGAACCGCGTGAAGAAGATATTTCGTGAAGCCAGCATAAACAACCCTTTGTATGGCGACAAGGACGACGATATAATCTTGGCGTACTACAATCGCGAGGACTACCCTACCCAATTCTCGCTCGATACCAACTGGGTTGCCGCACTTGCAGAAGTGAAGAAGCAGCTGAAATAAGGGTTCGGCGACCATCTGTCATAGGCGTTGATGTTCTTTTTGCTATCGAATAAAGATAGCAGAAAACAACTTCGCTCCTGTAAATATTATTCCCTTACAAAGTGATAACTGCGCTTTTACACTTCAAAAGCGGCTGTTTTACTCATCAAAACCTATTGTTTCGCGTTCCAAAACCGCAGGTTTTGCACGGTAAAAGCGGTTGTTTTACAACGCAAAACCTACGCTTTCGCAACACTAAAGCGTAGTTATCACTTTTTAAGAGAATTATCTTTATAAAAACTTTGCTTTTGTCTGCAATTGGCTAACAACTTTTTAAACAAAAGAAAACGACGGGCTTCTCAGTCCGTCGTTTCTATTTTTTGTTAGGCATTAGTTAGTAAGGCGTATAAGATTGTTTCAGGATAACGTGTGTAAATTTATACTTTTTTTATTTATTAGCAAAACTTTTCAATCTGTTTTCCTGTTTTATTAAACAATTTTAAACACGTGTGCGATAACACTTCCTGCTATTATGAAATATTTACGCTTATGCTACGAGGCAGATATAATGGTGCAGCAAAGCGCAAACTGTGTGCGAATGCAAATGAAAGAGCAGAGAACGAGGAATGTACGGAACTCTGTTTTGCGAGAAAGCTGTTGCTTATTTGAGAATGAAAAAAGGTGTGGCAAAAACCTATTTGCCACACCTTATATTATATGTATATGTCTTTTCTGACTCGCTTACTTTGCGTTGATTTCCTTAATCAAGCGGTCGGCATGTCCCCATTTGTCCATCATATAGAGCACGAAACGAATGTCTACACCGATGCAACGCGCAAGATTGCGGTCGAAGTTGATGTCTGAACTGAGGCTGTCCCAGTTGCCATCGAATGCAAGACCGATGAGTTCGCCCTTCCCGTTGAACATCGGCGAGCCGGAATTACCGCCGGTAATGTCGTTGTTTGTAAGGAAGCAGAGCTGCATCTTGCCCGATGTCTTGTCGGCATACTTGCCGAAATTGTTAGAAGAAAGCAGACTTATCATGATTGGTTCTGCCTTGTAGTCGGCTATTTTGTCGGCTTGTTTGAACTTCTCTACGATGCTTTCGGCTGTTGTATAGTAGCCGCTGTTGAAACCGCCAATCATATAACCGCCCACCTGACCGTAGCTTAGGCGCATTGTAAAGTTGGCATCGCTATAGTGCGGGAGGTCCATTTCCATTTGCAGTTTGGCTTCGGTGAGTTTCTTTTCCTGCGCTTGATGGCTTCTGTTACTTGCATTGACTTCTGTCCGACTTGCTGATAAACTTCCAAGAGGTCTTTTCCTACCTGAACGGCAGGGTCTTTCATGAACTTCTTGGTGTCGTTCGGATAGAACTTTTCGCCCTTCTTCAGTATCTTGCTCGTCTTGTAAAGCCAGTCGGTGTACTTGTAGAAGTCGCCTCCAAACTTCTTGTTTACGGTTTGGAAGAATGCCGGGTGATATTCAGCAGGCATCATCTTGGCATAGTTCTGCATCATTGCGGCTGTCAATTCCTTATCAAGCTCGTAGTTCCATTCGCTGCTATTATCCTTAAACTCGAAGTATTGTGCCTTCGGATTGGCTGCCGAGCCTTTCAACGGCATCTTCATATTCATGTTCATGGCACGTGTAAAGAACTCTGTTGTGCGTCTGAACGATTCCGACCAATAGCTCAAAGCCTGTACCAACGGGCGGTTTTGCGCGTAGAGCTGTTCCAGTTCGTTGAAGTTCACATCTATTGCAGGGTTCTTTGTAGGCTGCTTGCTCAACCAGTTCTTAATCTTTCCTTCGTATTCAGCCTTCTGTCTGATGAGTCCGATAGAGTCGATACACTTGTTCATACCCATTGAATTTTTCCAGTAATTGGCAGAACTTGCATACTTAGACTCGTACTGAATGCGCACGTTTTGGTAAGCGTCCATGTACTTCTTCATAATTGCGAGCTTTATGTCGCGGCTCTGCACACGTGTGGTATTTTCAATATCGCGACGCTGCTGAATGCCGTACGAAGAGAGGTAGCGGTTGGTGCTGCCCGGATAACCAATAGTCATGGCGAAGTCTTTGTCCTTATAGCCTTGCAAACTCACCGGTGCGTAGTGTTCAGGGTGATAAGGTACGTTGTCCTTTGAGTAGGCAGCAGGTCCGTTCGTCTTAGGATCGGCATATATACGGAACACCGAGAAGTCGCAAGTTTGGCGCGGCCACATCCAGTTATCGGTATCGCCACCGAACTTACCCATACTTTTCGGCACGGTAAACACAAGGCGCACGTCGGTGAAATCTTGGTAAGTGGTAGCGTAATATTTGTTTCCTTCGTAGAACGGAGCCACTTCAATGTGCAAAGTCTTGTCGATTTTCTTGATTGAATCGTTCAGAACGTTCTCCACAGAGTCGATAACCGCACCTTGTTCCTTCAACGATTTGTTCGCAATAAGCGGTGCAATGCGGTTGGTAATGTCCTGCTGACCGCGCATAAACGAAACAAAGGTGTTTTCGTTTGGCAGTTCTTCGGCAAAGCTCTTGGCATAGAAGCCGTCGCGCATGTAGTCGTGCTCAACCGTTGAATGGGCGTTGATGGCACCGAAGCCACAGTGGTGGTTGGTGAAAACCAAGCCATCGGGCGATACGACAACCCCCGAACAGAAGCCTGAGAAGTTTACAACGTAGTTGCTGATAGCGTCCGGATTGTTGTAAAGCATGTCGCAAGGCAACGAAAAACCATAATCTACCATCTGCGTATAAACCGCTTCAGGCAAGTTGTAAAGTGTCCACATACCTTCATCTGCCTTAGAAGCCGTGTTCACAGCGAGCAGTCCGGCAAGGAGCAATGTTGATTTTTTCATAATTAATTATATAATTGATAAATAAATTTTAGTGTTTTCTTATTTCTTAAACCGTTTTCCGATGACGGGAAGTTTGCTTAACGGGAAATCGCGCTTGACGATAATAGCAAGGAAAACAAGTATCAAAGCCGTGTTGGCAGCGAGTGCGAACAACGTAGGCAAGTACTTGTTGGAAGCCGTAATGGCTGCAAACAGCACCAAAGCCACCGCTATATAGAACAGAATTTCCTTCATCGGATAGGCAATAGGGTAATACTTCTGTCCGAAATAGTAGCTTACGACCATGCTCACGGCGTAGGAAACGAAGCCTGCCCACGCACAAGCCCAATAGCTGAAATGCGGTATGAGCAGAATATTCATGACGATGAGCACCACAGCACCGATGCCGGAGAAGTACGCACCCCATATTGTGCGGTCGGTAAGTTTGTACCAGAAGCTGAGGTTAAAGAAAATTCCGAACATTATTTCGGCTGCCATGACAATCGGTACTATCTCCAAGCCTTCCCAATAGCTGCGCCCCACCACATAGCGAAGCACGTCCATATAGCCCACAACGGCAAGGAAAGCCAGCAGAGTGAAGATAATATAGAACTTCATAGCCTTTGCATAGGTGTCCTTATTGTCCTTGTCTTTCGACTTTCCGAACACAAACGGCTCGTAGGCGTAGCGGAAAGCCTGCGTTATCATAACCATTATCATGGCTATTTTTATACATGCGCCGTAGATGCCGAGCTGAGTTCGTGCCTCTTCGGCTGTGCCATCGAAAGCGTAAGGGAAGATTATTTGCGATGCACACTGGTTCAGCTGTCCTGCCAAACCCATTATCAGAAGCGGGAAAGTGTAGCCCAGCATACGCCTGCACGTGCCCATATCGAAGCTGTGGCGTATGCCTGACAGTTCTTTCCAAAGCAAAAGCAAGGTGGCAACGGTGCAGAAGAAGTTTATATAGAACACCCACACCACGTCGAGCGTGAAGTTTGCATCGTATATACCGAACGGATTGAGCTTGAAGTAAGGCAATACCACCAAGTAAAGCAAGTTCAACACGATGTTGAAAGTGATGTTGAGCATCTTCAGCACCGCAAACTTTATGGGTCGGTGCTTGCACCGCAGATAGGCAAAAGGTATGGCTGCAAAGGCATCTATCGCCACCGTAACATACATTATCATAATGTATTCGGGGTGGTCGGCATAGCCAAGAGTGCCGCAAGGGCTGATTGAAAAGTATCACTACCGCCATGAACAGCAGCGAAGTAGCTCCCACCATCTTCAACGTGGTGGCATACACCTTGTCGGGGTTCTCTCCCTCCTTGCTCATGAACCGAAAAAAGGTGGTTTCCATGCCGTAGGTAAGCAACACTATCAGCAGTGCCACGTAGGCATATACGTTTGTTATGATGCCGTACTGTCCGCCGGCAGCATTGAATTTGGCTGTTTGTATCGGCACTAAAAGATAGTTTATGAAGCGTGCAGCAATGCTGCTGAGTCCATAAATAGCCGTGTCTTTTGCCAATGATTTTAAGTTTGCCATTTTGTTTCGTTTCTGTTTAGAAGAAAATATAGCATATTCCGATTGCCGCAATCACGCCGGCAAGGTCTGCAAGCAAGCCGCAAACAACGGCATGGCGTGTATATCGTATGCTGACGCTGCCGAAATAAACAGCAAGTATATAGAATGTGGTGTCCGTAGAACCTTGGAAGATGCAACTCAACCTGCCCACAAACGAGTCGGCACCATAGTTTTGCATCGCCTCGAGCATCAGTCCGCGTGCACCGCTGCCCGACAATGGTTTCATCAGCGCAGTTGGCAGAGCACCCACAAAGTCGGTATTCACGTGGCATTGTTCCAACGCCCACTGTATGCCGCCTATGCACATATCCATCGCACCCGAAGCACGGAACACGCCTACGCCTACGAGTATGGCAACAAGATAAGGGATAATGCGCACGGCAGTGGCGAAACCGTCTTTCGCTCCTTCGATGAAAGCATCGTAAACATTGATTTTCCGAAGCAGTCCGGCACCGATAAAAATAACGATTATCGACATCAATATAAGGTTGGAAGCCACCGATGTTACCGTGTTCATGGTGCTTTCGTCCATCTGACCGAAGCCCCAAATCACCAATCCCACCGAACCGACAAGTCCGAAAATAGTGGCAAGCAACACAGGATGCAACAGATTGATGCGCTGCCAAAGCGAGGTAACGATGATTCCGGTAATCGTAGCAACCGACGTGGCAAGCAAAATAGGAATGAAAACATCGGTGGGCTGTGCTGCACCGTTCGCACTTCGGAACGCCAAAATGCTAGTTGGAATTATGGTAAGTCCACTTGTGTTCAGCACAAGAAACATTATCATGGGGTTGGTAGCGGTGTCTTTCTTCGTGTTTAGTTCTTGCATCTGCGCCATTGCCTTCAGTCCTGTCGGCGTAGCGGCATTGTCAAGCCCAAGCATATTGGAAGCTATGTTCATGAAGATAGAACCCATAACGGGGTGGTTCTTAGGAATATCGGGGAACAGCTTAGTGAAAATAGGACTCAACAGTCGCGCCAACAGGTTCACGATGCCTGCCTTTTCGCCAATCTTCATGATGCCGAGCCACAGCGCAAGCACCCCCGTCAGTCCGAGCGATACCTCGAACGCCGTCTTCGACGAGTCGAAAGTGGCGTCCACCATCTTCTGAAACAGCGTGGTGTCGCCCATCATCAAGCCTACAATTCCGAAGGCAAAAGCAATCAGAAAGAACGCTATCCAAATATAATTTAATACCATACGTTTGTTGTCTGCACAGAATTGATATTCAAGATACAAAAGTACGACAATTTAACGATACACCCAAAAGAAGCGATTAATTATGCCCCTCTTTTGCAAATTTTTGTGTTTTACAAGCCGAGCCTCCCCTACTCTGCTGCCTTACTGCACACATGCGCATCGCAAAACAGCCGCTTTCGCAACGCCAAAGCGAAATTGTCGTTTTTTAAAGGAAGTTATTTTTACAAAATCAAGGATAGTGTTTAATCTTATAATAGAAATCCTAGAAATCTCTAGGAACTCTAGAATATCTAGAAAAGCCTATAATTTCTATACGCGAAAACCACACCTCTGCAACGGCAGAGCGAAAAAACGTGGTATCGGGAAGGCTGTTTTGTGCCATAAACACGGCTGCGCCTTATCGAAGAAGATAAGGAAAGAGGTTGTAAAGCGTGATGACAAGGGTGCCAAAGGTAAGAAACTTGAAAGTAAAATTGGTGAATTTGGTGTGGGTCAGCGCAAAGAAGTGCCCTATCAGAGGCGAAGTTGATGCGATAACCATGCCGAGGAGGGCATCGAAATGCTGCGGTTGCAGGCATAGAAAAACAATGGAAACGGTGTTCAGGTTGATGAAAAAGCTGTAAAGCATGCGATTACGAATGCTGTCGGAACGCTTTTTGCGCAGATAGTGCACCGTGCCGATGATGGCACAGAGTATTACCCACGATGCTGTTACTATCTGATTGACCGATAGCAACAAATAGTTGGCAATGCTGCCGAAATTGGTGAGTTCGACAAAATGCTGCACTGCCATTTGCCATTCGCCACGATAAAGCAAGATGCCGAATGCCACAAGATTGGGCAAAAGTAGTCCGAAAAGCGATGAAACATAGTTGCGGACACCGGGAGCTAACAGCTTTGTGGTAAGCAACACCCACACAATGGGCACAAAATAAAGGGTTTGCACCCACACAATGCTGCTGAAACCCATACAGAGAAAGGCGTAGAATACCCACCCCGGCGAGCGTTTGTCTTGATAGCAACGGAAAATGCAAGTGTAGAAACCTACCATGCAGAGCACCACACTGGCAGCACGCATCGACACAAACTGGAAAGTAGCATCGTGGTAAGCACCATATAGCAACACGACACCATACGGCTGTAGATGCGTATGAGGGCGTTGGCGTTGTTCAGTTCCATCATTAGAAAGGTGGAAAAGAGCATGCAGAGGAAGGGCGCAATAACCGACAAGTTGTTAAAACACACTACTGCCCACACAGCAGTCGTAAGGACAGACACTACGGTGAGTGTCCATCGGCTTTCAGCAATTGTGTTTTGTAGTCGTTTGCGCACCGCTTTTCTGTTTTAAGTAGGTATTCTAAATTAAACCCCAATCAGTCATTAGGACGCATTTGCTTATATTTGTTATTACCGTTATGCTTCTTTGGGGTAAACACCTACGCATTATCCTATTGCCTCATTCTTGTTTTTACCACTATATTTACGCCGCTTTCTTGTTGTTTCGGCATCTTTCATCATTTCCCAAAGCCGGCATACTGACTGAAAAACAGACTCAAATATTGTGGCAATTGAGTATAAACACTACTTGCCAATGTAGTTTTTATAAATCCTGACCGATGTCCCTACGGAAGTTTTTGCCTATAAACTTTATCTTTTTAGCATCGGTGAAACTCTTGAGAAGGGCTTCTTCCTTGTTTGTTCCGTAAGACGACACGGCTATAACACGCCCCCCATCGGTTACAATCTGCCCGTCTTTCAAGGCTGTTCCGCTGTGGAAAACCACCGAATCGGTTACGCTGTCGAGCCCGCTGATGGTGTAACCTCTTGTGTAAGCACCGGGATAGCCACCGCTGACTAACATAACGCAAACGGCAGCACGGTCGTCGAACTCCACTTTACAGCTATCGAGTGTGCCGTTGGCAACGCCTTCAAACAAGTCTACAATGTCGCTCTTCAGGCGCAACATCACGGTTTCGGTTTCCGGGTCGCCCATACGGCAGTTGTATTCTATCACCATCGGCTCGCCATCTACGTTGATAAGTCCGAAGAAAATGAAGCCTTTGTAGTCGATACCTTCGGCTTTCAAGCCATCGACGGTAGGTTTTATGATGCGGTTCTCCACCTTCTGCAACCATTCCGCAGTGGCAAAAGGCACCGGCGACACACTTCCCATACCGCCGGTGTTGAGTCCTGTGTCGCCCTCGCCGATGCGTTTATAGTCTTTTGCTTCGGGAAGCAGCTTATAGTTCGTGCCATCGGTGAGTACAAACACCGAACATTCGATGCCGGAAAGGAACTCTTCGATGACCACTTTAGCCGATGCGTTGCCGAACATACCGCCGAGCATCTGCCTGAATTCGTGCTTTGCCTCGTCTAAAGTGGGCAGTATGAGCACGCCTTTGCCTGCTGCCAAGCCGTCAGCCTTTAGCACATAGGGAGCTTTCAGCGTTTCGAGGAATTTCAGTCCTGCCTCTACGGTTGTGCCGTCGAATGTTGCGTAGGCTGCCGTAGGAATGGCATGGCGTTGCATAAAGCCTTTGGCAAAGTCCTTACTGCCCTCGAGCACCGCCCCAGCCTTCGACGGTCCGATGACAGAAATGTGGGCAGTGCGGGCGTCGTGCTTAAATTCGTCGTATATGCCACGCACCAATGGGTCTTCAGGACCTACTACTACCATATCGATAGCGTTGTCCACGGCAAACGTCTTGAGCTTTTCAAACTCTTTCACACCGATGGCTACGTTCTCGCCACAGTCGGTTGTACCTGCATTGCCCGGCGCAATGAACAGTTTTTCGCACTTCTTGCTCTGTGCAATCTTCCAAGCCAAGGCGTGTTCACGCCCTCCGCTACCTAACAGTAATATTCTCATAAGCACTTCTTTTCCCCCTTATCAGAAGGGTTTCTGTTTATGTTTTATGTTTCGTTTGTTCAAAAACTTACTTCAAATAGTCCTCAAAATACTGTGTAATTCTTTCGTGCAAGTGAACACTTTGGTGTCCACGCATGTTGTGAGGCTCGCCCGGATACACGAAGAAATCGGGTTGAGTTCCTGCTGCTATGCACGCCTTGAGGAAGGTGTAGCAATGCTGTGGCAATACAACAGGGTCGTTCAGACCTGTGATAATCTGCAATTTGCCCTTCAAATCTTTTGCCTTTGGTAGGAGTGAAGTCTTTGCATAGCCTTCCGGATTGGTTTGCGGTGTGTCCATATAGCGTTCGCCGTACATGGCTTCATACCACTTCCAGTCGATAACAGGGCCGCCGGCAACACCCACCTTAAAGGTTTCGGGGTAATTGGTGAGCAGCGAGATAGTCATGAAACCACCGAACGACCAGCCGTGAACGCCGATACGGTCGGCATCAACGTATGGCAGCGACTTCAAAAACTTCACGCCCTGCATCTGGTCGCGCATTTCTACCTGTCCGAGTTGGCGGAAAGTAGCTTGCTCGAACTCCTTGCCACGGTTCTCGCTACCACGGTTGTCGATGATGAAAAGCAAGTAACCCTTCTGCGCCATATAGGTTTCCCACGAACGCGAACCGTAGTTCCAGCTCGCATCGACGTTGTGGGCGTGTGGTCCGCCATACACATAAACCACGGTTGGATACTTCTTTGACGGGTCGAAACCGATAGGTTTCACCATACGCCAATAGAGGTCGGTGGTGCCGTCGTCGGCTTTCAGCGAGCCGGAGGTAAACTCCGGTACGTTGTAACCGTCCCATGGGTTCTTCGCAGTAAGCCAATTCTTAATCGTCGGCTTTGTTCCGATGGTGGTAATGTCTATCTTTCGTGGCACAGTAGGTTCTGTATAGTTGTCTACCAAGTACTTACCGCCACCGCTGAGCGTTGCGTAGTGGTAGCCACGCCCATTGTCCAAGAGGGTGCGCTTGCCGTTTTCAACGTTCACGCTCCATGTATTGCGCTGTATCGGGCTACATTCGTTAGACACATAGATAATGGATTTTGCGTCTTTGTTGAAGCCAAGCACGTCCATAACTACCCAATTGCCTTTCGTAATCTGCTTCAGCTGCTTGCCTTCCTTATTAAATAGGTAGAAGTGATTGTAGCCGTCTTTCTGCGATTGCATAACAAACTCGTCGGCATTCCAAGGCAAAAAGAGTATAGGATGCGAAGGTTCCACATATTTTGCATCGGTTTCGCGATACAATTCTGCCATCTTGCCGCCGGTTTCGGCATTGTAAGACACCAAGCGACAGTCGTTCTGGTCGCGGTTAAGCTCGAACATATAGATGGTTTTGCTGTCCGGACTCCACTGTATGTTGGTGAAATAGCGGTCGGTAGGGTCGCCTGCGTCAAGATAAACAGTTTTTCCTGTGTTGAGGTCATACACTCCTACGGTTACCTTGTGCGATGTTTCGCCTGCCATAGGGTATTTTGTAGGTTCGGGAGTTGCAATGCGCGACTCGCCGTTTGCAGGTTTCCAGTCTACTTCCTGAATGTGAAAGAGCGGGAAATCGGTTACCATGCTTTGATCCATACGGTAGAATGCCAAGCGATTGCCTGACGGACTCCAATACAAACCGCCTTTGATACCAAACTCATCGCGGTGAACAGCTTGCCCGTAGACGATGTTGCGTGAGCCGTCGGTGGTGAGTTGCTTTGTCGTTCCGTTCTTATCGGTAACGTATAGTTGGTCTTTCAGCACGTATGCCATTGCTCCTGACACCTTATTATAGTCTTGTGCCTGAACGCCGGCAACACTCTTCATTGTGCTTTCAATCTTTTTGGTCTTGAAATTAAGCATTATTATTTCCTTTCCCGCTGCGATTTGAGCCACCGGACGGTCGGCGTATGGGAAAGAAACGTGGAAGAGCGAGCGCACTTTGCTGTCGTCATTGCCCTGTGCCACCATTGCGTTTATATCTTCGAGCGTAAAGAGCGTGGTTTCTTTCAGCGTCTTTGGGTTTACGATTGTGCAACGGTCTTTGTCCAAACGCACAAGCCTGTCGCCCCACCACGTGGTGTAGCGGGTTTCTGCTCGCATCTTTTGGAAGTTTTTACCGCCGAAGTTGAGTTCTTCGAGTGTGAATTTTTTCTGTGCCATAACGTTGGTAGGCAATGCAAGACCTAAAGTAGCTGCTACCAATCCTGCACTTACGATTAGGTTTTTAGTCTTCATCTGTATTATAATTACTTTTTTTACGGAACTTTCCGCCTTTGTTTCCTTTGTCAAATCGTTTACCGTCGAACTTCTTCTTTCCACGGAATGAGCCACGCTCGTCGCCAAATCGGTCGTCGTTGCGGAAGTTTTTGCGTCCGCCACGCTTGCCGTCTTCAAACTTCTTCCCACCTATCGAGATGTTGTGTTCAAAGCTGTGGAAGGTGAAAGAGCGTATGTCGCCCTCTTCGTTTTCTTCGGTTTCGTCGAGTCGTTTCTTAAATTCGCGGTTCTTCTTGAAGCGGTGTTTCTGCGCCATTTCGCGCTTTTCGTCTTCTGTTTTCACGATGCCGCCTTCTGCACGGTAGTCGTTCAGCTTGCCGTCGAACATCTGATAGCGGCGGAACTCGCATTCCAACGAACCGTTATACACAGGTATCTTGATGCTTGGCTTCAGTCCGATTTCGCGGAAACACTCCTCGTGGTAAGACAAAATCCACGCTTCGTTTCCCATAAACTGGTGTTTCAGACGTTCGCCAATCATTTTGTAGGTGCCCAAGAGGTTCGGTGTAGAGATGCGTTCGCCGTAAGGAGGGTTCATCACGATGATGCTCTTTTGCTCGGGCTGCGTGAAATTCTTGAAGTCTTTATGCTCTATGGTAACGTATTTTGTAAATCCTGCTGCCGCTACATTCATTTTTGCCGTGTTCACAGCCTTCATTTCAATGTCGTAACCGTAGATATGGTGTTCAAATTCTCGCTCCTGAGAATCGTCATTGTATATCATATCGAAGAGTTCTTGGTCGAAATCGGGCCATTTCTCGAACGCAAACTCTTTGCGGAAGATGCCCGGAGAGATGTTGCGTGCGATGAGTGCAGCCTCGATGGGCAACGTGCCCGAACCACACATAGGGTCGATGAAGTCGGTTTCGCCCTTCCAGCCGGTCATCAGTATCATACCTGCTGCGAGCACTTCGTTCAATGGTGCTTCCACACTTTCCTGTCGGTAGCCACGTCGGTGCAGCGATTCGCCGCTTGAGTCGAGCGACAGGGTTGCATTGTCTTCGGCAACGTGTATGTTCAGACGAATGTCGGGGTTGCTGACAGAGATGTTCGGGCGTGTGCCGGTGTTTTCACGGAATTGGTCTACAATGGCGTCTTTCACCTTATAGGTAACAAAACGTGAGTTCTTGAACTCTTCCGAGTAGACCACCGAGTCTACCGAGAATGTCTTTCCCTGCAGAATGTACTTGCTCCAATCTATCTTTTTCACTTCATCGTACATATCTTCAGCACTCTTTGCCTTGAAGTGTGCGATTGGCTTCAGCACTCTTATTGCGGTGTGCAACTGGAAGTTAGCGCGGTACATCATTTCCTTGTTTCCCGTGAACGACACCATTCGTCGTCCAATCTGCACGTTGTTAGCACCCAGTTGGGTGAGCTCTTGAGCCAAAACCTCCTCAAGTCCCATAAAGGTTTTGGCAATGAGTTCAAATTCTTCCATTAATCTGTTTGTTAAAAGTTTCATCTTTCTGCGCTTCAACATGGTTTGCGACGTTGCAGACGAGATGCTTTTCTATTTGTTTATGATTGTTATTTTTGCTTTTCCGTTTGTTGTTTCGCGAACGTTGTTACAGCCGTTCCGTCGTGTCGTTACCGCTGCACGAGTACTGCACAACGGTAATAACTGTTGCAAAGATAGTGATTTTCAGTGAAAGAACAAGAAAGTAGCACAAAAAACTAACGATAAAAACAGACTTTTCCATAACTGAAAACCCCACCGCCGTACAAGCGATGGGGTTTATTTCCGAATGTTCAGCCCTTCGACGAGGGCTATCCGATAAATTTTAAGTTTAACCGAGATACTTCATCAGCACCCGTGCATTACCGCTCAAGCGGATTTTTTCGATTGCCTTTTCACGAATTTGGCGCACACGTTCGCGTGTAAGCTGCATCTCCGTGCCTATCTCTTCCAACCCTTTCTCTTGACAACCAATACCGAAACATTCGACTACGATTTTGCGTTCACGGTCTTTCAACGTGTTCTGCAACACCGACTTAAGGTCGTCGGACATTGATTCGAAGTCTACACCGCGGTCGGTTCGCGAGTCGTCGCCCGATGCCAACATATCGCTCATAGAGTTATCATCGTCGTCGCTGAATGGAGCGTCAATGCTCATGTGGTGATTGTCCGCGCTCTGACTTTGGCGAATGCGTGCCTCGTCTATGCCGGTCATATCTGCCAACTCATGAATAGAAGGACGACGGTTGTGTTTCTGAATGAACTCGTTGGTAACTTGGTTTATCTTTGAGATTGCTCCTACTTGGTTCAGCGGCAAGCGTACAATACGACTTTGTTCGGCAATGGCCTGCAAAATGCTTTGTCTAATCCACCAAACTGCGTATGAGATGAACTTAAACCCGCGTGTCTCGTCGAACTTCTCGGCAGCTTTGACAAGCCCGATGTTGCCTTCGTCGATAAGGTCGGTAAGCGAGAGACCTTGATGTTGGTATTGCTTGGCAACGGAAACCACAAAGCGCAAGTTCGCCTTAATGAGCTTCTCCTTTGCCCGCTCGCCCTTTTTGCCGCCTTTATGAATTTCCTGAGCAAGCTCAATCTCTTCATCAACGGTAATCATTGGTTCACGTCCAATCTCCACCAAGTACTTGTCGAGTGCCTCGCTGGAACGGTTGGTAATACTTTTTGAAATCTTAAGTTGTCTCATTAGATAAAATATACCTCCAAAATTAATATGGTATCAAACTCCGTCAGGATAGACGAAATTCTGTGCAAAGGTACGAAAAAAATATGATATTGCAAAATTTACAAGCATAAACATTCTGCCATTAACATCTTATATCAAATTTAGAAACAAACAGAATATTGCGAGTAACAACTTATTAAATGGACGAAAAACAGGCAATAAAAGTGTAAACATTTTTCGCAAGAATATCTGTTACGTAACTACCTCGCCATCAACGCATTACAAAACCTATTGTTTTGCATTCCAAAACCGTAGGTTTGCACGGTAAAACCTACGGTTTAACAACGCAAAACCTACGGTTTCGCAACGCAAAAGCGATTATATCACTTTTTAACAGAATTATCTTTACAATATTAAAACGAAAAGCTCTCGCGGTTTCAGTGGTGAACTTACTTGGAATACATCTATGAGATAGGTTGCTTAACCGGCTTTCCTATGCCGAACGAATATTTTTTTAGTATTTACGTTGGCTTCTTTCTAAGGCGATAACTGTACTTTTCATTGCATTTACGGCAAAGGCTCAATGCGGTATAGAGTTCTTTTGAATAGCTTTTGCTTGTATTACAGCATTGGCAAAGGCTATCTATAAAATGCCTTTTAGGTGGAAATGAGCAACCATAAGCAAGTATAGATGTAAAGTTATGGCGCATTCCGAACTTAGCAGAAGCCGAATATCCGTTCTACGTTCTTGTTCGTTTGTATGCCGATTTCGTCTTCTGTTGTGTTATAAACTTCTGCCAATTTAGCTACAACATGCACCAAGAACGAACTTTCGTTGCGCTTTCCACGCAATGGAACGGGTGCCATGTAGGGTGAATCGGTTTCGAGAACGATGCGTTGGAGCGGAACAGACTTTAATGTTTCGGGAAGATTTGCCTTCTTGAAAGTAAGTACTCCGCCTATTCCCAACACGAAATTGCTGAATGTCAGCAACTCTGCCGCCTCCTTTTCGTTCCCCGTAAAGCAGTGGAAAACGCCTCCCGGCAACCGGTCTTGATACTTTCTGAGTATTTTAACCATTTCGTTTTGCGCTTTTCTGCAATGTATCATCAATGGCAAACGTGTTTCGACCGACCATTTTACCTGCTCTTCAAAAGCCTCCAACTGCTCTTTTTCAAACTCCCTGCTCCAATAAAAGTCTAATCCGACTTCCCCGACAGCAATGTAGTCGTTGCTTGCAAGCAGCACCGGTTTCATCTTTTCGAGCACTTCCCGATAGTCGGCTTTCACTTCTTCGGGGTGCAAGCCCAACATCGGATAAGCGAAACCGGGAAACAGTTTGCAGATATTGCCTATCGATTCGATAGAGTTTAAGTCGATTGCAGGCACAAAAACCTTTGAAACACCAACGCTTTTGGCTCTTTCCACCACCTCTTGAATGTCCTCTTTAAATTCTGTTCCGTCTAAGTGAGTGTGTGTATCTATTATCATATTCTTATCAATTGCTATGTTTTATCTTTGTTTTTATAGTCGCTTGCTGTTTCTACCGTCTTCGTTTGTTACAGTTTTTGCTCGTTCCTTCTATAATAATATATGACACCAAACTTACGGCATTGGTCGTATCGTTCTTTAGGAGGCAGGTCTGCAAAGTGGGTTTCTATAACGTTCCACAGCTCTAAAATCAGGTCGTCGATAGTCGGACGCAGCTTTACCATTACCTGATTGTCTTTGCCGGTGCGCTCTTGCAATTTCCGTTGTGCCGTATAGGCTTCGTTGTAAATATCGAAATGCGTTGCCACCATTCCTATCGAAGGGTTGTAAATGGGCTTTCCTCCTTGCTTTACCCTTGCTTTTTCGCCTGCAACAATCTTAGGTCCCCATAGCAACAGCCCATCGGCAGACTTTATATTGGGCAGCGATGTTGCATCTTCGCTTAGTCCGTAGAGTGTCAGTTGCTTCCGTTTTATTTCTCCACGCTCTACCGACATCAGCAGAACTTGTATGAAATGGCTGAGATACATACCGGCACGATACTGCAAACCGTCCATCTTCTTTGCATTCCTGACTTGTGCCGACATCGATATTCTATATTGTTCGGTGGCTGTAAGCAAACGGTCGTGAAGCGGCTGAGCACTATTTATCAGTTTCCAATCAATGAATTTGTTTCTTACGGTGTAAATATCATTGTTGTCCAATAACGTCTTCAGTGCTTTCAGTCGGGCTGCATCGGTCTTCGGTAAACGTCTGTACGGCATATATAAGGAACGGTGATTAAAGGTAAGACAGAAGTTATCTTTGACGTTTCATCATTTCTGCGGCGTATGCTGCCAATGCTTCCTTGCGTTCGTCGGGCAGTTTTACCGCATCGAGAAACTTCTTTCCCTGCTCGTAATAGAAGTCCATCTTCTCTTTTGCAAGTTTATCTACACCTATTTCATTGTACAATCGTGTTACGGCAGCAATTTTTTCTTCGGTGTCGAAGTCGCTCTTGTTTATCCATTTTTCGAGTTCGGCTCTCTGTTCGGTGTTTGCTTGGTTGAAAGCAGTGATGAGCATATAAGTCTTTTTGTTCGATGTTATGTCGCCTCCTATCTTCTTTCCGAACACTTTGACGTCGCCGTACACATCGAGATAATCGTCTTGGAGCTGGAAAGCCAGTCCTATTTGTTCGCCAAACTTATACAGGTTCTCTGCATCTTCCTTGCTTGCATCGGCCAAAATAGCCCCCATCTTTGTAGCACAAGCAAGCAACACGCTGGTTTTAAGGCGTATCATTTCGATGTATTCTTCTACTGTTACATCGTTGCGCATCTCAAATTCCATGTCGTATTGCTGCCCTTCGCCTATCTGCAATGCCGTTTCGGTGAAGAGATGTAGGACTGCTTCAAGATGTTTCGTGTCGCATTTAGCCAATCGTTCGTAAGCCAAGACCAACATAGAGTCGCCCGAGAGAACGGCTTGATTGTCGTTCCACTTCTTGTGCACGGTTTGTTGTCCGCGTCTTAACGGAGCTTTGTCCATGAGGTCGTCGTGCAAAAGCGTATAGTATGATAGGTTTCCAATGCACAGGCTGCCGACAGAATATCTTTCGGATTATCTTTGTACAGGTTGTAACTCAACAACATAAGGGTAGGACGTATGCGCTTGCCGCCTAAACGCAATACATATTTAATGGGTTCGTATAGGCCGGCCGGCTTACGGTCGTAGGCAAGGCTGTCTAAATAATGGTTTACAACTTCCAAAAGTTCCTTAGATGTGTACATATCGAAATGTTTTTTTACTATCTGAATTATTTTTTTATTGTCTTGTAAGCAAGTAATTGCTGCTTACAAACTAAACACGATGGGTATTTCTAATAACGATTTGCAAGGTTTATTATTTTGTATGCCGGGCTTCCATTTGCCCATTGTGCGCACAACTTTCAATACTTCTTGCTCAAAATCGGTATTCTTTGCTTCTTTTATCTTGATGTCGCCCACTGTTCCGTCAGTGTTTACAATGAAGGTAACGTTTACTGTGCCCTGCTGTTTTGCTTGTTTGGCAGTGTCGGGGTACTTTATATTCTTGGTGAGCCACGTCATAAAGAAGCTCCAACCGCCCGGCGGAGTAGGCGTTTCAGACAGAATGCGCTTGCTGACTTTGTCGTCGTAGCGTTCTATTCTTTTATCGGCATCGTCGTCTGTAAACTTGTTGGTTTCCTTTTTATCCACCTCTTCCACCTTGGTAGGGTCAGGCAGGTTGCTCTCCTGCTGTGTCAGTATCGGCGTGTCGCTGATGTTTGGCGCAGCCGTTCTGTCGTCGTTCGATTCTGTATTGCCCACTTCGTGCGGTGTAACCTTTTGCGGAGTCTCGCTTCGTTTAACGTTCAGCATGTCCTCCAGAGTAGGTTCTTTATCGTCTTTCTCTTTCGCCAGACTCTCTTGGTCGATAGCGGGCAGCATCTCTTGGTCATGTAATTTCAGGTCTTTCAGTAGGTTCGTATTCGCTTGTTTGTCCTCGTCCCCTTGTGTGGAATACTCTATTGCAACAAAGAAAACAGACAATGCCACTGTCAGACCAAGCACAAATCTTATCCAACGCTTGTTCTCTAAATCTGCATTATTTGATTTCTTTGTTTCCACATCTAAACACTAAATCCCATTATACAACGTTATATGCTATATGCGGGGCAATAACAAGAGTTTTAAATGCCCGCTGCATAATCGACAGACAAAATTAATAAGATATTCGGAAAAAGATGTATCTTTGCCAAATAAATTAAAGTACATTAAATGAAAAAGCTTGTTTTCGCCCTTTTTCTTGGGTTATTCTCAACCATAGCGCAAGCACAGGAAAGTCAAACAGAATACAACTTCTTGCGTTTACCTGTCAGTGCGCGTGCTGCTGCATTGGGCGGCAATAACATTTCTATTATCGAGGACGACCCTTCGCTTATGTTTTCAAACCCTGCCTTGGCGGCATCGGTCAGCGATATGACACTTGGGCTTAGCTATATGAATTATATGAAGGGGGCAAACTATATGGGGGCTTCTTTCACGAGAGTAATGAACGATAAGGCTACGCTTGCCGGTGGCATTCAGTACATGAACTACGGAAAGATGAAAGAAGTAGACGAGAACAATGTGCAGACGGGCGAATTCAGTGCAAGCGAGATTGCCGTTGAGGCTGTTTTCGCCTATGAATTGGCACGCAACTTGGTCGGTGGTATCACAGGAAAGTTCATTACGTCGTATATTGGTAGCTATAACAGCATAGCTGTTGGCGTGGATTTGGGCTTGAATTGGTACGACCCGGAACTCGAATGGTCGGTGTCGGCTGTTGCAAAGAACCTTGGCGGACAGGTGAAGGCGTATGATGACAATTTCGGAAAAATGCCTTTCGACCTGCAAATAGGTGTCAGCAAAACGTTTGCTGCGCTTCCTGTACGTGTGTCGGCTACGCTTGTAGACCTTACGCATTACGATTACCGATTTATAAACCATTTGAATTTGGGTGCCGAGATTCTGCTTTCAGAAAGTTTATGGATAGGCGGTGGCTACAATTTCCGCAGAGGAAACGATATGAAAGTGGGAGTTGGCGACGATGAAAGCAGCCACGGAGCAGGTTTCAGCGTTGGTGGCGGAATCAATCTCGAACGCTTCAAGCTGAATGTATCGTATGGCAAGTACCACGCATCAAGCAATTCCATCATGCTGAATTTTGCCTACGCACTTTAATACTATAAGAATAAGAAACAAAAGAACAGATATTAGATGAAGAAAATAACAATTGCCATTGACGGCTTTTCTTCGTGTGGAAAGAGCACAATGGCAAAGGATTTGGCACGAGAATTGGGCTATGTTTACGTAGACACGGGGGCAATGTATCGTTGTGTAACGCTTTATGCCTTGCGACACGGACTGTTTCATGCAGACGGCTCAATAAACCTGCCCCGGCTGGAAGCCGAAATTCCGAACATAAACATCAGTTTCAAGCTCAACAAAGAAACGGGTCGCCCGGACACCTATCTTAATAATGAGAATGTAGAGAGCGAAATTCGCACGATGGAAGTATCGTCGCATGTCAGTCCTATTGCAGCCGTTCCGTTTGTTCGTGCAGCACTTGTGGCGCAACAGCAAAAGATGGGCGAAGACAAAGGTATTGTAATGGACGGTCGCGATGTTGGCACGGTGGTCTTTCCGAATGCAGAATTGAAGATTTTTGTAACGGCATCGCCCGAAGTAAGAGCGCAACGGCGTTACGATGAATTGAAGGCAAAGGGCATGGAAGCCGACTTTGAGGAGATATTGGAGAACGTTAAGCAACGCGATTATATCGATTCGCATCGCGAAGTGTCGCCTATGCGCAAAGCCGATGATGCCATCGAGTTGGATAATAGCCACATCAGCATAGCCGAACAGAAGCAATGGCTCATAGAGCAATATAAACGAGTGTGCGGCGAATAATGCTTGCCGTATATTCGGAAGAAACGATTAAAGCCGAAAAGAAAACCGTTCTTTTCGGCTTTTTTTATTATAAGTAGATTATAGAAAATATCTTTGTAGTTTTTATCTTTTAGTTGAGAGAATTGTTTCTTGTATCTTTCATTTGCGTAGTTCGCTATGTGAATGAAAGGTAAAAGAATTATTCCAATTTGTAAACTTAAACTACAAGAATTTCATAATAATAACTTTTTTGAACAATTCCTGTAAGTGTAATATCTTTTAAGGATTATTGTTATCATATTCTTTTCCATACTTGATTTATCTTTATGCCCTTCTTTTCACAAAGAGTAAGAAAGTTGTTCCACGACATTTCTGTTTGGCGCCATTCTTTATAGGTGAATACAGTAGCATCAATGCCAGCCTTTGTTGGGAGTTTAACACCTGTGTCGTAATATCTGTTCTTACCTGCACTATTAGCAATAATACTTGAGTGAGAATTAAATTCGGCTTCAAGTTCTTCGTAATAAAATTTTTTATTCTTTTTATTTAACGATTTCTGCTTCGATTTGATATATTCCTTAATGGCTTCTGCAGCACATTCTGTCATACCTTTGAGAATATTATTAGATGCAGAACTTATATAGAAGTTATAGTTCTTTTCATAATCCCACTCCTCAATATAACCTTTCGTTTGAGGACTCTCCATTTCTTTATTAACATCTACAAACACACCTATTGCAGAAGATTTGTTATTGATTTTTTTTGCAATGTTATTGGCATATTTAATATATTTTTGGCAGGTATTTATGTCTCTTTGAGTATCTGGGTATAACAAGGCTACATAAAGCAATGGTTCATTTAATCCGACAAGACTCAATCGCGATATAAATTTAGTTGCAATCTGATCTTTACGACTGGCATCAATCTCTATAACTATCTGCTTACCTTTGTTATCAGATGGTTTTCCATAGATGTCAATTCTATCTTGTGCTAATGGAGTAACTTTATACTCAATGCTCCATGAGTAATAGGGAACTGTTTTTTCAATTCATCAAAAATATTTTCTGATAATCTGCAATATTGCTATGGTTATTTGGTTTTTTGCGGTTTAGATGATTTACTAAATAATTGTTGAACTTTTTAGCTGCTTGTTCAATTTCATTTAAGATTTTTTGGTCGTAACTATTCATAATTTAAGTTTTAATTGTTAATTTTCATATGCAAAGGTATAAAAGTTTTAGAATAAAAGGATAAGAAAAAGAAAAAAAGTTTGAAAACATTTCTGATGGTAAAGTCCAACTATCATTTACAGAAATGTATATAGTAAGCGAATGAAAAGGTGGGAAGAAGAGCGGAATACGGGAGTCGAACCCGCCTCACAGGCTTGGGAAGCCCGTGCACTACCGATGTGCTAATTCCGCTTGTAGACTTTGATTTGGGTTGAAGTCTGTATTTTTGCTTTTGCAGAAACCCTTCTTCAACGAAGAGCCGATACCCGGACTCGAACCGGGGACCTACGCATTACGAATGCGTTGCTCTACCAACTGAGCCATATCGGCAAAAGCGAATGCAAAGGTACATACAAAAAATGGAATATCCCAAATTTATTGCTGATATTTTATAGTTGCTGTCTGCTAAAATTAAAAATACGGCACAAACCTATTATAAAAGTCGAGGAAAGAGGACGAAAACATGTAAAATGTTTTCATAGGAGTATCTATTGCTTAACTTGCTTGTTATCAACGCATCGCAAAACCTATTGTTTTGCACGATAAAAGCGTAGGTTTTGCATCGCAAAACAGCCGCTTTCGCAATGCAAAAAAATGGGGTTTTGTAAAATGCTGACAAATATATGGTCGGGAAAAGCATATTTTTTTATTTAGTCATCAGCACTATCCTGCTAAGTTTTTATTGCTTCTTAACGAAACAAAAAGTCCCTTTACTGCTTATCAGAAAGGGACTTTTACATTATAATAAAACCGCTAAAACACTTGCCTATTGCTTGTTCTTAATCTTTTCTATATAGGCATCGATTGCTGCAACCGCCGTGATGTTTACAATGTCGCGTACAGAACACTCGAAGTCGGTGAAGTGGATAGGCTTGTTCAGTCCCATTTGGATAGGACCAATCACCTCCGTTTCGGGACTGAAGCCTTGCAACAGCTTGTATGCACTGTTGGCAGAGGCAAGGTTGGGGAATATAAGCGTATTCACGTCTTTGCCTTTTAGGCGGGTGAAAGGGTACTTCTCGTCGCGCAGCTTCTTGTCCAATGCAAAGTTTATCTGCATTTCTCCGTCTATCAGCCAGTCGGGGTGCTCTGCCTGTGTCTTAGCCAACGCCTCGCGAACCTGCTGTGGCGAGCCTCCCTCGTCGCTGCCGAAGTTGGAGAACGACACCATCGCCATAACGGGATTGTCGTTGAAGAACTTCACGGAATGGTGGGCAAGTCGTGTTATATCGACAAGCGTTTCGGTGTTCGGCATACGGTTTATCAGTGTGTCGGCAATGTAGTAAATGCCCCGTTTGGTGTTCAAGATGTGCATTGTGCCGAAGTGTTTGTATTCGGGACGAATGCCGATAACGTCTTTTGCCATTTTTATGGTGTCGCTGTATTTGGTGTACAGTCCTGTTACCATGGCGTCGGCATCTCCGTTTTCCACCATCGACATACCGAAATAGTTGCGTTCGTACATCTTGTCGTAAGCCTCGTCGAAGGTGTAGCCCTCGCGTGCGCGCTTCTCGGCAAGGTGTTTTGCGTATGTGGCTCTGCGTCCCTGCTCTTTGTCGGCACGCATGTCAATGAGTTCTATGCCTGTCAGGTCGAGCTTCAATCGGTTGGCTACACGCTTTATACGGTCGGGGTGCCCCAGCAATATCGGTTGGCAGATGCCTTCTTGCTTGGCTTGCACGGCAGCCTTCAGCATGTTTTGGTGCACTCCTTCGGCAAATACTACCCGCTGTGGGTGGCGTGCCGCAGTGGCGTGCAGGTAGCGTGTGAATTTCGTTTCCTGTCCAAGCAACTGCATGAGCTTGTCTTTGTATGCCTCGAAGTCGTCTATCGGTGTTCTTGCCACGCCACTGTCCATTGCCGCTTTTGCCACCGCTGCGCTCACAACCGTTATCAGTCGTGGGTCTACGGGCTTGGGAATAAAGTATTTCTGACCGAATGTAAGCTCGTTCACGTGGTAAACCTTGTTCACAATATCGGGCACCGGCTGCTTTGCCAATTCGGCTATGGCGTGCACGGCTGCAAGTTTCATTTCTTCGTTGATGGCTTTTGCGTGTACGTCGAGCGCACCGCGGAAGATGTAAGGAAAGCCTATGACGTTGTTAATCTGGTTCGGATAGTCTGAACGACCGGTGGACATAAGCACGTCGGGGCGCGCTGCTATTGCGTCTTCGTACGAAATTTCGGGTACGGGATTTGCCAATGCGAACACGATAGGATTGTCGTTCATCGACTGAATCATCTCTTTCGAGAGGATATTGCCCTTTGAGAGTCCTACGAAAACGTCAGCCCCTTTCATTGCTTCCTCCAATGTGTGCACGTCATTGCGTTCGGTTGCAAAGATTTTCTTTTGCTCTGTAAGGTTCGGTCGGTCGGTTGTGATGACGCCGTGAGAGTCCAACATCAGTATGTTTTCTTTCTTTAAGCCTAACGCCATGTATAGTTTCGTGCACGAAATGGCAGCTGCGCCGGCTCCGTTCACCACCAATCGCACTTTTGCAATGTCTTTTCCGGCCACTTCGAGTGCGTTTTTAAGACCTGCGGCAGATATGATGGCTGTGCCGTGCTGGTCGTCGTGCATCACGGGAATGTCTAACGTGCGTTTCAGTCGTTCTTCTATTGCAAAGCATTCGGGTGCCTTTATGTCCTCAAGATTAATGCCGCCAAACGTCGGGGCTATCTTTTCGACCGTTTCGCAGAACTTGTCGGGGTCGGTTTCGTTTATCTCTATGTCGAACACATCGATGCCGCCGTAAATCTTGAACAGCAGTCCTTTGCCCTCCATTACCGGTTTTCCGCTCATCGCACCGATGTTGCCAAGTCCGAGAACGGCTGTTCCGTTGGTTATAACCGCCACGAGGTTTCCCTTATCGGTGTATTTATAAGCATTGTCGGGGTTTTCTTGGATTTCCAAACAAGGATATGCAACGCCGGGCGAATAGGCAAGACTCAAGTCGGTTTGTGTGCTATAAGATTTTGTTGGAATTACTTCTATCTTTCCCGGGCGGCCATTCCGGTGATACTCGAGAGCCGCCTCTTTTGTTATTTTTACCATAATATGAGTTTAATACTGACTTTAATTCACTGCAAAAAACCATGTATAAGTGCAAAGATACTAAATAAAAACAATAAAAGGATTGTATAAATGATATTATTTTTGTAATTTTGCGAATAAATAAAATACTTCACCAATGGTTATAGAGAACGATTACAAGAAAGAAGTGAAGGCTAAAATACTTCAATCAGCCACTACAATGTTTTTCCAAAATGGAATTCGTAAGGTTAAAATGGACGATATTGCTGCGCATTTGAAGATTTCAAAGCGAACCCTTTACGAAATATATCAGAACAAAGAAGACTTGCTTTACGAGGTTGTTGTGTTGAACGACAAGCGCGGTTTAGAGAAACTTGAGGAGTTCGACAAGCCCGGAGTCAATGTCATCAATATAACAATGCACTTTTTTTAAGCTGCAAACCGAAGAGCTGAGCAGGATAAATCCCGTTTTCTTGGAGGACATTGGGAAGTTTCCAAAATTAATGGAATACGTTAAAAACAAGCGGAAACGCAAGAGAAAACAGATGGTGGCGTTCATTGAGCGCGGTATCAGCGAGGGGTGTTTCCTGCCCGATGTAAACATAGAAATACTGAACACGCTTGCCGATGCTTCGGGACACTACATCATGAGCAACAATCTCTACAAGAAATACAACATCAAAGAGATATTCAAAACCTTTGTCTTGCTACATATAAGAGGTGTATGCACCGAGAAAGGCATAAGGTTGCTCGACGAAGAGATGAAGGGATTTTAAGGCTATTCGTCCGATTGGACACCTTTATATAATATGTGAGCACGACATAAGAAAGCAGATTGAACAGGCAATGGCGCAGATGTTTTCAAGCAATTCCGCTAATGAAACAGTGAGCGTTTTTCGGTTTAATCTTGTAAAAATAATTCTGTTAAAAAGTGATATAATCGCTTTGGCGTTGCGAAACCGTAGGTTTTGCGTTGTTAAACCGTAGGTTTTACCGTGCAAAACCTACGGTTTTGGAATGCAAAACAATAGGTTTTGTAATGCGCTGGCGGATAAACAGTTACACGACAGCTACGCTTGCGAAAAATATTTACGTTTTTATCACCTTCTTTCCGTTATTTTCTCGTTCCTTGAAAGGTGCGTTTTCTCGCCATGACAATGCTCAAATAAAGTTGGCATTGCGCATTTGGCTAAACGAAAACGTTCATAAACAACGTGAGTTCGGTGTAGGAATTGGAGGGCGAAGATACTTTACTTCTCTTCGATTATAAGCCTATTAAATCATAACCAATTCTTTCTTTAAGCATCGTAATGAATAATGTATCGGCGTAATTCTTATACCGAACTCACGTTAAAAAGTATTCAGCACCTTATTATTTCTTTGAAATGATATGCTATATCGCGGTGAGCATACGTTCCGCCATATCGTCCGGCCTTGGAATAGATGCCGATAGCATGGGTATGTTCTATCCAAGTTTTTACTGAAAGTACAAAGTTGTTGCTTCCTGCAGCATTTCTAATTGCACCGAATTCGGTACAATTAAAGTCCGGGTTATACAGCATTTCCCATTCGCCTAAATATTCAATGGTGCCTTAAACCCCAATCTGTCATTAGGCCGCATTTGCTTATCTTTGTTATTACCGTCATGCTTCCTTACTGCTTTCGTCCGCTTGCCGGCATCTGCGCAGCCATTACATCTCGACGTAGCCCGCTACGCCTTCGATGAAATGCCGGCACATCTGCTCAACAACCGAACTAAATCAGTAAAGGACGCTAATGAACGATTGGGGTTTAAGGCTCAGCCAACGGAAAATAATATGTTCTTGCATTTGGCTTCGAGCCATATCCGTCAGGCTGATATAGTCTTCATCGTTGTGTCTGACAATATTGACAGCAGTATTCTGTACATTGATTTTCACCATTTTTCTATTATTTATTTTTCCATATAATAAACCTATTAAATCATCATCAACCCTTTCTTTAGGTTTCTTAATAAATAATATAACGCGCAATTCTTCTGCCGAACCCACATTATATAATAGGAGCAGCAAGACCATAACGGCGTTATAGTCTTGCTATTTGTTTTACTCCCTTTATATTTTTCAGTTTCTTTATGAGCGCATTCAGCTTCGATGTGTCTTCTATCAGCACAACGAGGTTTCCCGAAAACAAACCGTCGTGCGAGTCAATGTTGATAGAACGCATCACAACCTTTTCTTCTTTCGACAACACATTGGTAATGTTGTTCACTATTCCAATATCGTCGTGCCCTATTATGCGCAGCGTTATGCTGTAGCTTGCCCCACCTTTGCCGCTCCATTTAGCTTTTACTATACGGTAGCCGAAGCGTTTGCGCAGTTCGGGCGCATTGGGACAGTCGTCCCGGTGTATCTTTATTCCGCCGTTAACGGTAACGAAACCGAAGATGGGGTCGCCATAAATAGGGTTGCAACACTTCGACAACGAGAAGTCGATGCCCTTTAAATTCCGGTCGATTACGAGTACATCTTCGTTGTTTTTCAGCAGTTCAGCCGTTTCGTCGGCAAGCTCGAACTTCTCCGCACTTTCGGTTTCTTTCGGCGCATTCAGGTTGTGTGTCTGATTGTAAAGCTGCTGATACGTTTCTATCACGTTGTTTACATCGAGCTTTTCGTCGGCTATTTGCTTGTAAAACTCCGAAATTTCCTTGAAACCAAGATGCTTTATAAGGTGGAAAAGCGTTTGTTCCTCTATTTCTATCTTCTTGTTCTTGAACCTTCTTTCGAGCATTTCCTTTGCATATACGCCTTCTTTCACCTGCGTTTCCTTCAGTGCAAGGCGTATTTTCGACTTCGCCCGAGCCGATTTAGCGATGTTCAGCCATTCTTGTTTCGGCTTTTGCGTGGCTGAGGTCGTAACTTCCACCGTATCGCCGCTGTGCAGTTCGGTTCTTATAGAGGCATTCTTGTTGTTTATCTTCCCACCAACGCATTGGTTTCCAAGCTTTGAATGAATGTGATAGGCAAAGTCAAGCAAGGTAGCACCTTTCGGGAACTTCAGCAAATCGCCTTTCGGTGTGAACACGTAAATCTCTTTGTCGTACAGGTCGCGCTTGAATTGCGTCATCACTTCCAAGTTGTCGCCCGCCTCCAACGCTGTTCTGATAGACGCCAGCCACGTATCCATTCCCTCTTCTGCCTGTATTCCCTTGTATCGCCAATGCGCTGCCAAGCCGTGTTCGGCAACTTCGTCCATGCGTTCGGTACGGATTTGCACCTCCACCCATTTAGTATCAGGACCTAAAACCGTAATGTGGAGGCATTCGTAGCCGTTCGATTTGGGCACGGAAATCCAATCGCGTAAGCGTTTGGGGTTGGGTTGGTACATGTCTGTTACGATAGAGTACGCCTGCCAGCACTGCATTTTCTCCTTTTGGGTCGGCGAATCCAAGATGATTCTTATGGCAAAGAGGTCGTATATGCCCTCAAACGCACACTTCTGCTTCTTCATTTTCTGCCAGATGGAGTGTATCGACTTCGTTCTGCCCTTTATATGAAAGCGCAGTCCTGCATTCTGAAGTTCCTTGCTGACAGGTTCTATGAACCTTTTATGTAGGCATCGCGTGCCTTTTTCGTTTCGTTCAGCTTCTCTTTTATGTGGTAATAGGCATCGTGTTCCAAGTATTTCAGCGACAAATCTTCGAGTTCGCTCTTCAGCTGATATAGTCCTAACTTGTGTGCGAGCGGCGCATACAGATAGTTTGCTTCCTCTGCGACCTGTCGTTGTGCCTCTTTGTTGTCGGTGTCGCGTATTTGCCGCATCAGATTAACACGGTCGGCAATCATAATCAGTATGACGCGCATGTCTTCTGCAAACGAAAGCAAGAGGTTGCGAAAGTTCTCGCTTTCGATGATAGGATTTTTCTTATACAGATTTTGAATGCGTGCCAAGCCCTGAATAATCTGCGCCACACTCTTTCCGAAGTCGGTTTCTATTTGCTTTATGTCCAATGCACCATTCTCATAGCCTGCATACAGCACGGTGGCAAGTACCGAATCGCGCTTCAAACCGATGTTGCGAACAGCTATCAGCGATGTCTGCATGGCACAAAGCAGTTCGCTCAGACCGAAGACATTGCGTTCCATGGCTCCCTTTTCTTCCATTAGCTTAATGTAGGAAGCCAGCTTTTCCTTGTCTTGTTCCGTTACATCGTTTTCCAACTCTTCGTTTAACTCCTCGGTAAGAGCGTGAAAGCTTTTCAGTTCATCGTCTGTAAAAATCATATTCGTCGCCTTTAATAATAACACTACAAAGGTACAAAAAAACGGCTAAATGTTCTCTAAATTAAGAAAAAGTAAGTAATTTTGCGAAAGAGACAACAATTGCGGCACCCCTGTTTCGTTGCTGCATCTTAGTACATAAAAACTTATACTGTTATGTTATCAAAGCAAGACGAACTATTATTGAGCTCAAAAGGCATTACGCTTTCCGATTTTGAGAAGCAACTTGCCGACTTTAGAAACGGTTTCCCTTTCCTTAAAATAGAGCGCGCAGCCACGGTTGGCAATGGAGTTGTGCGTTTAAAGGAAAACGAAATCAAGGAATTTACGGCAGCTTGGGACAGCTACAAAGCTGAAAAACACAAGGTGGTGAAGTTTGTTCCTGCCTCCGGAGCAGCCAGCAGAATGTTCAAAGACCTTTTCGCTTTCCTCGAAGCAGCGTACGATGTGCCTACGACTGACTTTGAAAAGTTCTTTTTCGACAATCTGAAACACTTCGCTTTCTACAACGAACTGAACGAAAAGTGCAGGGCTGTGCACGGAAAAGACATTGCGCAACTCGTGGAAGCAGGCAACCATAAAGCCGTTGTGGCAACACTCTTGCACACCGACGGACTTAACTACGGGCAGTTGCCAAAGGGATTACTGCTATTCCACAAGTATGCCGAAGGCAACCGCACGGCAATGGAAGAGCATCTTGTCGAGGCTGCCCAATACGCAGCGTGCGGTGCGGAGGCACACGTTCACTTCACGGTATCGCACGAACATCTTGAACTTTTCAAGGCGAAAGCTGCCGAAAAGCAACCTATGTACGAGCAAAACTACCGCACACGCTTCTTCATTACATTCTCCGAGCAGAAGCCAAGCACCGATACGGTAGGCGCAAACCCCGACAACACGCCTTTCCGCAACGACGACGGCTCGCTTTTGTTCCGCCCCGGCGGGCACGGCGCACTCATTCAGAACCTTAACGACATAGATGCCGATGTCGTATTCATAAAGAATATCGACAACGTAACGCCCGACCGACTGAAAGCCGAAACGGTAACGTGGAAGAAGGTAATAGCGGGCGTATTGGTAACGTTGCAGGAAAAGACTTTCCAATACGTCAGGAAACTGAAAGCTGCCGACTATACGACAGCCGACTTGCAACGTATGAAGCACTTCTTGGAGAACGATTTGCATTGCCGACGCAACGACATCGACCGACTGAACAACGACGAACTGGCAGCCTATCTGCTCGAAAAGTTCAACCGTCCTATGCGTGTTTGCGGAATGGTAAGGAACAGTGGCGAGCCCGGTGGCGGTCCGTTCTATGCTTATAATGCCGACAACACCGTCAGTTTGCAGATACTTGAAAGTTCGCAGATAGACAGCAACAACGCCGAATCGGTGAGAATGTTCAAAGAGGGCACCCACTTCAACCCCGTAGACTTGGTTTGTGCAACAAAGGACTATGCAGGAAAGCCGTTCGATTTGCCGAAATTCGTAGACCCTGCCACAGGTTTCATCAGCAGCAAGTCGAAGAACGGAAAAGAGCTGAAAGCATTGGAGCTGCCCGGTCTTTGGAACGGAGCAATGAGCAACTGGAACACTGTGTTCGTGGAAGTGCCTGCAATAACTTTCAATCCTGTAAAGACCGTAAACGACTTGTTGCGCGAGCAGCACCAGTAAGCAGTTAATTCAACCCTTTATTGCTGCTCAAACGATTTTTTAAACCCCAATCGGTTATTAGCGTCCTTGCTGATTTTGTTCGATTGTTGAGCAGATGTGCCGCCATTTCATCGAAGGCGTAGCGGGCTACGGCGAGATGGAATGGCGGTGCAGATGCCGGCAAGCGAACCAAAGCAGTAAGGAAGCATGACGGTAATAACAAAGATAAGCAAATGCGTCCTAATGAACCGATTGGGGTTAAAGAACAGCAATATTTACGGGATTGCCTTTCAATGGGCAGTCCCGTATTTTTGTTTGCAAGGCAATTACATCTGATACTAAATGGTGCGTACTTTACTCCTGCTGTGTAAATATTATTCTGAAGAAAAACGATAATTTCAATTTGGCGTTGCGAAACCGTAGGTTTTGCGATGCAAAACAGCCGCTTTTACCGTGCAAAACCTACGCTTTTGCAACGTCAAAACATAGGTTTTGCAAAGTGTTGATACATAGATGATTATGCAAGACAATCGCTTGCAAAATTTCTTTACATATTTTTCGGCTGTTTCTTCCTAAATTCATGGATAGCCAACTTGCTGTATGGCTATCTCTTCTGCATTACAAGATGTTCGCTTTACGGTGTGTATAGTGTGCTTTTGCATTGGGTTTAGAACCATATCCGACGAACTGACAAGGTGCTCATTATAATGTCTGACAATATGAAGAAACATTTTTTGTAAAATAAAATCTGTTAAAAAGAATTTTCTTTCAGATTTTATGCTTACCTTTGCAAAGTATCAAAAGTTTATTTATTTGCGTTGTAAGCAGTGCGGAAGTAAATGAGATATTGGTATATGCAAGCATTAATTAACCTTTTTACCATTTTATTGCTTGCTTTTTCGAAGAGTTACAAGACTGCTAAATTAAAAAACTAAAAACATCATTATTATGAAAAAACTATCTTTATTGTTCCTGTTTCTGTTCTTCTTCTGCGCTATGCAGGCAGACGAAGTAAAGATTTTAGAGGAAAACACCTTTTCTTTGGCAATATCGCCAAACGGCAAGTATCTTGTGGGATACAACCCGACCAAAGTCAAATCGGAAGTCGGAACGGAGAGTTTCCTATACGATGTCAGCAGCGGAAGCCTCAAATGGGTAACGACAGACAACTCTGAGAATTGGGAAACCTACGGAATGTTCAGGGACGTGAACGATGCAGGCACGCTATGCGGCTCGGTAAAAGACTTGAACCATTATGTAGACTTCTACGGAACGAACGCTCCCACCAATGTTGCAGCCATATTTGAGAACGGAAAAATAGTAAAACTGCCTTATGGGGAGCTGGATATGAACAAGATAAAACAGCACGAAGACGGAACTTTTGCAGCATCGCTGTCTAACGACGGCAAAGTGGTGGCAGGATATTGCAAATGTTCTAATTTCGCATTCAGCTATCCTTGCAAGTGGACTCGCGGTGCAAACAACGAATGGAAGATGGAAATTCTGCCCTTGCCCGAGGGCTACGAATACGGTCTGGCTGTGAATGTGTCGGCTGACGGACGCACCATTACGGGGCTGGCAGTGGACAAAGGGAAATCGATTGTGTGTTACTGGATTGACGGGAAATGCAAAACAGTGAACTACAAAGACGAAGATGCAGAATTGGCGAAGATGAAACAGATGCGCATGATTGATATGAGCCATAACGGAAAATACTTTATCTTCTCGTTTTCAAGCAGGTCCGACTACCGAATTTTCGATGTAGAGAAAGGCACATACCGCACGTTGTCTACCTTCGATAGCAAAGAACAAATACGCATACCTACTGTTGCGGACAATGGCGACGTGTTCGGGGCGGTTATTTACGACGCTGAAGGCGTGGGCGGAATGTACTACAGAAACTTCTGGTACCAATATTCTTCAGGCAGAATTTTCGATTTCACCTATTATCTCTATTTGTTCAATCCGCAACTGAATGTATCGTTCCCATTGAATTATGAAGACGGGGCACAGGCATTCCCTGCTGCTGTGTCGGCAAACGGCAATGTTATCACCGGCAATAAAGACACTAACACGGCGTTGGGGCAAACTCCCAAGGCATGGGTACTGAATGTAAACAAGAAAGAAATCGAAATTCCTGCCACCCCCGATAAGGCAAAAGGAAAATCGACAGGGCTGCACCAAGTTCAGCTTTCGTGGAAGATAGACAAGACAAACTACAATTCATTGACGCTGAAAGGCTACAACGTGTATTGCGACGGTAAAAAGGTTGCAACCTTAAACGAATTGAAAGACGAGATGACGGCTACGGTGAAAGATGTCGGTGCAGGCTATTGCAAGTTTGCAATCGAAGCGATATACACCGATAAACAAGGGAAAGAGATGCTTTCGCCACGCTCAAACCCTGAAGTTATTGTCGTTCCTGAAGACTATGCGTTCCCGCTTTTCGACGATTTCGAGAAGGGTTCACTGAACACCAACTACTGGACGAAGAACAAAGAGTATGGCGACGACGTCGATACGGAGTGGGTGGTAGCAGCCGAAATAGGGCATAACAACACAATCGGAGTATATACTGGCGCGTCTACATTCAAGCCTTACGCAACAAGTATGGTAAGTCGGCCGCTCGATGCTGCCAACGCAAGCAAGGTGAAGTGTTCGTTCTTGCTTCTTTGTGTCGAAGAGGATGCAAAAGAAGGCAAAGAGATTGACTTAACCAAAGACACGCTTAGCGTGGAATATACCGTAGATGGCGGAAAGTCGTGGCAGGTAGCTAAAGAGTGGACGGTTGAACAACTGCCGAAGCTGGAAGGCATCTTGACGGTTGATTTAACGAAGCACGTTGCCGGCAAAGTCTTCCAAATAAGGTTCCGCAGACACGGACTGGGCACAGTGGGCTATTATTTCTACCTCGACAACATTATGATTGGAAGTGGCGACAACGTCGATGCGCCCAAGGGATTTACAGGCAAAGTTACGGACAACCAACTCTTTTTGATGTGGAAGAACAGCAGGAACGGCTATTCGCTCAACTATCTTTCTGAGCCGGAAGCACCGGGATATACCATCGGAAATGAAGGAAAGGAACTTATCGGAGCCAACAAATTCACGCAAAGCGAGCTTGCTCCATACCACGGCAAATATCTTACTTCGGTAACAGGCTACATCAATTATTACGAAGAAGCTGACGAAGGAAAGGGCATTCGTGCAACTGTGGTGGTGTTCGAGAATGGAAAACTCGTTTGCGAACAAGAGATGGAAGGCATTAAGTACAACGAGAATACAACCCAAAAGCTAAAGCAGCCCATCAAGATTGACAGCGGAAAGGAACTGATTGTGGGCATTAAGGTTCACGATTATGACACCGGGCAGATTCCTTTAACCTACGAAAGCTCACAATCGTACGTAACCGGCAAGAGCGACCTGTACTCTGAAGACAACGGAAAAACTTGGAAAACCGTGTGGGACTTCTACG
Source organism: Prevotella falsenii DSM 22864 = JCM 15124 (assembly GCF_000613945.1). Taxonomy (GTDB): domain Bacteria; phylum Bacteroidota; class Bacteroidia; order Bacteroidales; family Bacteroidaceae; genus Prevotella; species Prevotella falsenii. The sequence continues at coordinate 89,729 of NZ_BAJY01000004.1, forward strand.
AGGGCGACGCCCAAATGGGCACATGCTGCTGGAGAATTACAGGCAACATAACCGAAAAGCCCGACGATGAGACCGTGGAAGAGGACAAAAGCCTTATCGGCTACAACATCTTCCGCAACGGTGTGCAGCTGAACAACGTCTGCATTCCTTTTGAAGCGACGCGCTATATCGACAAGCAACCGCTCGACAAGGCGGAATATACCGTCGTGGCATACTATAATGACGGAAGGGAATCTTTGGCTTCAACACCGTATATACTCGATTTAACCAACTCAATAGCTCCGTTGGTAGACAAATCTGTCTTATCGATAGACAAGTCGGCAATAAAGTTGAATGCCAAAGGAACGCTGCGCCTCTACGCTGTTGATGGGCATTTTGTTGCCAAGAGTAGCAAGAACATCATTCCGTTAGGAGGCATTCCTTCGGGCATCTACATCGTATTGGTTGAATATAACAATCAACGGTTTACCCAAAAGATTATCATAAACAAATAAGAAAAAGCGAAAAGAGGAACGAGAGGAAGGCGTTTTCGCTAAGCCGCGTGGGCACAATGCCAAACGTGTTTGAGTATTCGCATGGCGAGAAAACGCACTTTTCAAGATATGGGAAAAACGCTTTCGTTAAGCCACGTGGGCGCAATGCCAAATGCGTTTAAGCATTCTCATGGCGAGAATACGCACTTTTCGAGATATGGGAAAAACGCTTTCGTTAAGCCAAATGGGCACAATGCCAAGCGTGCTTGAGTATTCTCATGGCGAGAAAATGCACTTTTCGAGATATGGGAAAAACGCTTTCGTTGAGCCAAATGGGCACAAGCCAAGCGTGTTTGAGCATTCTCATGGCGAGAAAAGAACATATTTTGAGCGTCAGGGAGTTGTTATACCAACCTCCACCCCTCGTTTCTCTCTTTCCTCCTTTTCGTTCGGACTTTCTTATTAAGCACATATTCCACTTGCAAATTGACTTTTAATTATGGCTGTTTCGCCATAATTAAAGTCAATTGTTTTATCGAGCTGTCGATATTTTAAGGGAATTGTTTTCCCCTTTTTTGTTTTCGGCAATGGCTGAACATTGTTTCCGACAATCGCCGAAACCGGCTTCAATACCCCCAACCATCGTTTTCATAATCCGCATAGGCAAGGTAAGGACGTGAAACAACACGTTCCTACCCTCTCCCAAAAGCCGCTTCGCACGGCATTTCCATTCTTTTAAAAGTCCCTATAACATAGGAAAGCAGAGAAAAGAAAACCACTTCGCACGATATTTCATTTCTTTTTAAAACTCCTATAACCTATGAAAGCAGAGGAAAGAAACCCACTTCGCATGGCATTTCATTTCTTTTTAAAGCCACTATAGCTCAAGAAAGCAGAGGAAAGAAAAACACTTCGCACGGCATTTCCATTCTTTTTAAAGTCCCAATAACCCCTTACTCCGGCACAAAGAAACCGCCCCGAGTTTGTAAAGATAATTCTGTTAAAAAGTGATATAATCGCTTTGGCGTTGCGAAACCGTAGGTTTTGCGTTGTAAAACATACGGTTTTACCGTGCAAAACCTACGGTTTTGGAACGCAAAACAATAGGTTTCTGAATGCGCTGATAAACAGATAGTTACACAACAGCATTGCTTGCGAAAAACATTTACATATTTATCGCCTTTTTCCGCCCATAAAAAGGCTTGTTCCCCATTACATTTTCTACTCCCCCTACTTCATTCACTTGTTTTCTAAAGCGTTGTTTGTGCCTTGCAAAAAGAAGGCAGATGCAACTATGTACGGCAGGTAAATGCACATAAAGGTGTTGTCTGTGCCTTGCAAAAAGAAGGCAGATGCAACTAAAAAATGGAACGCAAATTCTGTATGATGTTGTTTGTGCCCTTCAAAAAGGAGGCAGATGCAACAATGGCACTCGGCGTTTCGCGTTCAATGGTGTTGTTTATGCCTTGCAAAAAGGAGGCAGATGCAACGACGAGGCTAAAATACCGCGCCAAATACGAGTTGTTTATGCCTTGCAAAAAGGAGGCAGATGCAACGATGGCACTTTTTACGCTACTCCTTATGAGTTGTTTGTGCCTTGCAAAAAGGAGGCAGATGCAACTTACAAGAATTTGTAAGTTGGGATGTGTGTGTTGTTTGTGCCTTGCAAAAAGGAGGCAGATGCAACTATCTATGACAAGATAAGCAGCGAATATGGGTTGTTTGTGCCTTGCAAAAAGGAGGCAGATGCAACACCAAAAAGTCAAAACTTAATTGTAGATATGTTGTTTGTGCCTTGCAAAAAGGAGGCAGATGCAACATATAGAAGAAAATAAAGAACAAATAACTGGTTGTTTGTACCTTGCAAAAAGGAGGCAGATGCAACCCGTCTGGTTGTTGCGTGTACAGTAGGCAAGTTGTTTGTACCTTGCAAAAAGGAGGCAGATGCAACGAAATTGGCTTAAATGCCTATTTCTAAGATGCTTTGCCTTTCTTCTTCAAGGGTAATTCTTTCCTTTTCGATTAATCGAAATGTAAATCTCATTGTTGTAAATTTCTATCTTTTCTGATTTGTATTGAGAGGCTCTGATGAATTTCTATCATTCTCTTTGCCAGTTTCTTATTCGTTATTTCTATCGCCTCGGCAGGGTTGTCTTTGGCAGTAAGCAACAGCCCATAGACAAGAGTTCGATATTCAAATATCAGCGACATTGTCTTTTTTGATAGAAAAATGCCATTGCCTTTGTTGTATATCTCTTCGGTCAGCTCTCTTATAAACTTGCGTATATTGGCTTGTCTGAAATAATAAGCTTTCTCTCCGCCGCCCTTAGGCTCCTCCCACACCAATATGCAGTCGTCGTTTTCCGTATCTGTGATAAACCTAAGCAATTTATAAACGCTTTGGTGTGCCTTCAGTATGGCTTCATACTTTGCACGTTCGATATTCTCAAAACTTTCTTCACGCAGTTTCTTGACAGCGTAGAAATACGTTAGATAGACTACAACAATGATTGCTGCTGAGTTAATCAAGGCAGGAATCAATGCAATAATCAGCTCTTTTGGAATTAATGTACAGTCCATAATCTTATCTTTTAGTTGCTGTTTGTTCTTCTATTTCTATTATTCTGTCTATTGTTTCTTTGGTTTTATCCTTCAGTTTCTTGGCAATACCAAGTCCCTCCTCGTTGGAAGTATTAGCAGAAGAAAGGCTGAATGGTTTAATATTTGCGAATGCTATTCTATCGCGCATTGGGTATTGATTGTGCGAAAAGGCATTCCGCACCTCAGTAAGGAGTTTTACGTCATTCTTCAAATCTGTATCGTCCGTTTCTTTCTTGTGCTCCAACCACTTATCAAGCATTTGTCTGAACTTGTTGGTTGGTAACTTCTCATCGTTGCCTATCAGCGTTTCTTCTAATCTCAACATATCTTTGATAATTTCGACTCTTGCCCTTTGATACTCTCCGAGTTCATATTCTACAAGCGATTTGCTGATAGGTTTACTCTTCAATTCTGCTTCAGAAGAAGTTTCAACGAACGAGAACAGCCCATTGAGCCTGCGGTCTTTTACCAATGCCTTAAAGTTTCCTTGTTTTAAAAGCTTGGTTTCAGCCTCTTTTATATAAATGGTATGCAAAGGTTTATCCTTTATTATATTGTTGGAATCGTCAGTTTCGTACACCGTAACAGGCAGTTCCATCGGCATTATTCTGTTCAGAATATTATTCTTTTCTTTTTTTGCTGTATCTGTATCAATATCCTTTAAGCGCAACTTTTGCAGTTCTTCGATATTGAGTTCGTCTATTTTCAGCTTATCAATCAGTTCCATACACAACAGCCACGTTACGATGTCTTGGTTTCGTACAAGTCGTAGTTCCCGCTCAAACTTTTTCCAAGATTGAAAATCAAGATAAGAACGGAACTCTTCCTTTTCCTCATCTGTCTTCTTCTTGAACTTATCCTTATTCGTCTTTTCCTTGTTTTTCTCTTTGGTTTTATAATCTTTGAACTTGGTTTTATTTCCTTTCCACAGTTCTTCACGTTCCTTTTTATTCAAGAATGTACCTTCTTGGGAGTTGTGTATATTGCCCACGTTGAAAGGATAGCCATAAAATGGCTGTACATAGTCTTCTATTTCTTTTTGGTAATCTTCTTTGAAGAACAAGGGAATTACTTTTGCAACCAAGCCAATTCTATCGAAGTCTTTAACTTTCTTGTATTCCTCTGATTCATTCTGATGCCTTATAAACCATTCTCTGATAGGCTCTGTAAAGATTCCACGTGGCAGATTAAAGCCGTTTTTCCACCCTTGCACCAATGTTTCGCGATTGGTCTTTGGCTCTTTAAGCTTAAGGAAATATTGGTTCTTCTTCCAATCTTCGGGCTTTAGACTTCCGAGAAAGTTTTTCTTTGCTTCCAAATAGCTGCGATAGAAAGACAAGATATTGTTATGTTCCTTCCACTTGGTATCTTTCAAGAATGGGTGTGGGTTGTCTTTTCCTATGAGATTCATTTGTCTGAAGTAAGGAGCAAGGCGTTCACGTTCGCTGCCGAAGAGTGCAAGCGTGCGCTGCAACAGCTGATATTCTGTGCTGTTGGCTTTACTGTTGTTCAGTGGATAACCGTCTCTATCTCTTTGTACAGGTTGGAAACGCATCATATCATTTACCAACCAACTGGCAATCCTACCTGATTTCAACGGTTTGATATTTCGTCCACCATCTTCTACCTCTCCCTTTACTTGTTTATCAAGAGCTGCAAGACGCTTCTTGGTGTCCTTTATCATTTTCTTTTGCTTGTCTTCTGCCTTTTTTGCCATATCTTTATACTCGTTTTTCAATATGGCAATCATTTGTTTGGGCAGATGTCGTATTGCAATATCTTTGCCCTCACAGTATTCTTTTAATTCTTCTTCGTTGTTTATCTCTTCATTGGCAAAAGCACCATAGAGTTTATATATATCTCTTATTTTTTTCTCAATGATACCTTCCACTTTACTTGCATTTATCTTTCCATTGTTAGGTTCTTCTTTATTTAACAACAGATAATAGAACATCATTGGCAATAGCTCGTGTACGCTTAGGAATGCCTCTGCCTTGAATGATTTACCAAGATTGTACTTACTTCTTTCATTGACCGTTGTTTTTGTTTCAAGTGATGGCCAAATAGTTTTTTTCTTTTTCTTATTCTTATTTCTAATGCCTATCTTTTGGTTCTCCAAATGATAATGCGGTGTGGTTTCCGAGATATACGGTTCGTTTGATTCTTCAAAGGTATCTAAATCCTTTACAAGTGCTTTCCACTCATCGGGTCGATTCTCTTTGGCAAATTCTTGTATGCGTTCAAAACCATATAGCTTATGTGTAAGATGGCGGTCTTCCTTCTTATCACCGATTTGTTTCTTATAAATGGAGAAGTGATAGGTGCCCAAGTCTATTTGGAAACGAAGATTTGTGAATATCTCGTTATAGTCGAAATAGCGCAATGCAAAGTAAGGGAAACGGTCTTGGTGCCTTACCAATGTGTTTTTGAAAGGCTCTTGTTCGGCATCGTAGTCCTCGTCTGCAGGATCGAAGGGGACTCTGAACTTTTCTCTCTTCTCTCCTTGCAGGCGTTTGTACAACGATTTGGGGCAACGTATCAGCTCGTTGAGCATATCGAGCAATATCCAGTCTTGTGTTTGCGTGCTTTCCAATCGCAGTTTTGGCAAGAGCATTCGGCTCCTGCAAAATACCTCATGGGTCATTTTCTGTTTGTTTTCCCTATTGTCTTTAAAGCCTTTAATCTTTGTCTGTGCCCATATTGCATCTTTCTTTTCAAGGAATAAGGATACAAAGAAGAGCAAACCGCTTTCGGTTATGTTTCCTTTTTTATTTCTTGTAAAATAATAATTGAATTCTCCTTCTGCTCTGCCAAGATGCTTAAAGTCTTCTTCAGGGTTTATATCTTTGTTATGTTCGTAATCTTTTATCACTAATTGAACATTGGTATCAAAGATATTATACATATTTTCCAGTAATTTTTCCTCCAACTTTGGTTCTTCTAAAGATTTAGAATGCTTGTAATGAGAATAATAGTTTCTTGCTTCCCGAAGTTTCTCTAAAAAGAGAAATAAACAATCCTTCAGACTTTCAAACGATTGGGCTTTGGCTTGTTCTTCTTCTTTTTGTTTTGTATTATTGGTAGAACTCTGTTGATATGTCGCAGCTTCCAAGAAAGGGAAATGTTTCATTATCAGTTCTCTTAATCGGTCTTTCTTATTAATATCTGTATCAACTTTTCCCCAAAGAGTTTTAATGGCTAATATGTCTTGGTCATTATCAATAATTATTTCTTGGTCTTTCTTGTTTTTTAGCTCCAGCACCTTGTTAATATGGTTCACTGTAATATAGACATTGTGGCGTGCCAAATTAAGGAATGCCGCCCAAAAATGCTTATCACCTAACGTATAGTCAGTTGATTTTGTAGAGTTATTATCGTTTTTCATTTTCACTATGTGTATAATTTTATAGTATTGTTTTAATTTTAATATCCTATAAACGCTTTAGCAACAATAAATTGCTTAGGTTCTTGCCCCATTGTAAAATCCGCTTGTCGTGGTGTTGCGATGTAAAACGGCGAATTATACAACCAAGTATGGCAAAGATACAAATAAATTTCGAGAAGCAAAAACTTTTTGTAAGAATACTATTAAGTATGGAGAAGTTTGAAAATACAGTCAGCCCCTGCAATCGGCTATGCACTTTTATCCGCCTTAAAGAATGTATAGAGAGCGATTATTTTAATGTGCGTCCGGCATAAGAAAGCAGGTTAAGTAAAGTAATTTTGTAGATGTTTTTTAAGCAAATCCGCGATGAAACAGTGAGCGTTTTTCGGTTTAATATTGTAAAGATAATTCTGTTAAAAAGTGATATAATCGCTTTGGCGTTGCGAAACCGTAGGTTTTGCGTTGTTAAACCGTAGGTTTTACCGTGCAAAACCTACGGTTTTGGAATGCGAAACAATAGGTTTTGTAATACGTTGATAACAAGATGGTTACACAACAGCTTTCCTTGTGAAATATATTTACAGTTTTACCGCCTTATTTCCATATAAAAAACAAGTTATTCACAATAAGTTTTTGTTGCTTCTTAAAAACTTATTCCAACTTCAGACTACGATTATAGGAGAGAAACAGACACAAAAAAAAGCAGTCCCAAACGAGAACCGCTCTAATGAAAGGAGGAGTGGTACCACCAGGAATCGAACCGGGGACACAAGGATTTTCAGTCCTTTGCTCTACCAACTGAGCTATGGTACCATTTTATTGCTTTTTCCGAATGAATTAATATCATTTCTGAATTGCGAGTGCAAAGGTAGTTATTTTCCCCCATTCCCGCAAATATTCTGTAGGATATTTTAAGGCTTAACTTTCGTTCACATTAACAAAATATGGCGATACTATACTTAACCGACTGAAATACAATAATTCCTAAGTTTTACTACCAATATATTTAACCCCAATCAGCCATTAGGACGCTAATGACAGATTGGGGTTTAAAACTCAAAAAATCAGGTAAAGTACTTAATCTACCCACCCTTGTGCGGTCAGTTGGAACTCGTTGCCGTCTCTTGCAACAAGATATTCGCCCAATTTAGCTTCGGTAATATAACCTATTTGTCGAATATTCTTGATAGATTCTATCTTTGCGTGGTCGCTAATAGGTATGGTGAACAGGAGTTCGTAGTCTTCCCCACCGTTCAGCGCAGCTGTTGTAAGGTTCATATTGAACTCCTCACAGGTTGCAGCCGTTTGATAGTCGATAGGTATTTTATCCTCATAAATTCTGCAACCCACATTGCTCTCCTTGCAAAGATGCTTCAAATCGCTCGAAAGACCATCAGAAATATCAATCATCGCAGTAGGTCGTATGCCTGCTTCACGAAGTTGTTTCAACACTTCGCCGGGAGCTTCGGGCTTCAACTGTCGGTCTATGAGGTATTCTTTACCTGCAAAATCGGGTTGGAAACTTTCTATCGCATCGCGTTCAACTTTCAGTGCTTCGAGCTTCACCTTATTGTTTTCTGCCTGTGCTTCTTTCAGTTTCTTGTTAAATTCTTCTACTTGCTGATAGTAAACCACCTTTTCACGTTCCAAGACCTGCAAGCCCATGTAAGCCGCACCAAGGTCGCCCGATACACATATAATATCGGTTGGCTGTGATCCCTTTCTATAAACAATATCTTCTTTGGCAATTTCTCCGATGCAGGTAATGTTTATGGCAAGTCCTGTATAGGAAGATGTGGTGTCGCCCCCTACTATATCGACATTCCATTTGGCACAAGCAGCTTTCAATCCAACGTAGAATTGGTCGAGATTAGTTACATTGATGCGCTTTCCCAAGGCTATCGAAACTACCATTTGGCGTGGTTGCCCGTTCATTGCGAATATATTGCTCATGGCAACCATTGCACATTTGTATGCCAGATGCTCCATATCGATGTAGGTAAGGTCGAACTGTATGCCCTCCATAAATAAATGAGAAGACACAAGTGTTTCCTTATCGGCATAACGAAGCACTGCCGCATCGTCGCCAACACCCATGATTGTTGAAGGGTTGGTAGGTTTAATATCCTTCGTCAGACGTTCTATCAGTTTGAATTCGCCCAATTCTTTTATTTCCATATTGCTTTTATAGGATTAAGTATAAGCATGTTCTAAAAAACCACGCCACAATAAATTTATCGTTAAATGGTATTCTTAGAACCTGCTTATAAATATGTTAAGCACGCTTTATCATTTCGCGCATAATTTCGGTCATCAAAGGCTGTGCCTTGTTGGCAGCCTCCTGAACCTCTTCGTGGCTTACTTCGACAGGTACGTCGAAACCGCCTAAGTCGGTGATTACACTAACACCGAACACCTTTATGCCGGAATGGCGTGCAACTATAACTTCTGGAACAGTGCTCATACCCACAGCATCGCCACCTAAAATACGGTACATTTTGTATTCTGCAGGAGTTTCAAAGGTAGGACCTTGTACGCCTGTATAAACCCCGTGCATTACTCTGATGCCCTTTTCCTTTGCAATCTCGTCTGCTTTTTCTATGAGTGTGTGGTCGTATGCTTCGTGCATATCAGGGAAACGAGGTCCGGTTGGGAAGTTAGGACCATGCAACGGGTGTTCCGGGAAGAAGTTTATGTGGTCGGTAATAATCATTAAATCGCCGATTTTGAACTCCGGATTCATACCGCCCGAAGCATTGGAAACAAATAAAGTCTGAATACCCAACTCGTGCATGACACGGATTGGGAACGTAACTTCCTGCATATGGTAGCCTTCGTAGTAATGGAAACGACCTTTCATCGCCATAATGTCCTTACCGCCAAGCTTTCCGAAGATAAGGCAACCTGCGTGTCCTTCTACTGTTGATACAGGGAAATTAGGTATATCTTTATATGAAAATTCGTAACTGTCAGTTATCTCTGAAGCTAATTGTCCGAGACCTGTTCCGAGAATGATTGCCGTTTTCGGACTTGTTTTCATTCTTTCCTTTAGCCAAGATGCTGTTTCTTGAATTTTTTCGTACATAGGATAATATTTTTTCGTTAAACTTTTCTTCTTTATCGAGCATAAACTTAACTTGTATTGGCAGTGCATATATATTTTTCCGCACCTCTTCGTCCAGCCCTTCTAAGTTCAATAGTCGTGCTTTATCTTTCTCTGTGGTAATGATTATCTTTGGATTGTCCATCGCTGCAAAGGTTTCATTGATGAGTACCACATCTTTGGCTTTAAAAGAATGATGGTCCGGGAATGCCAGCGATTGCACACGTGAAGCCTCCACATACTGACTTAAATCTACTTCCAACTGCTTTGGCAATGCGATACCTGTAAGCAGCAAAACATTTCTATTGTGTATGTCGGTCAGCGGGATTGTTTTTTCGGTAGCCACATTGTCGAATACCGGTACAAGGTCGCAATATTCCAACGTTGTAAAGAACAATTCTTGGAAAGGATATAAGTTCATTGCCTTGCTCAATACGCGGTAATCAATAGGATTCAGCTCTTTGGGGCACTTCGTAACAATCACTATATCGGCACGATTTTTTCCCGATAGTGGTTCGCGCAAGCGTCCGGCAGGCAACAATTTATCATAAATAATAAGACGATGATAATCTACCAGCAAAATGTTGATACCCGGTTTCACATACCGATGTTGGAAAGCATCGTCGAGCAACACCACATCGGTGTCTTTTGTTTGCTCGTTTTGCGTTAGATTATCAATACCTTCGCAACGCTTCTTGTCTACGGCAACATAAACATTTGGATACTTTTGCTTCATTTGGAAAGGCTCATCGCCAATCATTTCCACCGGCGTGTCCGTCTCAGCCAACACGTATCCCTTGCTTTTACGTTTGTATCCGCGCGACAACACTGCCACTTGCGATACATCTTTCAGTAAGCGCACAAGATATTCCACATGCGGTGTCTTACCCGAACCACCAACCGTAATGTTGCCAACTGATATTACAGGCACATCGAAGCTACGGCTTTTTAATACACCAAGTTCAAAAAGTTCATTACGAACCATTACCCCTAAGCCATAAATCCAGCTTAGAGGTAACAGCCCTTTGTGTATTTTTATAAAGTCGCCTTCCATTTGTGCTTACAACAAACAGTAATATGGCGTTGCCAATACTGTCGTGCTTATTAATTTATATAAATATAATAAGGTATTCTTGCTTGGATTGCAGACTGCTGATTAATGGTTCTCAACATTGAGAATGGTTCATAAAGCATACCCAACGAAGTGCGTAGTTGGTCGTTAAGATAATTGCTTTGCACATCGCTATCCAATATTTGGTCTATCCAACTTACAGGAGCAGGATAGCTTACTTGATGATATTTCTCTATCTTAGCCAACTGTGCAGCCTTCGCAAGAGCCTTGTCCAATCCGCCAAGTTCGTCTACTAACTTTATTTTCAGCGCATCTTCACCCGTATAAACGTGTCCCTGAGCAATCGCTTCTACTTGTTGCATTGTCAGTTTTCTGCCTTGAGCAACTCTGTTCTTAAAGGTTGCATAGCCACGGTCTATATAAGTTTGCAACATTCTCAACTCTTCTGCACTATAAGGACGTACAGTTGAGCCAAAAGTTGCGTTCTTGTTGGTCTTTACTTCGTCGAATTTAATGCCTAACTTCTCTGAAGCCAAACCGCTAAAGTCAGGGAACATGCCAAAGATACCTATTGAACCTGTTATCGTTGTTGGTTCAGCAACAATCCAATTGGCAGGTGCAGACATATAGTAACCACCCGATGCAGCATAGCCGCCCATACTTACAACAACCGGTTTAACTTTTTTCAGTTCCATAATTTGATGCCACATTTGTTCTGAAGCAAAAGCAGAGCCACCACCGGAATTAACCCTAATGACAACAGCTTTTACATCATCGTCCTTCATCAGTTTCTCTATATCTTTGCAAACGTCCTTTCCGACGATGACAGCTTTATTAGAGAAAGCTCCTGATACCTGTGCATCAACAATATCGCCATACGCATAGTAAACTGCAATTTCTTCGCCTTTCTTTTCCTCATCTATCGTACTCAGGTCGGCAAGCGATACCTGACGGATTTCGTCATCGTCATCAAGACCCAATCGTTTCTTTATTTCACCTTTCACTTGGTTGGTATAAAGAAGCCGGTCTACGAGTTTCATCTTAACATAGTCGCTTGGCGCATCAAGCGTTATCAAGCTATCGGCATACTCATTGAGTTTTGCAACCGGCACGTTTCTACTTTCGCTGACTGCCTTTGTCAAATGTTTCCAAATGCCATTCAAGTATGCGGTAGTTTGCAGTCTGTCTGCATCGCTCATCTTTTCTTCGGTAAAAGTTTCGGTAGCACTCTTGTATCTACCCACCTTAGATACTTGCATTTTTACACCAAACTTAGCCAACATATCTTTCAGATATACGTGTTGCGATGCCAAACCGTGCCAATCCAACATTCCTTGTGGGTTCAGATAAATCTTATCGGCTACCGAAGCCAAATAGTAAGCACTCTGTGTGTAGGTGTCGCCATAAGCAACTATCCATTTATTACTTTTCTTAAAATCTACCAAAGCATCTCTTATTTCTTGTAACGACGCATAAGAACTCGGCGCAAAAGCACCCGCTTCAAGATAGATACCTTTAATTTTATCATCGGTTTTGGCTTTCTTCAACCCTGAAAGTACATCTTCCAAGGCTACTCCACCTGCTACTCTGCCTGTAAATTTAGCCAGAAAATCTTCTTCGGAGCGTTCGCTCAGTGGTCCTGACAAGTCTATTACCAATACAGAATTATCTTTTATTTCCGCTGTTTCATCGCTTGATAATATCATTCCGAATATACAAGCGAAACCAATCAGCAACGTTACCAAACCAAAAAGGAATACGCCAACAAAGGTGGCAAAGACATTCTTAAAAAAGTCCTTCATAAAGACAAGTATTTATATGTTTCTATTTAAAGTATTGTAAATTCGGTAAAACTTCTCTTTTTACTATTTCACCGTGTAAACATTATCTTATGCAAAGATAAGCATAAATAGCTAATATTCCAAATTTTAGGATAATTCTTTACTTTTTGAAAGCTTTATTCACAAAAACAAGACACCAAGAACGAACATCTCTTGCTATACGACAATGTGCTAATTCTCAATATATTCAACTTAAAAGCTGTATTGAAATCCAATAGAGGCAAATTCTCTCAGCTGCCAATAGCCGCGACGCCCATCTCGTGTTACGCCATCGTCAAACCTTGGATAGATAAAGAGCTGTGCGCCTATATATCGATTAAACTGTAACTTAAATGTATTCTCCCATTCAAATTCGGTTCGTTTGTAAGTAGCATAAGCATAAAGACGCGTTTTCCAAGTAAGGGCTTCCATCAACTTCCACTCAAAGTCTACCGTAAATTCAGAACCGAAATCGTGCCGGGCATGTTTACCTTCCTCTATGCCCAATCTGCCTGCCAAATTCTTTAAGCGAGTATATTTTATATTGTAAGCCAAAGGAGCTAAATGTATATTTCCTTTCAACTTATGGTCTAACCAGTCGATGGTATAATCCATACCCAACGACAGGTTAATGTTCAATGGAGCGAGAATATCCGAATACAACGCAGGGTCGTTGGAGCGGTAAGAATGGGTAAACTGCGTATAACCAACGAACTGAACCGAATAGTACCATCTCTTGGTAGCCTGTAAACCGAATTTGGAAGTAAGGCGTATCAAGTCTTCCGTAGTTTTAAAACTATGCAACGAATCAGATTTGCTACTCTGAATACCAAACTTTAGTTCCAAACGGTTGTCCCATTTCACCTTCTGTTTATTGTTATAATTGGCTTCCAATAATGCCGATGATAACACCGAATAGTTGCTTTCGCCACCTTTATACCAGTTTCCGGAAACATAATTCTGTAACAACTGCAAAGAGTAATCGCCCTTATAAGTCCAGAAGTCGGGCTTCCTTATGAGCACTTCAATGGGCGAAAAGGTAGATTCTACGGGCGAAGGTGCAACTTTATCTACAATTTCCACATCCTGCTGTATAGGCATTTCCACGTCTACCGTTGCCGTTTGGCTTCCCCGAAGTTCGTCATCGGTAACTCTTACCAGCGATGGGCGGTGCAGATAAATATCTAAAAGCTGCTTATTATAAGCATCGTTCTCCTTCAAAGCAAACGCATTGCTTACAATATCTTTATAATAGGTGGTGGGCAAAAACAATCGGGCAAGCCGGAAAATGTCGCCTTTATAAGCCGCTCTTTTCCTGCCCGCCTCGCTAAAGATTTTATTTTTTGCCGAAGACAAAGAGTCCATATAAGTCCGAATCAAGCCGTTCGAACCATCATTATTCATTTGCTTTACAGACAAGGAGCCATTCACTTGCGCAGAAACTGCCAACGTGAAATTTATTGCAAATAAAAACAAGTAAATTTTACGCATCATTTTAAATTGTAGCCTTGCTATTTTCCTCTTTACAAAGTACACATTTAATCTAACAATGTAGCAGCACGGACACGGCTCAACGTCTCCGGTGTCATTTGCAAATAGCTGGCAATATAAACCAACGGTGCACGCAAAATAACCTGCGGACTCAGTTTACACATCTTCTTATAACGGTCTTGTGCAGTTTCAAAGCGCACAAGGTCGGCATGTACTTGCGAGATAATGAGACTTTCTTCCAATATCTTGCGATAGAGAATTTGTATATTCACATTGTGCAGTGCCACTTGTTCAAGTCGCTGCTTGGGCAATGCATACACTGTTGTAGGTTCTATCGCTTCTACCTGCAACTTGGTAGGCTCTTCGCGGAACAGACTTTCGATGCACATAAAAATGGTTCGGTCTTCGCCCAAATGTTCCGTTATCTGCTTTCCATTCTTAAAATAGAACTGGCGAATCAGCCCGTGTTCTATATAATAGATATTCTCGCATACCTCTCCTTCTCTCAAAATCATCTCGCCTTTTGCATATTTCATAGGTACGAGAATGCTTTCGATCACATCAAGTTCCTCGTGGGTCATGGTGCTGTACTTCCGAGCCAACTCGCGTGCTATGTCTCTGGTTTCAAAGGTTTCTTTCATATCTATGCCTCCTTATTGGGTTTAATCTAACTTTAATACTGCCAAGAATGCTTTTTGCGGTACTTGCACATTGCCCACTTGCTTCATACGCTTCTTGCCTTTCTTTTGTTTCTCCAACAGTTTGCGTTTACGGCTGACGTCGCCGCCGTAACATTTTGCGGTAACATCTTTACGAACCTGCTTCACTGTTTCGCGTGCTACAATCTTTCCGCCAATGGCTGCCTGTATGGCAATGTCGAATTGCTGACGTGGTATCAGTTCTTTCAGCTTCTCGCACATACGTCTGCCAAATGTTACGGCATTGCTTTCGTGGGTCAAAGTAGAAAGTGCGTCTACCGGTTCACCGTTCAAAAGAATGTCCAACTTTGCCAATTTAGACGGGCGGAACGAATCGATGTGATAGTCGAAAGAGGCATATCCTTTGGAAATGCTCTTTAGTTTATCGTAGAAGTCGATAACTATTTCGCCTAACGGAATCATGAAAATAAGCTCCAAACGGTTGCCGCTGACGTAGTTTTGACTAACAAGCTCGCCACGTTTATCAAGGCAAAGTGTCATTATCGGACCGATATAGTCGCTCGATGTAATGATTGATGCCTTTATATAAGGTTCTTCGATGTGCTCAATCATTGTTGGTTCGGGCAGCCCTGAGGGGTTGTGCACTTCCTTGCTTTCGCCCAATTTGTCGTACACCATGTAGCTAACGTTCGGCACGGTGGTAATAACGTCCATATTGAACTCACGGTCGAGTCGCTCTTGGATAATCTCCATGTGCAGCAAACCTAAGAAACCGCAACGGAAACCGAAGCCCAAGGCTTGCGAACTCTCGGGCGAGAAGGTGAGCGAAGCATCGTTTAGTTGGAGCTTTTCGAGCGATGCCCGCAGGTTTTCGTAGTCGTTAGGGTCGATAGGATAAACTCCGGCAAACACCATCGGCTTTACCAGCTGAAAACCTTCTATGGCTTTCTCGCAAGGGCGGTCTATGTGGGTAACCGTATCGCCCACTTTAACTTCGCGCGCATTCTTTATTCCCGATATAATGTAGCCCACTTCGCCTGTCGATAGTTCGTTTTTAGGCTTCATTTCCATTTTCAAAACGCCTACTTCATCGGCATCGTATTCCATTCCGGTCTGCACGAATTTCACCTTATCGCCCTTGCGAATGGTGCCGTTCGTTACCTTACATAAGGTTATAATGCCCCGGAACGAATTGAAAATAGAGTCGAAAATAAGTGCTTGCAGGGGGGCGTTCTTGTCGCCTTTCGGAGTGGGCACACGTTCAACGATAGCCCGCAGGATTTCCGGCACGCCTTCGCCTGTTTTTCCGCTGGCACGAATTATATCGCTTCGTTCGCAGCCGATAAGGTCGATAATTTCGTCTTCCACTTCTTCGGGCATAGCGTTCGGCATGTCAATCTTGTTGATTACGGGTATAATCTCAAGGTCGTTGTCGATTGCCATATAGAGATTAGATATGGTTTGTGCCTGTACGCCCTGCGTAGAGTCTACTATGAGCAACGCTCCTTCGCACGCTGCAATGCTTCTTGATACCTCGTAAGAAAAGTCTACGTGCCCCGGAGTATCTATAAGATTAAGAATGTACTTTTGTCCGTCTTGTTCGTACTCCATCTGTATGGCGTGGCTTTTGATGGTTATGCCACGTTCGCGCTCCAAGTCCATGTCGTCAAGCATTTGTCCACTTGTAACTTGAATGGTCTTGGTATATTCCAACAGTCGGTCGGCAAGTGTAGACTTACCGTGGTCTATATGCGCTATGATGCAGAAATTTCTTATTTGGTTCATTAAAATTTTCGTCTTTTAATATGCAAAATTAACAATAAAAGCGAGAAAAACAAAAGAACCAATCATAAAATTACACAAAAAGGCTTACCTTTGCATCATATTAGGTAAAGATAGCACATTATCAGGCAAGAAAATGAAACTAAACAAAGCTCTTTTTATATCAATTGTTTGTGTTCCACTTGTGGGCTGCCACGAGAGTTTGGAAGAACGTGCAGCGAAGGAATGCAAAGATTACACGCTGAAAAAATGCCCTACGCCGATTGTAGAAAACACGCGAATGGACAGCATGGTGTACGAAGCCGACACGCGCACCATACACTACTATCACTCGTTTTTCAACAAAGCCGACAACAAAGACATCATTGCTGCACACGAACAGGAGCTCCGCCAAACACTGCTTGCAGCGGTAAAGAAGGATATGGGCACAAAGATATATAAAGAAGCCGGCTTCAACTTCCGCTACACTTACCATTCGGGCAAAGCTCCACAAACGGTTCTGTTCGACCAGACTTACAAGAAAGGCGAATATTAAGACTGTCGCAAAAGACGCTGAAAACGCCCTTATCTTGTAAAGAAAATTCTGTTAAAAAACGATATAATCGATTTGGCATTGCAAAAGCGTAGGTTTTGCAATGTCAAACCTACGGTTTTACCGTGCAAAACAGGCTCTTTTGCATTGCGAAAGAGCCTGTTTTATAATACATTGACAATAAGATAGTTACATGATAGCTATGCTTATGAAAAACATTTACACTTTTACCACCCGGTCTTCGCCCGGAAAACAAGTTGTTTGCACTTAAATTCCTGCTGATTATAGATAGGGTTGCACAAAGAAAAACAACTGTTTATTGCTTTTTATGAGTAGCTGCAAAGTTTACTTTCAGCACGTTGCTTTCGCGCAAACTTTGCTTTAAGTCGTTGATTGTACCCATCGGCGTGGCTTTGTCGGCACGCACACTGACGCTCATTTGCTTCCTATCGGCTGCCGACATTGTATGGCGTTCCTTAGACAAATAGCCTTTTACATCTTTCAAGTCCACTATCTTGTCATTGAGTTGCACGCATAGGCTGTCGCCCGAAACTGCGTCTGTGGCAGTCATGGGTTCACCTATATATATATAGGATATGGCTGATTTCTTTACCAACTTGGTGAGTTCGGTTCCCTGCGGCACTTGATACTTCACCTTAACAGTGGTTTTACGCATGTGGGTAACAAGCATAAAGAAAAACAAAATCGTAAAAATAAGGTCGGGCAAAGAAGCCGTATTCAGTTCGGGAATACCTCGCTTGCGTCGTCGGTAAATGCTCATCGTGCGCCTCCTTCCCCGCCGTCAGGGCGTCTTACTTCGTAGACTTCCGAAATGCGCTGCGGTATTTCTTCGGCTATCTGCATTTTCTCTTCGGCAGTACAAAGCAGATATTGCTTTCCATATAGCTGTTCGGCTCGCTTGTTTCGCAAGTTGTTGTAGGCGGCAACTATCTCGTTTTGCAACGAAAAATAAGTGTTGTAAGCTGCTTTTCTATCCGCCTGAATTTGAATGATGTGCTTTTTCCCTTTCGATGCAACAAAGTTCCCCACCGTTTGCCTTACATTTTGCAAGGCTATCGGTTTATCGTTCAGCATCAATTCATTATCGGCAAGTATCCGGAACTTCAGCACCAAGCGTTCATCGACTATCGACTGAGTTTCCGTTTTTTCCTTTTCCATAGGTGGAAGTTGTCGTTCCAAGCCTTCGTCCACCTCCATCGAGGTGGTAACAAGGAAGAGTATCAACAGCATAAACGATATATCGGCTGTTGAAGAAGTGTTCAGTCCCGGAACTTTTCGTTTGGCACGTCTAAACATAAGCCTGTTTATTTTCTCTTCCTATAATAGCGTGTTGCACCAAAAACAGTTACTCCAATGGCAGCAAGCAGCAACACAAGCGACGAGGTAACGAACATATCGGAAGCCTTCAGCCAAAATTTATCGGCGTAGGTTGCACCGTTTATGACCATCGAATCGGAAGAACCGAATACAAACGACAGCACAAGGCACACGAAAGTAGTACCAAAAACGACTGTCGTTATTCTATAAGTAGGAATTCCATTCACCACTCTCTGCTTCACGGAGATTGTTTTCACTGTATGAAACACAGACAACAGCATGACAAGAACTGTCAGACCAAAGAGTATCCACATAAAAACAATAAGGGCATCGGTAAGCAAAGGCGCATTGAAAGCCGGATTTTCGGCAAGCGGAACATAGAAGCCAACGGAAAAGAACAAAACAAAAATAAGGGCAGCAATGCCTGTCAGCACGTACAAGACGCGCTGCGATATTCGTTCTTCTGCCAAGTTTGCAAACCTATTCTTTAACTTCATAACCTATCGTTTCAGTTTATACACCATAATAGCGTCCAACAACGAGATTGCCGACTCTTCCATCTGAGCCGTCAGATGCTCTATCTTGGAAAGTATATAGTTGTAGAATACTTGCAAGACCAAAGCCACAATGATACCGAAAATGGTGGTTATCAAAGCCACTTTCATACCCGAAGCCACAATGGTAGGACTGATGTCGCCCGCAATTTGTATTTGGTCGAAAGCCATTACCATACCTATGACCGTGCCGAGGAAACCCAACGACGGTGCCATAGCAATAAAGAGCGTTACCCACGAGCAGCCTTTTTCCAAGTTTGCACTTTGCACACTGCCGTAAGAAGCCACGCTTCGCTCTATGTCTTCAATAGAACTGTCGATGCGCAGAAGCCCTTGATAGCATATAGAAGCTACAGGACCACGGGTGTTTCTGCTGAGTTCTTTCGCCTTTTCTATGTCTTTTGCAACTATCAGGTCGGTCAGTTTCCCCATAAATCGCTTTGCATCAATCTCCGAAAGGCTTAGATAGATAATGCGCTCTATACAGAAAGCCAAACCCAACACCAAAGCCAAGGCAACAAGCGACATAAAACCTGCATTGCCGTCGATGAACTTTCGCTTTAGCGATTGGTGGAAACCAACACTTTCTGTCGATGCTTTTTGTACCTTCGGAGCATTTTCTTCCATTTCGAGCTCGTCGAGTGCATCGCTGCTTTGTACACCTCCGACCGCATTAGCCTCCACATTTGGTTTCGGCTGCGCTGCATCAGCGTTTTGCGCAATACTGCCCATCGGACAGGAAAACAAGATGATTGCGAAGATTGCAAGACAAGCAAATATTCTTTTCATACTGATATTCCTTTTCTAAAGTCTTATTATTTAATGCCGAAAGAGCTTGTTTGAAGTATCGAAACAATGTTCTTTTACCCTACGATACAGCCCTTATATTTTTGAAATTCAAAAGTACTAATTTTATGAATAACCGCCAAACGATTGGCAGAATATCTTCTATAACAGCATTTCGGCAGAATACATTCATCGTCAAAGCTACATTTCTATGCCTGCTTGGAGTGATGATAAGCCAGCATTCCACGAATGGGAGACTGCTCTACCCTATCTGCTTCAAAGCCAAACTTTGCAGCTGCCTTCTCAAAAGTACTGCGGAAGTGGTAGGCTATGCTGCCTATCGCCGACACGTTCTTCGCTCCATACGAGGCATATTCGCAGACATTGCGCTCAAAGAAAAGCTCAAAGTTTTGCCGTACCAATGCTTCCAATTCGGGCAAATCAAAATGTCGGTTTATGAATTTTGCGGTAGAAGCCAAGTATCTGTTTGCCAATGGTTTGCGATAAACGTTTTCAATGATGTCCTGATAGGTAAGATTTTCTTCGCGAAGGTATAACTCTCGGATAGCCTCGGGCAGTCCGCCTTTAAACATTCCGTTTATAAAGAGCTTCCCTAAAGCAGCCCCACTGCCTTCGTCACCTAAGATATAACCCAACGGCGGAACATTTTTTACTATCGTTTTTCCATCGTAAAAACAACTGTTCGAGCCTGTTCCCAATATGCAAACGATGCCCGATGTGCTGCCACACAAGGCTCTGGCTGCGCCCAGCAAGTCGCCGGCAACTTCCACTTTCGCTTCTACAAAGGTTTCAGACAAGCAATTTTTCATCTTGGGTTGCACGCTTTCCGTACACCCTGCCCCATAGAATGCAACCGATTTAATCAGGTTTGCTGCATCGGTATCCGCTAAAACAGATATTAACCGAGGTAGTACTTCGTTCTTTAAAATAAGTTCTATCTCGCTGTCTGATTGATGAAAAGGATTAATTCCCTGCGTTGAAATCACTTTATCGTTGTTTGCTTCTCCGCCCGAAACTATCCAATCGGTTTTTGTACTGCCACTATCCGCTATCAGTATCATACGCTTTGTTTTGCTTGCAAAAGTACAAAAAACTTCAAAATAAAATACTTTCATAGTATTATAAAACGTTAGTTCGGTATAAAAAGCATTTAAAGCAGACCATCTCGCAGGTATTTTCCGGCAAGCCTCGATAATGCAATAGAGAGCATTTCTTTCCGTTTCATTTTGTAAAGATAATTCTGTTAAAAAGTGATATAATCGTTTTGGCGTTGCGAAACCGTAGGTTTTGCGATGTAAAACCTACGCTTTTACCGTGCAAAACCTACGGTTTTGGAACGCAAAACAATAGGTTTTGTAATGCATTGATGCAGAGATAGTTATGCAATAGCTACGCTTGCGAAAAATATTTACATATATATTACCTTCTTTTCGTTCATTAAATAACGTGATTTTGGTGTAAGAATTGGACGAAGAAACTCCATTTCTTTTTGATTATAAGCATATTAAATCGCGACCGGTTCTTTCTTTAAGCATCTTATAAATAATATACCCGCATAATTATTATATCGAAATCACATAATAAAGTATTAATAAACTTATGCGGATAGCTTGCATATTCACCTTATTATATATACCTTTGCATTATTAAACAGCTTTGGGGAAGCTACTTTCTCAACATTCTATACTTCATATTGTTCCGCAAATGAATAGTAAAAACATCTATATCGCAGGTCCTTGCGTCATTGAAAGCCAAGAACTCCTGAACACTGTCGCTGCCGAATTGGTGCGCTTGAATAATAAATATGGCATAGACATAATTTTTAAAGCCAGTTTCGATAAGGCAAACCGCACCAGTCTGAACTCTTTCCGTGGACCGGGAATGGCAAAAGGGCTTGAAATGCTGCAAGAAATAAAAGACAAATACGGCTTACGGCTACTCACCGACATTCACGAAAGCTATCAAGCAGAAGCAGTAGGCAAAGTTGTAGATGTCGTTCAGATACCTGCTTTCCTGTGCAGACAAACCGATTTGCTGGTTGCAGCTGCCAAAACGGGAAAGATTGTGAACATTAAAAAAGCACAATTCCTTAGCGGAAAGGATATGAAATACCCGGTTGAAAAATGCAAAGAAAGCGGTGCGAAAGAGGTTTGGCTTACAGAACGCGGGAACAGCTTTGGTTATAACAATCTTGTTGTGGACTTTAGGAACATTCCCGATATGCAGGAATTTAGCCAAACCGTAATTATGGACTGCACACACAGCGTTCAGCGTCCGAGCGCAGGCAATGGAAAGACTGTCGGCGACCGCAAGTTTGTACCTTCAATGGCATTGGCTGCCAAGGCGTTTGGGGCGGACGGCTACTTCTTTGAAGTACACCCCGACCCGGACAAAGGGCTCAGCGATGCTGCCAATATGCTGGAATTAGCCAACCTTGAAAGTCTAATCGTACAACTACAATAAAGCGAAAGGGAGAAAAGCAAGATGGAAAGTGTTAGAGATTACGCCATACAATGTATAAAAGACGAAGCCAAAGCCACATTAGCTTTAATAGAACAGTTGGACGAAAACTTCGATAAGGCAGTGGACTTGATGTACAACTGCAAAGGAAAAGTTATTGTTACGGGGGTTGGCAAAAGCGGAAACATAGGTGCCAAGATAGCTGCCACACTGTCATCGACGGGCACTCCTGCCTTCTTTGCTAACCCGTTAGATGTCTTCCACGGCGATTTGGGTGCCATGACAAAGGACGATGTCGTGTTGGCACTCTCTAATTCGGGGCAGACCGACGAACTTCTGCGCTTTATTCCGATGGTGTTGCACATGAACATTCCTATCATTGGCATGAGTGCCAACCCTAATTCGTTATTGGCAAAATACTCTACAACACATATAAAGGTATGGGTGGAGAAAGAAGCATGCCCACTGAATTTAGCTCCAACAAGCTCTACGACAGCCGCACTCGTAATGGGAGACGCTCTTGCCATTGCCCTAATGGAAGTCAGAAAGTTCCGTCCGAAAGACTTTGCACAGTTCCACCCCGGCGGAGAATTAGGCAAACGCTTGCTAACGACTGCACAAGACGTTATGCGTTCAGAGGATTTGCCTATCATTCCCAAAGAAATGCACTTGGGAGAAGCCATCATTCACGTCAGCAACGGTAAGTTGGGATTAGGCGTTTCCATTGAAAACGACAAGATTATCGGACTTATTACCGATGGCGACATACGCCGTGCGATGGAGAAATGGCAAGCTGAATTTTTCGATCACACTGTGGAAGACATCATGACAAGAACGCCTAAGACCGTTCTTCCTAATACCAAAATCACCGAAATTCAAAGTATTATGCAAAAATACAAAGTGCATACGGTGTTGGTTTGCGATAAAGAACAAAGGCTATTGGGCGTTGTAGACCATTACAGTTGTATGATTTAACGGTGCGTTTCAAAGCAAAGAAGAATACAAAAGACTAATAAAAAAGAACACAAAAGGCGAATAGTGTGAAGAAAACAGAAAGAAAATCACCTTTATTTACCTTGTTATTACTATGGTTTGCTGCTATTTGGCAGCCTATAATGGCAAGTTCTGCAACCGACAAGCAGCATTCTCTGCAAACAAGCTCCGATTCTTTGCTTGTGCAACAGCTGAAAAAGAAAGGCATACAGTTCAGCAACAACAATTCGGTAATACTATTGGCAAGTGGTCAAGAGAAATTCGACGACCTGTTTAAAGCCATTGAGCAGGCTCATTCAAGCATTCACTTAGAGTATTTCAACTTCAGAAACGACTCGATTAATAACGAACTGATTACTCGTCTTGCGAAGAAAGTACAAGAAGGAGTAGAGGTCAGGGCGATATTCGATGGGTTTGGCAATGCCAGTAATAATCGTCCGATGCGTAAAAGGCATTTAAAAGAAATCAGAAAGAAGGGCATTGAAATATACGAATTTAAGCCAATAGCTTTCCCTTGGATACACGATGTGTTCAATCGCGACCACCGCAAGATTGTTGTTATCGACGGAAAGATAGCATATACAGGCGGTATGAACGTTGCCGACTACTATATTAAAGGAACGAAAGCTGTTGGAGAATGGCACGATATGCATTGCAGGATAGAAGCGATGCCGTAAACACACTGCAAAAGATATTCTTGCAAATGTGGTATAAGGTGTCGGGGCAAAATATTCATGGCGCAAAATATTATCGAGGCATAAGCAATGCCGACTATGTAAAAGGACTAAAATCGGACACTTGCCATTCTGCAAACCATAAAATGGTAGGCATTATCGACCGAGAACCTCATGTTTCAAAAGACATTATCAGAACTTTCTATGAGAAAGCTATCGATGATGCACAAGATAGCATAAAGATTATAAACCCTTATTTCACACTCAATCCGAGGCTAAGAAGGGCGTTAAAGAATGCTGCAAAACGTGGAGTGAAGGTAGAAATAATGCTGAGTGTCAAGAGCGATATTCCGCTGACACCCGACTGCGGATACTATAATGCACATAAGCTGATGAAGAACGGTTGTACAATCTGGTTGTTCAAGCCGGGCTTTCACCATACAAAAATCATACTTGTAGATGGGAAAATCTGCACCGTAGGTTCGGCAAACCTGAATGCTCGCAGCTTAAGATGGGACCGAGAAGTAAACGCTGTGATTATAGATAAAGAGACAACGAAAAAATTAGACAATCTTTTTGAAAGTCAGAAGAGAGAGTGTTTTAAATTAACGGAAGAGAAATGGAAAGAATGGAGAACCCCTTGGCAAAGGTTTAAAGGCTGGCTGGGTTTCCTCCTCTCTCCTTTCCTATAATCGTAAAGTTACGTAAATTCGGCATAAGAAAGCAGGTAAAGCAAGCTATCTCATAGATGTTTTTAAACAAGTTCCGCTGATGAAACAATGTGAGTTTTTCGGTTTAATCTTGTAAAGATAATTCTGTTAAAAAGTGATATAATCGCTTTGGCATTGCGAAACCGTAGGTTTTGCAGTGTAAAACCTACGCTTTTACCGTGCAAAACCTACGGTTTTGGAACGCGAAACAATAGGTTTTGTAATGCACTGGAGGATAGATGGTTACGTGAAAGTTACGATTGCGAAAAATGTTTACGTTTTTATTGTCTTCTTTTCGCTTATGAAATAAAGTGGGTTCGGTGTAAGATTTCGATGACGAAGATATTTTATTTCTTTCTGATTATAAGCACATTAAAGCATAATCACTTCTTTCTTTAAGTATCTTAATGAAGAATATGCGGGCATAATACTTATACCGAACTCACGTAAAGTCAGATTTTATTTATATCTACATATCCGTTCATAATGGCATAGATGGTCAGAGCCGAGACACTCTTCATACCCAGCTTTTCCATAATGTTCTTTCGGTGCGTTATAACAGTGGTTAAACTAATGCCGAGCTTAATCGCAACCTCCTTATTTATATAGCCTTGTACCACTAAAGACAATACTTCTATTTCGCGATTGCTCAATATTTTATTCTTCAAAACCTGCGGCATTTCGGGCAAATTCCTACCTCCCGCATGTCCGTGTTGCTCTACCGTAAGCAGGCTGCGCACCAATTCTTCTTCGCTAACATTAACGCAGATGCTATGGAAACCTGACAATTGCGAGTTCGGGTCTTTGGAAATGGTCAGCAATATTGTTTTCTGTCTGCGTTCGGTAAAGAATGCTCTATTCTCCAAAACAATGGTTTGAGCCGCAAAAAAATGAAAAAACAAGTCGGGATTAGCCGCAAAAAAGTCATCGAAAGTAGAGAAAGCTTCTACTTCTATTATTGGCATTACATTTTGAAGAATATTCTTCAATCCAAGTATAGCGAGCATATTAGGGTCGATAACCGCAACACGCGGTCGCCCGTTCATCATTTTTCCCATATCCATAGCGGACAAATTTACAAGTATTCTCTTAAGAGATGAAAGGAGACTACTACTTTTTAGGTATCCGTAAATGCTATTACAGGCTAACGGCACCTATATCTACCAAGTTGTTTACAATAGCGTAAATGGTGAGACCTGCCGGAGAATGGATTTGCAATTTACGTGCAATGTTTCTTCGATGGGTAATAACGGTATTCGTAGAAATGCACAAATGGTTGGCTATCTCTTTGTTTGTCATTCCTTGCACCACACAAATAATGACATCTTTCTCACGGTCGCTCAGTGTTTCGCCTGTATCGGGCTGCTTGCTCAGCATACTTGAGATTTTCACAGACACATCGTTCTGCTTGCTCTTCAGCTCCAAATGGCGGATAGCAGGTATGAGCAGCTCTTCCTCAACATCTGCATGCTGGTCCAACCACTCCTCGCAATGGTAAATATCGTATAGTGTTGCCGTGAGCTGACTGTTGCGATGAGAGTCTGAAGGCAGATATTTAATAATGATGTTCTTAAGTTCGTGCAACTTCACATCGGTTTGCTTGTGGTGCTTAGAGAAAGTTTCTATATCGTAATTATTATTTGTTTGCCCCGACAAAAGAGAATCGACATAAGGGAAAACCATTTTCTCTTCATACTGCATGTGGTTGCGAATGTCGTGTGCATATTCGTCGTACAACTTCAAAATAAGTCGTGCTAAATTGTCGTTCTCGTCCAATGAGTCCACAAGCTTTTTACGAATGAACGGCAATTGAAAGTCCAAATAGTAAGTATGGAAGGCTTTCAGGTATTTCACTAAGGTTGGTATGGAGAGCCTGTCGGCATCGTCGTACTCCTTATAACCATTCATTGTAAAATTCACGATAGACAAAAAGGTATAGGTATCAACATTCTGGCTCTCGCAAACTTCCCGAACAGTTTTATCGCCGAAGCCCAAATTAATGCCGAAACTGCCAAGAGCTTGTAGTAGGTCGTAATTATCGCTGATAAGAGAAATCATCTTATCTTCAGCCTCATACATTTTATGATTTTTCATTTGGTTCGCATTTTATTTAAATATCTTTGTATAAGATAATCCATTTTGGGAAGATGAAAGTAGATTTTCGCCTTCCATATTACTATATTCATGCAAAATAATAACATTTTTACGAATTGTGCAATAGCAATAAGTAGGTATTTTAAAATACCAAACAATTAGTATTGCAGCAAACAAATAATGATGGTATCTTTGCAATCAAATAGGGTGCAGGGATAATTGCAACTCTCGTACAGTGGTTATAGTTACGGACGACAAGGTATGAACTTGGTTTTCTTCACTATTCTGCTGCGAGACAGCAATTAGGTAACTGCACTCTTTTTATTTTGCAAATGTACTAATATTTAAATAAATAGAACAGAAAATTAAGAAAAAACACGAAATTAACCCTATAAAAACTAACAAGCCAAACAGTATTTCTTATTTTATGCTTATTCGTAAACATGCACGGCAAGACATAATTCTGCCTCTAAAATTCGGTTACGAAAGTGTTTGGATTTTATTGCAACAACTCTGCAACTATCTGTAATCGGTTTTTTTGCTTTTGCCTACCGAACTTTTACTTTCTTCGGTAACTACTATTTGGTAGGATAGCTGTATCGGTTGAAATCGTAAAATCCGCTACGTTGGCCGGGCAAATGGTCGAATTCTACGTTTATGGAGAACGAATTTTGATTGTTCTCTCCCCATTGATAGGTAACGCCACCACCTATTCTGTCCATAAATCTACTATCAGCCATTCCGTAACCCCAACCTGCATACATTGGCAAAAAGCCCATGCCATAACCGCCAAATGCACCATATCCCATTGTCCAAGGAACGAAGTTGCCGGAATTAAAGGCTTTCTGAACAAAGGCGTATGCACTCCAATGTTCGTCGAACCGGTAGCCCAAAATAGCATTTATGCCCGCAGTGGTA
The DNA here is from genome assembly GCF_000613945.1 of Prevotella falsenii DSM 22864 = JCM 15124. Classification (GTDB taxonomy): domain Bacteria; phylum Bacteroidota; class Bacteroidia; order Bacteroidales; family Bacteroidaceae; genus Prevotella; species Prevotella falsenii. The sequence continues at coordinate 117,195 of NZ_BAJY01000004.1, forward strand.
TAGTTGGAACCGCCATAGGTTACATTATTTATATAGCCGCCTACCGCCAAGGTTGCTTTTTTCGATAGATTGGTAACGTACATCAGCGATACATCTTGCGAAAAACCGGCACCATGGTTGTACCCATTGCCCAAGTTGGCAAATACCGATGCACTGAGGTTTACGTTCAGTCCCTTGTGCAATCGCCATGTATTAAAGCCCCAGCCATAGCCCCAATAAGGATAATACATATCGTTATTGGTGATGGCTTGCCCGTTTTCATCGACAAGCGGCAGGTTTCTGTCTATCTGTTGCTGCTCCCGTTCTTCTGCCAAAAAGCGTGCGTATTCCTTCTCAGCCTCTGTTGCTTGCCTGTATCCTTGCAGACGTGAAGACTCTATTGGTGCGACAACCGTCGTATCAACGTTAGTATAAACATCTTGCGCGTACATTCCGACGCCAAGAAGCAACGCTATGGCTATGATAAATATCTTCTTCATACAATGCAAATTTAGGATATTGGAACTTAACAGCCAAAGAAATTAAAAGTATTTAATCTTTTCTATGATTTTATTCCTGTGTATGTTCCTTCTTCATTATTAAAGGAGGGTCGGTCGTAAAGATAAATACCGTTGCGGCATGGAACACCTGTCCCGGGTTAATATTTGTACTTATCTTTTCCTTGTTCTCATCGTAGCCGGTGTGAAGAGGTTGGAAAGAAATGCCCGTACTGTTTCTGCCGTATGAGTTTATGCGCAAAGTAGGTTCGTATGTGTACACCGTCATCACTCTGCCGCTCTGTGCATCGAAAAGAATGGCAGCGGGTTTCTGCACATTGGCAGGGTGTCTCAACTGAAAAGCGTGGTTGTATCCGTTTTGCAAATCGTTGATACGTTCGCCCAATTCTCTCGGTTGAATGAAGTTCAACGGCGTATAGCGCACGTTTTCTTGCTCGCCCGTAAGCATCATATCCGTATCGAAGACATTCGTTTTATGCGAATCTATCCACAAATGTTGCTTCAGAATAGAGCGATTGGGGTCGCCCGACAGATTGAAAACGATGCCGTTGGTAAGTTTATAGCGCGTTGGAGCAGTGGAAGTCATTCGGTAATCAATGTCGAGTGCGTTCTGGTCGGACAGCGTATAGGTTACCGAGAAATTCATTTTGCCGTCAAATTCACCGTCTTTGCTGTCTGCAACATAACGAAAAGTTACGGCTTGGTGGTCTGCGCTGACTACTTCCCAAACCTTATCGGACAGCGCAGGACTTACCTTTCCGTCGATACTCATCATCGTTGCACCAAGCATCGGATTGTTCTTGTAGTCGGATATATGTTTATAACCTTTTATTACAGGTTCCAATCTGCCATTCCAGTTATACACTTCGAGCTGTATGAGACGTGCGCCATAGTTGCTTACCACGGCTTTCATACCCGTATCGTTTATTAACTGAAAGGTTTGTACCTCTTGCGCCGATAGCACAAGAGAGAAAAGACAAGCTATTATGGCAAAACTTAGGTGCTTCATTGTTTTCGATTTTAGATTGGCTGACTCATGCGTCTCACCATATATTATTATTGCAAATATAATATTTTTTTTTTGAAAGACACTGTTTTTACCGAAAAAATGTTATTCGACGCTTTATTATTAACCGCTTGCAGGCATGGCAGCCTATGCTTTCTAATCTTGTAAAGATAATTCTCTTAAAAAGTGATAATTGCGATTTGACGTTGCGAAACCGTAGGTTTTGCACGGTAAAACCGTAGGTTTTACATCGCAAAACAGCCGCTTTCGCAATGCAAAACAATAGGTTTTGCAATGCGCTGATAACAAGATAGTTATGCAATAGCTATGCTCTCGAAAAATATTTACAGATTTATTATCTGATTTCCATCTATAAAACGAGAAATGCAACAAATACAAACAGATAACGAAACCTATTTGGCAATGGAATAAAGCTATTGGAACAAAAATGTTATCCTGATGCAATCTTCTTCTTACCTAATCTATTAACTCTTACTGAAGAAAACGTTTTATTAACTTAAATATAAACACTTATCGAGCATCGCTGCTCTTTTCTAAAGATTTTTACGCATTAACCTGAACATTCAATCTTTACCTTATCATATAGCTTCTTTGCTTTTTAATTAGCTTTTGATTTATAAGCAAAGATAGATATAAACATTTAAAACTGCAAATAATGTCCGAAAAATATTTCTTAATTTACCTTTATTTGATTTATATCAAGCCTCTTTGAATATAAATTGCGCTTTATTGCACAAAAGTACTTGCAGCTTAAAACTGCAAGGACGTCGGAAAAGAGAAAGAGAACAAGCACGACAGCCGGTTTTTGCATTCACAGTTAGAAGTATCGGGTGGCAAAAATGAGCCGTTTTTCTTTGCTATCTATATTTATTATAGTACTTTTGCAGAAAAGTTTAAAACGGTAACAATGATATTAAAGAAGAGAAGGTGGCACTGTCTGCCGGGACAGGAACCCACCGAAATGGATAAGAAAATTATGGAATTCGAGAAGAAAGGCAAACTCGTGCCTACTCGAAACCTTATAAAAACACCCGAACAAATTGAAGGAATCCGCCGTGCAGGTGTTGTAAACACAGGCTGCTTGGACGCTGTTGCCGACGCTATACACGTGGGAATGAACACGCAAGAGATTGACGATATATGTATGGAGTTCTGCAAAGAGCACAATGCCACGCCTGCATGCCTCAACTACGAGGGCTTTCCGAAAAGCGTCTGCACCAGCATAAACGAAGTGGTGTGCCACGGAATTCCCAAGAAAGAGGACGTTCTGCAAGAGGGCGACATCGTAAACGTAGACATGACGTGCATCGTTGATGGCTATTATGCCGACGCAAGCCGTATGTTCATCATCGGGAAAACAACTCCCGAGAAGGAAAAACTCGTGCGTGTTACCAAAGAATGTCTCGAAATCGGCATGGAAGCAGCGAAGCCTTACTCGTTCGTAGGCGACATCGGGCACGCCATTCAGAGGTACGCTGAGAAGAAGAACGGCTATGGTGTGGTGCGCGATTTGTGCGGGCACGGCGTGGGACTCGACTTCCACGAAGAGCCTGAAGTACCCCACTTCGGATACGCAGGCACAGGCATGTTGCTCGTTCCGGGTATGGTTTTCACCATCGAACCAATGATTAACCAAGGCACGTGGAAAGTTTTCATCGATGCAGACGACCCATACGGCTGGGAAGTTATTACGGGCGACGAGCTTCCTTCGGCACAATGGGAGCACACGTTCCTGATGACTGAACACGGATTGGAGATACTTACGTATTAAAAGAACAATACCGAAGCAAAGTCTTTCTCCCCAAAACACAGGGGAAAAAGACAACCGAAATGAAGCGTTATCGACGCAACAAGAAAACAACAATGGAGAAAAATCAGGATATATATATATTAGGTATAGAGAGCAGCTGCGACGATACCGGTGCGGCGGTGCTGCGCAACGGTGTCATTCTCAGCAATGTTACTGCCTCGCAAGACGTGCATAAGGCATACGGAGGGGTAGTTCCGGAACTGGCATCGCGGGCACACCAGCAGAATGTCGTACCTGTTGTAGACCAAGCCATAAAGCGGGCAGGCATCACAAAGGAACAATTGTCTGCCGTTGCCTTTACGCGAGGACCCGGACTCATGGGCAGTTTGCTCGTCGGAGTCAGCTTTGCCAAAGGCTTTGCACGTTCGCTGGGCATTCCGCTCATCGACGTAAACCACCTGCAAGGGCATGTTCTTGCCCACTTTATCAAGGAAACCGACGACGATAACAGCCAACCGCCGTTTCCGTTCATCTGTCTTTTGGTTTCCGGCGGCAACTCGCAGATTGTCAAAGTGAATGCCTACAACGACATGGAAGTGTTGGGACAGACCATCGACGACGCAGCCGGCGAAGCCATCGACAAATGTTCGAAGGTCATGGGATTAGGCTATCCCGGCGGTCCGATTATCGATAAGCTGGCTCGTCAGGGCAATCCGAAAGCCTATAAGTTTGCCGAACCCAACGTACCGGGCTACGATTATTCGTTCTCGGGGCTGAAAACGTCGTTCCTTTATAACCTTCGCGAGTGGATAAAGGACGATCCCGACTTCATAGAACACCACAAGAACGACCTCGCCGCAAGCCTTGAGTTCACCATTGTAGACATCTTGATGAAAAAATTACGCAAGGCAGTAAAAGACACAGGCATCAAACACGTTGCCGTAGCCGGTGGCGTGTCAGCCAACAACGGCTTGCGCAACGCTTTCCACGACCACGCTGCACGCTTCGGCTGGACGATATACATACCGAAGTTCAGCTATACCACCGACAACGCAGCCATGATTGCCAGCGTTGGAACGTTCAAATATCGCGACGGCAAGTTTGCTACCATCGACTTGCCCGCATTCAGTAAGGTTACATTTGAATAGAAATAAACGACTATGGAATTTGAAAGCAGAATATTATCACGCCAGATAGGCGACCTACTCTACGCATCGGGCTACACGCTCGGAACAGCCGAAAGCTGCACGGGCGGCCGTGTTAGCGAAACCATTATCGCCATTCCCGGTGCATCAAACTATTTCAAGGGCGGAATTGTGTCGTACTCCGATGAAGTTAAAACACAGTTGCTCGGTGTTTCTGCCGAGACTTTGCACGAACACACAGCCGTCAGCGAGGAAGTGGCACGACAGATGGTGAGCGGTGCTATCAACACTTTGCAAGTGGATTATGCCATCTCCGTAACAGGAACAGCAGGGCCAAGCGGTGGCACATCCGATGCTCCCATCGGCACAGTATGGATTGGTTACGGCGACAAAGATGAAGTAAGAACGTTTAAACTCACCGAAGACTTCGGGCGCGACATCAATCTTGCCATTGCCACCAATAAGGCTGTCCGCCTGATGCTCGACTTCCTGAAAGAAAAACTCGAAGGCAACGGCACCGCAGATGCCGGCAATGCGGACGCAATACCAAGTATGGAACCCTAAAGGAACAGCGCATGACGTATATGGTTGTTACAACGCACAGCCATACAACCTGATACTTACCAAACCCAACAACAACAGATTGCAATTCCGAAACTTCGGTATCTGCAATCTGTTGTTTCGTTCAGCCCCCTCTCCTTCTTGCTTAACATCTATAATTTCTACTAAAATCGGAACTTTTTAAACCCCAATCGGCCATTAGAAAGATTGGGGGGTAAGTTCTCACTGTATCGCCTCCAAATGTTATTGCATAGGCGAAAATAAGCCCATAAAAACGTAAATATTTTTCACAAGAATATCTGTTGCGTAACCAACTTATTATCAATGCGTTGCAAAACCTATTGTTTGGCGTTGCGAAACCGTAGGTTTTGCACGGTAAAAGCGTAGGTTTTACATCGCAAAACCTACGGTTTCGCAACGCCAAATCGAAATTATCATTTTTCTTCAGAATTATCTTTACAAAACCATCATGGTTTTTATATAAGACCTACCTCAAACTAATGACCGATTGAGGTTAAACAACAAAAGGGAATAATAGCTGATAAAACTCTACCGAACCGAGAAAAATATTTGCAATGTGTGGTATTCCGGTACAATATAAATATAAAAAATCGAGGTACAAACTCCTGAAACAATATTGATGAATCAATAAAGCCCTTGGGAGTTTGTACCTCGATTGGATACTTATGTCAATTCCTAATGATTTTGCACCTATTATAAATAGGTAACAGAAAATCAGTCTAAGTTCTTCAGTTGTCCGGCTACTTCGTTCTGAATGCGCTGTACAAAGTCTTCCTTACTCATTGTTGCTTGCTCGCCACCACCTTGTTGGCGCATAGAAACCAAGCCGTCTGCCATTTCTTTTTCGCCTACAATTACCATATAAGGAATACGCTTCAACTCGTTGTCGCGTATCTTACGCCCTATCTTCTCGTTGCGGTCGTCTAACAAAGCGCGCACACCGTTGGCATCAAAGAACTGCCGGACTTCTTTTGCATATTCGTTATACTTCTCTGAAATAGGAAGAATGGCAACTTGGTCGGGTGTCAGCCATAATGGGAAATGCCCTGCAGTGTGTTCAATGAGCACAGCCGTGAAACGCTCTAACGAACCGAACGGCGCACGGTGAATCATCACAGGCGTCTGCTTCGTGTTGTCTTCTGCCGTATATTCCAATTTAAATCGGTTGGGCAAATTGTAGTCTACTTGGATAGTACCCAACTGCCAACGACGTCCGATGGCATCTTTCACCATGAAATCGAGCTTCGGACCATAGAACGCAGCTTCGCCAATCTCGACCTTTGCATTAAGTCCTTTCTCCTCGCACGCTTCTTTGATGGCGCGTTCGCTTTCTTCCCATATCTCATCAGAGCCGATATACTTTTCTTTATCGGCAGGGTCACGGAGCGAAATCTGTGCTTCGTAGTTGTCAAAGCCGAATGTTACAAACACTTTTTGAATAATATCGATGACATCTTCAAACTCTTTCTTTACTTGTTCGGGGCGCACGAAGAGGTGAGCATCGTCTTGTGTGAAGGTGCGAACGCGGGTTAAGCCGTGCAATTCGCCACTTTTCTCGTACCGGAACACTGTTCCGAACTCTGCAATACGCAGCGGAAGGTCTTTATAAGAGCGTGGCTTGTATGCAAAAATTTCGCAATGGTGAGGGCAGTTCATCGGTTTGAGCATATATTCCTCACCTTCTTCAGGTGTCTGAATGGGCTGGAAGGCGTCCTTACCGTAGTGAGCATAGTGCCCGGACGTAACATAAAGGTTCTTTCCACCAATTCCCGGGGTGATAACTTCTTGATAATTGTATGGTCGTTGCAGCTTACGGAGCACCTCTTGCAAGCGGAGACGGAGCTGTGTGCCCTTCGGCAACCAGATGGGAAGACCCTTTCCAACTCGTTCCGAGAACATAAAGAGTTCCATTTCCTTACCTATCTTGCGGTGGTCGCGCTTCTTTGCCTCCTCCAACATTACGAGATACTCGTCGAGCATCTTCTTCTTGGGGAAGGTGATACCGTAAATACGTGTCAGCTGGTCGCTCTTTGCGTCGCCACGCCAGAAGGCACCGGCCACGCTTGTAAGCTTAACGGCTTTGATTGCGCCCGTAGACATAAGGTGAGGACCGCGGCAAAGGTCGGTGAAATTGCCTTGCGAATAAGTTGAAATAGTGCCATCTTCGAGGTCTTCGACGATGTGCTCCACCTTATACTCTTGTCCATCGGCGGTAAACTCTTTTATAGCGTCAGCCTTTGATACTTCACGACGAACGATTTTAGAGTCGTTCTTTGCCAATTCGAGCATTTTCTGCTCAATCTTCGGTAAGTCGTTTTCCGATATAACTTGTCCGTCAGCGGTTTGTACATCGTAGAAAAAGCCGTTTTCGATAGCAGGACCGAAGCCGAACTGAATACCGGGATAGAGTTCTTTCAATGCCTCTGCAAGCAAGTGAGCCGAAGAATGCCAGAACGTGTGCTTTCCTTCTTCGTCCTCAAACTTATACAGAGCTATAGTTGCGTCCTCGTTAATAGGACGGTTTAACTCGGTTGTTACACCATTAACCCCGCAAGATACAACGTTGCGGGCGAGAGCCGGTGAAATACTCTCTGCGATTTGAAGTCCGGTTACGCCCTGTTCATACTCGCGAACAGAACCATCCGGGAAAGTGATTTTAACCATAATACAAATTAGTTTTTATAAATCAATATGGGAACAAAGGTACAACTTTCTGACGAAAACGAGCCAATATTTCTTAAGTTTATCCCATTTTTTCATATTATAAAACAATTATAGAGGTAA